>NZ_JBICYI010000005.1:0-433747 GCF_043200825.1 Streptomyces sp. NPDC048370 | reverse complement strand
TCCCGGCTCGCCGACCCCGACACCCTCCACCAGACACCGATCGGCGTGTTCCGCTCCGTCCAACGCCCGGTCTACGACACCCTCATGGCCGACCAGCTCGACACCGCCATCGAACAACACGGCAAGGGCGACCTCGGACAACTCCTCGCCGGCAACGACACCTGGACGCGCGATGCGTGACACCGGCGAGGGCGAAGCCGTGGGACGGAACTTCCTGAGCGACAACACGGCCGGCGCCTCTCCCGAGATCTGGGAAGCGGTTGCGGCGGCTTCGGCCGGGCATGTCATGCCGTACGGCGCCGATCCGTACACGGACTCCGTCCGTCGCCGCCTCAGGGAGGTCTTCGAGTGCGATCTCGACGTCTTCCTGGTCTCCTCCGGAACCGCCGCCAACGGCCTCGCCCTGTCGGCCCTCGCCCGCCCCTGGGGAAGCATCCTGTGCCACTGGGGGAGCCATGTGCACAACGACGAGTGCGGTGCCGCCGAGTTCTTCACGGGCGGTTCCAAGGTCGTCACCGTCCCCGGCGCCGACAGCAAGGTCGACCCCGAGGCCCTGCTGCGCGAGATACGACGGCGCGCGGGCGACGTGCACAGCGTCCAGCCCTCGGCCCTCACCCTCAGCCAAGGCACGGAAACCGGCGGCGTGTACACCGTCGAGGAGATCCGTACCCTGTGCCTGATCGCCAAGGCCTCCGGTCTTGGCGTGCACATGGACGGCGCTCGCTTCGCCAACGCGCTCAGCCGTCTCGACGTCACCCCGGCGGAGATGAGTTGGAAGGCAGGCATCGACGTCCTGTCGTTCGGCACGACGAAGAACGGCACGATGACCGCGGACGCGGTCATCTCCTTCGACCCGTCCCTCTCCGCCGAACTGGCCGCCCGCGTCAAGCGCGCCGGACAGCTCGCCGCCAAGGCGCGCTTCCACGCCGCGCAGCTCGACGCCTACCTCTCCGACGGCCTCTGGCTGCGCAACGCCGACCGCGCGAACGCTCTGGCCTCCCGACTGCGGGAGGGCCTGGAGGACCTGGCGGGTGTCCCGGGTGTCGAACTGCCCGCCGCCGAGCCCCAGATGAACATGGTCTTCTGCGTGCTCGCCCCTCACGTCACCAAGGGGCTGCTCGCCGACGGCTACGCCTTCTACCACGACCGCTGGGAGCCGGGCGTGGTCCGGTTCGTGACGTCGTTCGCGCACTCGGCCGCCGATGTGGACGCGCTCCTGTCCGCGATCCGCCGCCATGCCACAGCGGCGTCGGAGTCTCCGAAGCCGTCCACGCCGTCGCCGATCCCGCGCCCTCGTGACCGGTCACGCCACCACTGTGTGCGGGAGTGACGTTTCCCCTTCTCGTACGCGACGGAGTCAGGCGGAGTCAGGCAGCGCCGGAGAAGCGGGAGCCGGACGCCGTCAGGGCGGGCTCCGGGCGGGCCGGGCCGTTCAGCAGGCTGTGCAGCAGGGCCGGGCGGCGCTCCGGGGAGACGTCCGCAAGGAGGGTCGCCAGGACGGCCATCCGGGCCTGCCCCGCCCGTAGTGTCCCGGCGGGTACGGCTCCGGCGGCGACCAGGTCCACGGCCCCGCCGCCGGTGTACAGCTCGGCGATCGGGCCGGCGGGGACCCGCGTGCTGAGGGCCATCAGGGTGCCCTGGGCGACGGCCGCGCCGACGGCCGCGGCGATCTCGGGGGTGGCGTTGCCCGCTCCCGTACCGACGAGGACGACGCCCCCGGCGCCGGCCGCGACGGAGGTGTTCAGGAAGAGCGGGTCGCCGTCGCTGTGGTGCATGACCACGTCGACCCGCGGCAGCTCCTCGGAAGCGGGGTTCGCCGTGGGCAGGGGCAGCGGAGTGGGCCGGTCCGGGCTGCGGCGGATGTGCACGCTGCCGAAGCCGACCTTCCCGAGGCCGCTCTCCGTGGGATCGGCGAACGCGTCCGCCGCCAGGGTCTGCGTCTTCACCGTGCCGCGCGCCGCGTGCACCCGGCCGTCGAAGACCACGAGGACGCCCAGGTCGCGCACAGAGGCGGCGACCTGCAGGGCGTCGTACACGTTGCCGGGGCCGTCGCCGTCCCCCGTACCGAGCGGACGCTGCGCGCCGGTGAAGACGACCGGGCGGGGGTCCGCGTGGTGGAGGTCCAGGAAGAAGGCGGACTCCTCCAGGGTGTCCGTGCCGTGCGTGACCACGACGCCGTCCACGCCCGGGTCGGCGAGCGCCGCGTGGACCGCGTGCAGCAGGGTGAGCTGCCGCACCGAGGTCATCCGGGAGCTGTTGACGTTGAAGAGGTCGACGACCTCGACCGTCACGCCCTCGGGCAGCGCCGAGGTGGCCAGGACGTCGTCACCGGACGCGTCGGCGGCGTAACCGGTGCCCTGCCAGCGGCTGGCTATGGTGCCGCCCGTGCTGATGAGGGTGATCCGGCGGGGCCGGTCGTCGCGTGTCCACTGCATGGCTGTCTGTCCCGGGGATCGAAGGTAGTCGCCTTCGCAACGATAGGTCAGCTTGTGTGCAATGTGATTGCGAGTTCGGCGCCGGAAGCATGAATTCAGGCGTGCATAATTGCGCTATGGACCGGATCGACCGCAGCATCTTGCGCGAGCTTCAGGACGACGGCCGTCTGACCAATCTGGAGCTCGCCCAGCGCATCGGCCTCAGCGCCTCCGCCTGCCTGCGGCGCGTGCGGCAGCTGGAGGACGACGGGGTGATCCAGGGGTACCGGGCGGTGATCGACCCCGCGGCCGTCGGGCGCGGTTTCGAGGTGCTCGTCTCGATCGAGGTCCGGCGTGACCGGGAGACCGTCGAGGCCTTCGAGGCGGCCCTGCAGGAGATCCCCGACGTCATCGAGGCCTACCGCCTCTTCGGCAGCCCCGGCTGCCTCCTGCGCATCGCGGTCGCCGACCTCGCCGCGTACGAACGGCTCTGGATCGAGCGGCTGACCTCACTCGCGGGCGTCACGGAGGTCAACTCGCAGATCATCATGAAGCGGGTCAAGGAACCGCACGGACTGCCGGTCGAACGCTGACGACCTCCGTGAACGGGTCGGCCGGAGTCCACTCGTGTCGGTGTTGGGCCGAACGGGTGAGAAACGGGAGGATGGGCGCATGAGTAGGTACGAGAGGTACGACGTCACCGACGAGCAGTGGGAGGGCCTCGCGCAGGTCGTCCCCCTGCGCGGCCGTGACGAATGGCCGTCCAGGGTCGACCACCGCGCGATGGCCGACCCGTACGAGGCGGCGGAGCAGCGCCGCATGGTCGTCCTGCGCGTGCAGGTCTTCGCCGACGCCCGCGAGGTCGCCGAGTACCTCATCGCCCGGATCCCGGTCCTCCTCGATCTGACCAGCGCCGACACCGAAGTGGCCAAGCGGATCCTGGACTTCAGCAGCGGCGTCGTGTTCGGGCTCGGCAGCGGCATGCACCGGGTCGACCGCAACGTCTTCCTGCTCGCTCCGGCCGGTACGGAGGTCGAAGGCACGTCCGACGCGGAGGCCGGAGAGGACGCGGCCGGGGTGACCGTCCCCCGATCGTAGGAAGATGGAGAGGGCGTAACGGTTCGTCATCCGCGGGGCTGCGTACGGTCCGATCATGGACTCCACCGGCGGCCACACGCCCGATTCCGTCTCCTCCCCCTCCTCGTCCTCCGCCGCATCCCGAGCCTGTACGACCCCGGTCCGGGCCCCCTTACGCGGCCCCGCCGGGGAGCGGGCCCCGGCCGGTGGCGGTCCGGTGGGTGGGGGCCAGGCGGGTGGTGCTCCGGTGGGTGGCGGCCCGGCGGGCGGTGCTACGGCCGTGCGCGGCCCGGCAGTCGGTGGTCCGGGTGTCGGTGGTTCTGGCGGGCCTGGCGGGCCTGGCGGGAACGGCGGGACCGGTGGTCGTGCCGCGCGTCGCGACATGCTGCGCCAGCTGATGGACGCCTCCGCGCGCCGGCCCGCCCGCCCCGCAGTCACCGAACTCCGCCTCTCGGCCTTCGCCGCCCACCGCGCCGCCGTCCACCCCCTCGGCCCCGTGACGCTCTTCACCGGGGCGAGCGGCAGCGGCAAGTCCAGCACCCTGCGGGCCTACGAGGCGCTCGCCCGGCTCGGCGCCGGAGAGGACCTGGCCGCCGCGTTCCCCGACGCCGTCGCCTGCGTGCCCGAACGGGCCCGGCCGGACGCCCAGGGAAGGCGGGGCTTCCGGATCGGCTGCACCGTCGACGGCCCGGCCGGGCCCGTCCGCCTCGACCTCGCGGTCCAGGCCGAACCCACGCTCCGCATCGTCGGCGAACGGCTCACCTGCCGCGGCCGTACGCTGCTCACCACCGCGCTCCGCGACCCCGGCCGCAGCACCGTCCAGGCCGAATGGCACACCGCGGGTGCCACGCCCGTCACCCGAGCACCCTTCCCCGACGACCTCCTCGGCACCGCGCTGCTCCCGCTGCGGGTGGCCGGCAAGACGAAGGGGCAGCTGGAAGTCCTGGCGGCGGCCGAGCAGGTGGTGGTGGCGCTGCGTTCGGTGTTCCCCTGCGATCCGCAGCCCGCGCGGATGCGGGGACCCGTGGCGATCGGCGAGGGGAGGCTGCGGCGCGGCTGCGACAACCTGGCCGAGGTGCTGCACCGCACCGCCGCCGAGTGCCCGCGCCGCCACGCCCGGCTCGCGGCGGTGGCGGGCGCCGGCTGCGCGGGCGTCGTGACCGGGCTGCGGGTGGAGGAGCTGCCCGACGCGACAGTACGGGCGCTGCTCGAGCGCGCACCGGGCGGCGCGAGGTGGCCGGGCGCGGCCGCATCGGCGGGCCATGCCACCTCGGCCGGCCATGCCACCTCGGCCACGCCGTCCGCGTGGGCGGCGGGGGACGCCGTGGTTCCGGCGCCGCGCAGGGCGCCCGGCGCGACCCCGCTCGGCCGGCTCGGCGACGGCGAACTGCGCTATCTCGCCCTCGCGCTCGTCCTGCTCACCGGGCCGGGCGTGCTCGCCATGGACCAGCTCGGCGAGGTGCCCGCCGCCATGAGGACCCTGACGATCCTCGCCGACGGCCTCGACCGGTCCCTCGACGGACCCCAGCTGCGCGCGCTGTTCGGCCTCGCCGCCGACATCTGCGCCGATGGGCACATCCGGTGCGTCGGCACGGTGGGGGAGTGGGCCGCGGGATACGCACGCGAGACACCGGGGGTGTCGGTGGTAGACCTGGGGCGTGAGTGAACTGGATGTAGCGGGATTGCAGCGCAGGCTGGCCGAGTTCGCGGCCGCGCGGGAGTGGCAGCCGTACCACACCCCCAAGAACTTGGCGGCGGCGCTCAGCGTCGAGGCGGCCGAACTCCTGGAGATCTTCCAGTGGTTGACGCCCGAGCAGGCGCAGCGGGTGATGGAGGACCCGGAAAAGGCCCACCGGGTCGAGGACGAGGTCGCGGACGTGCTGGCCTATCTGCTGCAGTTCTGCGAGGTGTTGGGCGTCGATCCACTCGCCGCGCTGGCGGCGAAGATCGAAAGGAATGAACTCCGCTTTCCCGCCGGACGACCCCCGGGTGGGGACGGGCGCGCGACCGAAAACGGTTTTCGTCACTCTTCGGAGTGATCGAGATTGCCCCATCGAGCTTCCTGTCCACAGATTTCCGAATTCCTCTGGCGTTGGGGCTCAGGCGCCTTCACGCTGGGTAATGGAGTCAGTGGGCAGTAAGTCGTACGAACGGGGGCGGCGTACATGGAAGCGGAGCGACTGATCGCGGCAGGCCGGCACGCGCTCGCACAGAGCGGGACGGCCATGGACATCGTCGCGGAGGCCTGGCAGGCCCAGGCCCTCGCGCAGGCGATAGGGAGTCATCTCGCCCTCTGCGGACCGCAGGAGCTGCGGAGCGAGGCGCGGGGGCTGAGCGAGATCGGCGGCGGGCGCGGGACGGTGAGCGACCACCCCGTGCTCGGGACGGGCGGACCGAGAGCCGCCCAGCTCACCGAAGTGGTCAATCCGCGCGTGGCGTTGACCGCGCTCGGGGCGCTGCTCGGGGAAGTGGGGATCGCCCTGGTCGGCGTGGCCTGCGCGACCGACGAGGAGGGGCTGTACTGGCAGTGCATCGAGGCCATCGACGCCGCCGACGAGTCGAACGACCGGGTGCGCGGGATGCTGCGCAGGCTCGCGGTCCGGGAGCGGGACCGGCCGCCCGATGCCGCCCGGGGCCGGGCGGGTCCGGCGGGGTCGTCATGAGTCGCCGGCGGGCGGCCGGGGAGCCGTCAGCCCGCGCGGGGCTCGTCCTTCGCCTCGGTCTCCAGACGGTCCGCCGAGGACTGAAGGTCGGCGTCGAGCTGCGACAGGTCGGCGGTGAGCGCCGCCATCAGCTCCTCCATCTGCTGCAGCAGGCCCTTGGGGGCGCCGGCGCCCTTCTGCTCGGGCACGGACTGCTGCACCGGCTGCTCGGGCATCGCCCTTTCGGGCGCGGCTTCCTGGGACATGGCGGCCTCCTCGGCCCAGGCCCTTCCCCGGAGGGACGGGCGACATGGGAGAACGACGCACCGGCAGCGGCCGCCGGCACGCGGGCGCCGGGCGGTCCGGCTCCGCCCGAGCCAACGACGCGTGCCGGGCCACGGTCACTGGCCCGGCGGGACGCGCCCCGCCGGAGAGTCCGATATTCACCCGACCGGGCAGGAGCGGCCCTGGGGCTGACGGAAAGGTTGACGGCCGCCCGGCGGTGCAGGATGGAGGCATGGATCTTCGAATCTTCACCGAGCCCCAGCAAGGGGCCAGCTACGACACCCTGCTCACGGTCGCCAAGGCCACCGAGGACCTCGGCTTCGACGCCTTCTTCCGGTCCGACCACTACGTCAGCATGGGCTCGGCCGACGGGCTGCCCGGGCCGACAGACGCCTGGATCACCCTGGCCGGCCTCGCCCGGGAGACCCGGCGGATCCGGCTCGGCACGCTGATGACCGCCGGCACGTTCCGCCTCCCCGGAGTCCTGGCCATCCAGGTCGCCCAGGTCGACCAGATGTCCGGCGGCCGGGTCGAACTGGGCCTGGGGGCCGGCTGGTTCGAGGAGGAGCACCGGGCGTACGGCATCCCGTTCCCCAAGGAGAAGTTCGGCCGTCTCGAAGAGCAGCTGGCGATCGTCACCGGGCTGTGGAACACCGAGCTGGGCGAGAAGTTCTCCTACGAGGGCGAGTTCTACCAGCTCGCCGACTCGCCCGCGCTCCCCAAGCCGGCCCAGGCCAGGATCCCGGTGCTCATCGGAGGGCACGGCGCGACCCGCACCCCGCGCCTGGCCGCGCGGTACGCCGACGAGTTCAACATCCCCTTCGCCTCGCTGGAGGACAGCGAGCGGCAGTTCGGGCGCGTCCGGGCCGCCGCCGAGGCCGCCGGTCGCCGGGCGGACGAGCTTGTGTACTCCAACGCCCTGGTGGTCTGCGTCGGCAAGGACGACGCGGAGGTGGCCCGTCGGGCGGCGGCCATCGGGCGGGACGTGGAGGAGCTGAAGGCGAACGGTCTCGCGGGATCGCCCGCCGAAGTCGTCGACAAGATCGGGCGGTACGGAGCGATCGGGGCGTCCAGGATCTACCTCCAGGTCCTCGACCTGGACGACCTGGACCATCTGGAGCTGATCTCCGCCCAGGTCCAGTCGCAGCTCGGCTGAGCGGAGGCGCGCGATGAGACCCGTCCGCACCCTCGCCGAGGCGCTCGCCCGGGACGTGCTCGTCCTCGACGGCGGGCTCTCCAACCAGTTGGAGGCCCAGGGCTGCGACCTGGGCGACGAGCTGTGGTCGGCGCGGCTGCTCGCCGACGGGCCCGAGCAGATCGAGGCGGCGCACACCGCCTATGTGCGGGCGGGCGCCCGGGTGCTGATCACCGCGAGCTACCAGGCCACCTTCGAGGGCTTCGCCCGGCGCGGTGTGGCACGGGCGGAGGCGGCGCGGCTGCTCGGGCGGAGCGTGGAGCTGGCCCGGGCGGCGGCGGAGGGCGCGGCGGCGCCGGTGTGGGTGGCCGCGTCGGTGGGGCCGTACGGAGCGATGCTCGCCGACGGCAGCGAGTACCGGGGACGGTACGGGCTGACCGTGCGGGAGCTCGAGCGGTTCCACCGGCCCCGGATCGAGGTGCTCGCGGCGGCGGGGCCGGATGTGCTGGCCCTGGAGACGGTGCCGGACATGGTCGAGGGGGAGGCGTTGCTGCGGGCCGTCGAGGGGTGCGGGGTGCCGGTCTGGCTCTCGTACACCGTGGCGGGGGAGCGGACCAGGGCCGGGCAGGGGCTTGCCGAGGCGTTCGGGCTCGTCGCGGGGAACGACCAGGTGCTCGCGGTCGGGGTCAACTGCTGCGAGCCGGCGGACGCGGCGCGGGCCGTGGAGATCGCGGCCGGGGCCACGGGGAAGCCGGTCGTCGTCTACCCCAACAGCGGGGAGGAGTGGGACGCCGGTGCCCGTGCCTGGCGCGGCACCGGGTCCTTCGACCCGGAGCGGATGCGGGACTGGCCCGCCGCCGGGGCCCGGCTGATCGGCGGCTGCTGCCGGGTGGGCCCCGACCGTGTCGCGGCCCTGTCCGCCGCCCTCGCGTCCCGGGCGGGGTGACGACGACCCGGTGGAGTACCGAGGGGTGTAGCCACCGGCACGGCGGCACGGGGCACGGTGGGTCGGTGGGTCGGCGGCGAGGAAAAATGCCTGGTCGGAGCCGGGCTCTCGGACCATACTCGGACGTGTGTTCCTGACGATCAGCACCACCGGCACCCCCGAGCGTCCCGCGACCGATCTGGGCTTCCTGCTGCACAAGCATCCCGACAACGCGCAGACGTTCTCGACCTCGCACGGCACGGCGCACGTCCTCTACCCCGAGGCGACCGCCGAGCGGTGCACGGCCGCGCTCCTCCTGGAGATCGACCCCGTGGGTCTTGTGCGGCGCGGTAAGGGCAAGGGCCGGGGCGGCGCCCCCGATTCCGCGCTCGCGCAGTACGTGAACGACCGGCCCTACGCCGCGTCCTCGCTCCTCGCCGTCGCCCTCGCCACCGTCTTCAAGAGCGCCCTGCACGGTGCCTGCAAGGCGATGCCCGAGCGGGCCGCCGCGCCGCTGCCGCTCCGCGTCGAGGTTCCGGCGCTCCCCGCCCGCGGCGGAGCCGAACTGGTCCGCAAGCTGTTCGCGCCCCTCGGCTGGGACATGATCGAGGCGGAGCCGGTGGAGCTGGACACCGCGTTCCCCGAGTGGGGCGACTCGCGCTACGTGCGCCTCGTCCTCGAAGGGGAGCTGCGGCTCGCCGACGCGCTCAACCAGCTGTACGTCCTGCTGCCCGTCCTCGACGACGCCAAGCACTACTGGGTCTCGCCCGACGAGGTCGACAAGCTGCTGCGCGCAGGTGACGGCTGGCTGGCCGACCACCCCGAGCAGCAGCTGATCACCAGCCGCTACCTCTCCCGCCGCTGGGGCCTGACCCGGGACGCCATGGAGCGCCTGGAGCTCGCGCGCCTCGCCGAGGCCGACGGCCTCGACGTCGAGGCCGTCGACAACGCGGTCGACGAGACGACCGACACCGACGAGAAGCCGGTGCCGCTCGCCGTCCAGCGCCGGGACGCGATCCTCGCCGCCCTGCGCGCCGCGGACGCGACCCGGGTGCTCGACCTCGGCTGCGGACAGGGCCAGTTGGTGCAGGCGCTGCTCAAGGACGTGCGCTTCACCGACATCGTCGGCGTCGACGTGTCCGTACGGGCCCTGACCGTCGCCGGGCGCCGGCTGCGCCTCGAACGGCTCGGCGAGCGCCAGGCCGGCCGGGTGAAGCTGATCCAGGGCTCGCTCGCGTACACCGACAAGCGGCTCACCGGCTACGACGCGGCGGTCCTGAGCGAGGTCATCGAGCACCTCGACCTGCCCAGGCTGCCCGCGCTCGAATACGCCGTGTTCGGCTCTGCGCGCCCCCGGACGGTCCTCGTGACCACACCGAACGTGGAGTACAACGTCCGCTGGGAGTCCCTGCCGGCCGGACACGTCCGGCACAGCGACCACCGCTTCGAGTGGAACCGCGAGGAGTTCCGCGCCTGGGCGGGGCGCGTCGCCGAACAGTACGGATACGGCGTCGAGTTCACGCCCGTCGGCCCCGACGACCCCGAGGTCGGGCCGCCCACCCAGATGGCCGTCTTCACCCAGGGCGCCCAGACCGCCCCGGCCGACCGGACCGCCCCGGCCGACCGGACCGCCCCGGCCGACCGGACCGCCCCGGCCGACCGGACCGCCCCGACCGAGCGGACCGCCCCCACCACCCCGACCACACCGAAGGAGGAGCAGGCATGACGACCGAGACCGGAACCGAGGCCGCGAGCGCCGCCACCCGCGCCCGCAGGCTGCCCGTCACCGACCTGTCCCTCGTGGTCCTGATCGGGGCGAGCGGCTCCGGCAAGTCCACCTTCGCGCGCCGCCACTTCAAGCCCACCGAGGTCGTCTCCTCCGACTTCTGCCGGGGCCTGGTCGCCGACGACGAGAACGACCAGAGCGCCAGCAAGGACGCCTTCGACGTCCTGCACTACATCGCGGGCAAGCGTCTTGAGGCCGGCCGGCTGACCGTCGTCGACGCCACCAACGTCCAGCAGGAGGCCAGGCGCCAGCTCGTCCAGCTGGCCCGGAAGCACGACGTGCTCCCGATCGCGATCGTGCTCGACCTGCCCGAGGAGCTCTGCCAGAGCCGGAACGCGGCCCGCCCCGACCGCGCCGACATGCCCCGGCACGTCGTCCAGCGCCACCGCCGCGAGCTGCGGCGCTCGCTGCGCGGCCTGGAGCGCGAGGGCTTCCGCAAGGTGCACGTCCTGCGGAGCGTCGAGGAGGTGGAGGCCGCCGAGGTCGTCCTGGAGAAGCGGTTCAACGACCTGCGCCACCTCACAGGACCCTTCGACATCATCGGTGACATCCACGGCTGCCGCTCCGAGCTGGAGACCCTGCTCGCCCGCCTCGGGTACGTCGACGGCCACCACCCCGAGGGCCGTACGGCCGTCTTCGTCGGCGACCTCGTCGACCGGGGCCCGGACAGCCCGGGCGTCCTGCGGCGCGTGATGTCCATGGTGGCGGCGGGGGACGCGCTCTGCGTGCCCGGCAACCACGAGAACAAGCTGGGCCGCTGGCTCAAGGGCCGCAAGGTCCAGGAGACCCACGGCCTCGCCGAGACCATCGAGCAGCTGGGGCGCGAGACCGAGGAGTTCCGCGCCGAGGTGGGCGCGTTCATCGACGGGCTCGTCAGCCACTACGTCCTCGACGAGGGCAAGCTGGTCGTCTGCCACGCCGGTCTGCCGGAGAAGTACCACGGCCGGACCTCCGGCCGGGTGCGCTCGCACGCGCTGTACGGGGACACGACGGGGGAGACCGACGAGTTCGGGCTGCCCGTGCGCTACCCGTGGGCGGAGGAGTACCGGGGCAGGGCCACCGTCGTCTACGGCCACACGCCCGTCCCGAACACCTCCTGGGTCAACAACACCATCTGCCTGGACACCGGCGCGGTCTTCGGCGGGAAGATGACCGCGCTGCGCTGGCCGGAGCGCGAGCTCGTCGACGTACCGGCGGAGAAGGTCTGGTACGAGCCGGCCCGCCCGCTCCTCACCGACGCGCCAGGCGGCCACGAGGGACGGCCCCTCGACCTCGCCGACGTGCACGGACGCCGGATCGTGGAGACCCGGCAGATGGGCAACGTGTCCGTACGCGAGGAGAACGCGGCCGCCGCGCTCGAAGTCATGAGCCGGTTCGCGGTCGACCCGCGGCTGCTCGCCCACCTGCCGCCGACGATGGCGCCGACCGCGACCTCGAAGCGGGAGGGCTACCTGGAGCACCCGGCGGAGGCGTTCGCGCAGTACAAGGCGGACGGGGTCGAACGGGTCGTGTGCGAGGAGAAGCACATGGGTTCGCGGGCGGTCGCGCTGGTCTGCCGCGACGCGGCCGCGGCGCGCGAGCGGTTCGGGGTCGACGGCCCCACCGGCGCGCTGCACACCCGTACCGGACGCCCCTTCTTCGACGAAGAGGCGGTCACCGAAGAGGTCCTGGCGCGGCTGCGCTCGGCGATCACCGCCGCCGGTCTCTGGGAGACGCTCGACACGGACTGGCTGCTGCTCGACGGCGAGCTCATGCCCTGGTCGCTGAAGTCGGCCGGGCTGCTCCGCTCGCAGTACGCGGCCGTCGGCGCGGCCTCCCGCGCCGTCTTCCCCGGCGCGCTCGGCGCACTGGAGCAGGCGGCGGCGCGCGGGATCGCGGGCGTGGACGCGCTCCTGGCCAAGCAGCGGGAACGGGCGGCGGACGCCGAGGCGTTCACCGAGGCGTACCGACGGTACTGCTGGCCGACGCAGGGGCTCGAAGGCGTGCGCTTCGCGCCCTTCCAGGTCCTCGCCGTGCGGGGCCGTTCGCTGGCGGCCGTACCCCACGACGAGCAGCTCGGATGGCTCGACCGGCTGGTCGAGGCCGACCCGACCGGTCTGCTCCAGGTCACGCGCCGGCTGATCGTCGACACGGGCGACCAGGAGTCGGTACGGGCCGGTGTCGACTGGTGGCTGGAGATGACCGCGGCCGGCGGCGAGGGCATGGTCGTCAAGCCGCTCGCCGCACTCGTGCGCGGCGCCGACGGCAGGCTCGTCCAGCCGGGGGTGAAGGTCCGCGGCCGTGAGTACCTGCGGATCATCTACGGCCCCGAGTACACCCGCCCGGAGAACCTGGAGCGGCTGCGCAACCGGTTCCTCGGCCACAAGCGCTCGCTGGCGCTCCGCGAGTTCGCGCTTGGCCTGGAGGCGCTGGACCGGCTGGCCGAGGAGGAGCCGCTCTGGCGGGTGCACGAGGCCGTCTTCGCGGTGCTCGCACTGGAGTCCGAGCCGGTGGATCCGCGTCTGTAACGGTGCCGTCACGGGGGGCGCAGGGGAGTGGATGGAGGCGCTCCCCTGCGCCCCCCGTGCTCGTTGGCACGTCTTCTCGCCAACCCCTAGCGTTCTTCACCCCACGGCGTGACGCAGCGTCAACAGAGTGATGACGCACGGCACTTGAGGTGGGTCCAACACACGCGAGGGCGCAGACGTGCGCGGTTCCTTCACGTGGCCGCAAGGCCGCGCGGGCGGATCGGGCGGGAGCGGGGGTGAGTGACGGTGAGTCTTTTCGGCCAGGACCGCTCGTTCCTCCACGCCCTGCCCGACCAGGACCGCAGGGCACTCCTCGCCGCGGGAAGCCCCCGCTCCTACGATCCCGGCGAGGTGATGATCCGTGAGCGCGACACCTCCGCGTACGTCCTCGCGCTCACCTCGGGCTGGTCGGTCGTCTCCGTCGAGACGGAGCGCGGCACCCGGCTCATTCTCGCCCTGCGCGGCGCGGGCGAGGTCGTCGGCGACCTCGCCGCCGTGGACCGGCGGCCGCGCAGCGCCACCGTCACCGCGCTCGGCCGCGTGGAGGCCGTGGCCGTCTCGGGCGACCGCTTCCGGCACTTCCT
This sequence comes from Streptomyces sp. NPDC048370, assembly GCF_043200825.1. Classification (NCBI taxonomy): domain Bacteria; kingdom Bacillati; phylum Actinomycetota; class Actinomycetes; order Kitasatosporales; family Streptomycetaceae; genus Streptomyces; species Streptomyces sp. NPDC048370. The sequence continues at coordinate 420,392 of NZ_JBICYI010000005.1, read as the reverse complement.
CGCCACCCACCCGCACGCCACCGCACTGATCATGCGGCAGCTCTCCGCCCGGCTGCGCAGCGCCGACGTCGAGCGCCGCGCCCTCGCCTCCGAGACGGTGCTCCAGCGGCTCGCCGCCCGCCTCGTCGAACTGGCCGAGCGGGCGGGCCGGCGCGCCGAGAGCGGGACCGTACTCGAACTCCCGCTGCCGCAGCACGACCTGGCCGCCGCCGTCGGGGCGACCAGGGAGGCGGTGGCCAAGGCCCTCCGGCTGCTGCGGGAACAGGACGTCGTCCGCACCGCCAACCGCCGGGTCGTCGTCGTCGACATGCCCGTCCTGCTCCTCCTGGCCCAGGGCAGACCACCCCGCACGCCCACGGCGGAGAAATCTCCGCCGGGTGTGTAAACGGCTACATTGCCGGCCGCCGCGCGCGGCCAGGCTTGACCCGTCACCACGGCACCACGGCATACACAGGGAGTCCGAGTGAGCACTGCGGGAGCGAGCGTAGGAGCGAGCGCGGGAGCGATCCACCGGCTGGTCGTCTTCGGTGACGCCGTCGGATCCGGCACCTTGGGCATGGACGCGAAACGGCTGATGCGCGCCACCATGTACGAGGCGTTCGGCGAGGCGTACGCCGCCATCGGCGTCGAACCGGACACCGTCCACCAGGAGGACCGCGGCGACGGCATCCTCGCGGCGCTGCGCCCCGACGTACCGCCGATGTTCGTCGTCGGACGGTGGATCGACACCCTGTACGAGAGCCTCCGCGAGCACAACGCGGGGCGCCGCGACCGGCTGCGGATACGGGTCGGCATGAACGCGGGACTCGTCCTGGAGGACGGCCACGGCCTGGTCGGGCGGGCGGTCGACCTCGCCTGCAGGCTCTGCGACAGCCCCACGGCCAAGGAGGTCATGGCCGCGGCGCCCGAGGCCGACCTGCTCGTGGTCGTCTCGGACTGGCTCTACGCCAACGTGGTCGTCGAGGGCGGCCGTTACGTCGAGCCGGGGCACTACCGGCCGGCCCGGGTGCGCTCCAAGGAGACCGACGAGATCGCCTGGTTCCACATCCCCCGCCTCCCGGCGCCGCCGCTGCCGGGCGAGGAGAGCGGGCGTGGCACGGGTGACACCGAGACCGGCGGTGGGCCGGCGCGGGGGGACGGCCCACCGCCCACCGACGGCAGCAGGCAGTACAGAGCGGGCCGTGACCTGAACGTGTTCGAGGGGAACACGATCAACGGCGACTTCACCGGCGTTCGCACGGGGGAGGGCGCATGAGCGACGACGACGCCTCCGGGCAGGACGCGGCCCGCGACGACGGCCCCGCGGCCGGGGGAGGCGACAGGGCGGACGAGAGGTCGGACGGCAGGTCGGGAGGCGACAGGGCCGGGGGATCCGATCGGTCGGAACGGTCGGGCTCCGACCGGTCCGGTACGGACCGTGGCGCCACCGACCGTACCGAAGGAGCCGGTGGCGAACAGCCGCCCGAGGCCAACCCGTTCGAGCGGGCGGGCCGCAGCCCGGTCGACGGCGTGGGCGGCACCGGCGGCGCCGGAACCGCGCGCGCCGCCCTGCGCACCCTCGCCCCCCGCCCGGCCGGCCGCAGCTACGACATCGGCGGCGACGGCCACATCTACGAGGGCAACCAGTGGATCACCCAGTTCTGGGCGGGCACCCGGCCCGAACTGGTCCAGGGCGCGGTGCCGCAGGAGACGCTCCTGCACCTGGACGACGTGTACCGCGAAGTCCCCGGCTACGCGCGGATGAGGGACCTCCTGCGCGGCAACCGGCTCCTCGTCCTGTGTGGCGAACCCGGCAGCGGCCGCAAGGCCACCGCCCTCGCCCTGCTCTCCGAGGTCACCGACCACAAGGTCAACCGGCTCGACCCCCGCCACCGTGTCGACGAGATCGACACGGCGGCCCTGGAACGCGGCTTCGGCCACCTCCTCGAACTGCCGTCCGACGACGGCCGCGCCGAGCACGAGCCGCACCGGGGCGGTGACGAGCACCGCGACCGGCCCCGCAGGACCCGCGTACGCCTCTCCGAACTCCACCTCGACCGGTTCAGCGAGCAGCTGCGCGGACAGGATGCGTACGGAGTCGTCCTCGTCGAGAGCGGCGACCTCGCCGACCGGCTGCTGCGCGGACGGTACGGGATGTACTGCCCGCCGCCGCCCTCCGACGAGGTCCTCCACCGCCACCTGCGGACGCTGCTGCGGGGCGAGCCCGAGGGCGCACTCGACGGCGCGCGGGCCCTGGCCCGGCGCGCGGACGTCACCAAGGCCCTCGGCCTCGACGCCCTGCGGCCCCGGGAGGCCGCCCGGCTCGCCGACCACCTGGCACGGCGGCAGAAGGAGGAGCTGACCGACGCGGAACTCCTGGAGGACTGCTCGGCGTTCGTCCGCGCGCAGGCGCGCTCCTGGTTCGCCGGCGCGGACCGTCCCGGCACGCTGCCGGAGGCGCTGCCCGCCCTCAACGCCACCGCGTTCCGGATCGCCGTCGCCGTCTTCAACGGCTCCGCGTACAGCATCGCCGCCGAGGCCGCCGAGCTCCTCACCTGGGAGCTGGCCTCCACCCTCGACCCCGAACAGCCGCCGGGGCGACGGCTTTTCGGCACCCACGCAGACAGCAGGCCAGTCCTCGCCCGCTCGGTCCTCGAGGACGGCGAGCTCGACCTCGGGCCGGCCAAGGTCCCCGTCCGGGCCGTCCGCTTCCAGGGCGAGGCGCTGGCCACGGCCGTCCTCGCCGAGATCTGGGACGGCTACCACAACGTGCGCGGCCCGGTCTCCCGCTGGCTCAGGACGCTCTGCCACGACCCGCGCCCCGAGGTGTGGGTACGGGCCTCCATCGCCGCCGGGGTGCTCTGCTCCTGGGACTGGATCTACGGGTTCGGCGAGCTGATCGCCCCGATGGCGGCCATGGACAGCGCCGTACCGCGGATGGCGGCCGCCACGGCGCTCGCGGAGGCCGCCCGCAACCCGCGCGTGCAGCCGGCCGTCGTCGCCGTCCTGAAGGAGTGGGCGAGCGGAGCCGACGAGGACCTCCTCGACACCGTCCTGCTCGCCCACGGCTACGTCCTCGCGGCCGGGACCGTGACGGGCTCGCTCGACGAGCTCGCGCGGGTGGTGCGCCGCCGGGAGGCCACCGACGTGGACGTCATCGGCACGGCCTCGTTCAGTGTCGTCCGGCTCCTCGCCTCGGGGGACCCCGAGACGGTCGTCCGGCGGATGGCGGCGTGGCTCCGCGACGGACGGCTCAACCTGGCCAACCTGGTCCTCGTCTCGATGCTCAACACGCTGACGTTCCGGACCACCCACCTCTGGGGGCTGCGGGACGTACCCGAGCTGGAGGCGCACGCCGCCCGGCCGCTCCTCGTGGCCCTGCTCGCGACCCGCCCCTCCCTCGCACCGCACCTCGCGGGGCTGCTGCGCCACACGCTCGGCACAGCGCGCTCGGGAGATGCGGCACTCGACGGCCTGGGGAGCCTGCTCCGCCGCGCGGCGAAGGACGAGGAGGCGCTCGACCACGTCTGCCGGCTGCTGCCGCTGCTCGGGGTGACCCGCAGGGACCGCGACCGGCTGCGCGGGCTGCTCAAGGAACTGGTCGGCGACCGTGACCGGCCGATGGACCGGCGGGCCGCGGGCCGGATGTGGGACGCGGTGGCGGAAGGAGCCGAGCGATGAACGACCCCCGGAACCAGAACGGCGGCCAGGGCGGCGGGCAGAACGGTGGCCAGGGCGGCGGGCAGAACGGTGGCCAGGGCGGCGGCCAGGGCGGCGGGCAGGGACAGCGACGCCGGCAGGGCGCACAGGAAGCGCAGGGCGCACAGGGCGCACAAGGAGCGCGCGGACAGCGTGGTCAGCAGGCCGGGCGGCGAGGACGGCCGGAGAAGCCGGAGCAGGTGGAGCGGTCGGACCCACCGGAGCCGTCGGGGCAGCCGGGCGGGGAGAAGGCCGCGGGGCCGCTGTTCAGCGAGGTGTCGCCGCCGTACCGGCGGACCAGCGGCGCGGTCGCGGCGGTGCTCCTCTACCGCAACGGCGGCCACCGGATCATGTGGCCCGACCGCACCGAGGACACCAACAAGCCCCTGCTGGGCTCTCCGTACACCGTCTTCGAGGTGTTGACCGGCCGCCATGTCACCGAGTTCGAGCTGAGCCTGCCCGCCTCCGGGGACGGCATCTTCTTCAAGGCCGCCGCACGGGTGGTGTGGGAGGTGGCGGACCCGTACCTCGTCGTCACCCAACAGGTGTGGAACGTGGCCGAGTTGCTCCGGGACGACCTCCTGGACGCGCTGCGGACGGTGTCCAGGCGGTTCCGGCTCACCGACGCGCAGCGCGCCGACGAGGCCGTACGCGAGGAGCTGAAGTCCGGGCGCTTCAGCCTCGGCGAGGACCTGGGTCTGCGCGTCCGGGTCCTGGTCTTCATCGACCTGGCCGACGCCATCAAGGAGAAGGTCGGCGAGCGGGACATCATCGAGGTGTCGATCCAGGTCGACGAGCGGGAGCTGGAGCAGCGGCGGCTCAAGGAGCTGGGCGAGCGGGCGCTCGTCGCGGAGCGGGCCCGCGAGCTCGAAGAGCTGTTCCGGCGCGGCGACCTGGCGCAGATCGCGCACCACATGGCGATGAACCCCGACAAGCAGTGGGAGATCAGGCGCGAGCTCCAGCACGAGAAGCGGGAGGGGCAGGCCGACTTCCTCGCCGTCTTCAACCGCCTGCTCGACACCGGGGTCCTGGAGCGGCACGACATCGGCGAACCGATGTACCAGGTACTGGAGTTCCTGCGGGAGAGCACGGGCACGGTCCTCGGCGGAGTCGCCAACCGGGTCCTCAACCCGCCCGGTTCGGGCCGCAGAAGGCTCGCCCTGGACAGCGGAGCGCCCGAGCCCGTCGCACCGCCGTGGCGCGACGACGAACGGGACGAGGAGCGCGACGAGGACGGGCGGGAGGAGGGTGCGCGGGAGGAGGGCACGCGGGAGACGCGGGACGACGGGGCACGGACGGTGTACGAGCCGACCCGCGTCCAGTCGTCCTCGGAACGGGACCGCGACGACCGCGCCCGCCGCCGCCGGTACCGCGACACCGCCGACCGACCCCACGACGACCGACGCCACGACGACGGCCGGTACGACGAGAGGGACTTCGACGACCGGGATCGGGGCCGTACCCGCCGCCCCAGCTCCGAGTTCGACGACTGGGACACGGAATGACCGCGCCCACGCCCTCGCCCGTACCGGCACCCTCGCCCGTACCGGCACCCGAACCCACACCCGAACCCACACCCACACCGATACCCGCACCCGTGCCGGATGCCGCAGACCTCCGCTTCATGGCCGAGCGGCTCCTCACCACGGTCCGTGAGGACATCGGCCGGGCCGACACGAAGGCGGCGATCCTGCTCTCCGGCGCCCTCGCCTTCCTGGCGGTGGTCTTCTCCCGGGACCGCGGCCCGATGCCGTCCTCGGGCGCGGGCCTCGTCCTGTTCCTGGTGGCCGGGGCGCTGTGGGCGGCCGGGGTCCTGATGCTCGTCTCGGTGGTCCTTCCGCGTACCCGCGTCGGCGCCGACCGCACCCTGCTGCGCGCGCTGACGGCCGGGACCGGCCCGGACGTCCTGCGCGACCGGCTCACGGCGTCCGGCGAGGACGTCACCGACTGGCTTCTCGAACAGGCGAGCGTGCACGGTGTCGTGCTCGCCGCGAAATACCGGTGGCTGCGTCTGGGCGTGAGCGCTCTGGCGCTCGGCGCGCTGCCGGCCCTCTTCAGCGGACTGTGGTGAGAAACGATGCAGTGGAGAAACACCGGGGGCGTCCTGCTCCTCGCCGGGGCGCTGCTCGCGCTCTCCGGCCCGTCGGTCGCGGTCGGCCCGCTCGGCCCCCTCGGGCCGGGCGCGGGCACGGCGACGCCGAGCCCCAAGAGCACGACCGCCCCGCCGACCGAAGGCCCCGACCCCATCGACTTCGCCGTCGTCGTGGACCAGTCGGCGAGCCTCAGCGACAAGGACCTCGCCCTGGAGACCGAGGCGGCGTCCCTCCTCAGCCAGGGTGAGATATCGGAGCGCTCCCGAGCCACCGTCATCGGCTTCGGAAGCTCCGAGAAGCCGGGCCAGTCCCCGGTGAGTGAGGTGTGCCCGCCGACCGTCGCCGACGCGGCCGGCAGGCAGCGCCTCAGCGACTGCGTCCCGCAGTTGACGCGTCGGGACGCCGCCCGCATGGGCCCCGGCACCGACTTCCCCGCCGCGATCCGCCAGGCCGTCTCCCGGCTCACCGAGGACGGCCGGCCGAACACCCCCAAGGTCGTCTTCCTGCTCACCGACGGCAGGCTCGACGTCGGGGACAGCCCCGAGTACGGCACCGACAAGGCCAGCCGGCAGAGCAACGGCGAGAAGCGGCTCACCGAGGAACTCGCCCGGGCCCGGGCCGCCTCCGTCCAGGTCTGGCCCCTCGGCTTCGGCGGCGAGATCGACCGCGCCGCCCTCACCGCGATGGCCGAGGGCGGCTACCGGGGCAGCTGCGCCGACGTGCCGGGGGCCGTCCCCAGGATGCGCGTGGTCGACACGGCGGCGGGCATCGACAAGGCGCTCCAGGAGACGTTCGCGGCGGCCCGCTGCGCCCGGATCGAGCACGGCACGGTCGGCAAGCCGCCGGCCGACCTGTCCGTCTCCATCCCGCCGATCGCCACCGACGGCTCGCTCACGGTCGGCAAGCACGACCCCAAGGTGCGGGTGACGTACTACGACCCGAGCGGCCGCAGGGTGCCCACCCAGGGCGAGTTCGACGGCTCCACCTTCGAGGTCAGCGGCCAGGACGGCCCGGTCGAGGCGCTCCGCGTCAAGAACCCGATGCCCGGCCGCTGGCGCGTCCGCATCGAGGCCCCGGAGGGTCACCGGGACCGTGAGGTCGCCGTACGCGCGATCTGGCAGGGCCGGCTGCGTTCCGAGGTCACCCTCGACCCCGCCTCGCCGCGCGCCGGCGAGGAGGCCGTGGTGGAGGTGCGGATGCAGACCCGGCGCGGCGTCGTCATCACCGACCCCGCGCAGATGGCGGGCGTCGGCGTCTCGGCCGTGCTCAGCGGCACCGGCTTCGAGCCGGTCACCGTCCGCCTCGCCGACGACGGGCAGGCGCCCGACCGGCGGGCGCGGGACGTGCGGTTCACCGGGCGCGTCACCATTCCCGCCACCGCCACCGGCGACCTGGAACTCGTCACGAACATGGCGGCGCCCGGCATCACCTCCGACCGCCGCCCGCTGCACACCACGAAGTCCGAGGGCACGCCCGCCGTCACCGCGGGGCTCACCGTCGACCGGGTGACGGTGCACCCCGGGGCCACCGTGCGCGGCACCCTGGACGTCGCCAACAACGACAGCGGTCCGCACCGCCTGCGCCTCGCGCTGAAGGACCAGGCCCCGGGCGCCGACCTCACGCTCTCCCCGGCCACGGTCACCGCCGAGGCGGGCCGCAAGGCGCGGTTCGACTTCATGGTCACCGTCGGGCCCGGCACCCCCGTGGGCGAACTGGGCGGCCAGATCGTGGTCCTGGACGGCGAGGACGGCGACCGCGTCCTCGACGCGACCTTCCTCGACGTACGGGTGGAGGCGCCGCCGACCTGGTGGGAACGCTGGTGGCGCGTGGTGGTGGCCGGGGCGGCGGTCCTCCTGCTCGCCGGGGTCTTCCTGGCCGTCCGGTACCTCGACCGGCGCCGCCGCAGGGACCTGACCGGCGTCCGGCTCGAACTCCTCCGCGACGGACAGGTCCTGAGCACGCTCGGCGTCCGCAAGAACCAGAGCCCCGGCGGCGAGTACCTCTTCACGATCGAGGAGGCGCGCGGGGCGGCACCCACGCTCCGCCGGGCCCGCGGCGGGGCCTCCGCCCACCGGCTGCGCCGGACGGGCGGCGGTGAGCTGCTGCTGCGCCCCAGGGGAGGGCGGGAGTTCGGCGTCCGCCCGGGGGTCCCGGCCGGCCTCGACGACTTCGAACTCGTCGTCGGCGACGGCCGCCGCCCCGGCCGCGGCGCGGACTCGGTCCGTACGGGAGGTACGGGCGGTACGGGAGGGGGTTCCGGCGGCTCGGGTCGTACCGGCGGCCCCTCTCGTACCGGCGGCCCCGCGGGCTCCGGCGGATCCGGGGGCTGGCGCGACCGGTTCCGCCGCTCCTCCACACCGGGCGCCGACGGCCCCGACACCGACCGACGCCGCGACCGGGACACGGGCCGGGAGCGGGACACCGGCCGGGACCGGGAGTCGGGCCGGGACCGGGACACCGGTCGGGACCGGCGCCGTACCGCCCGTCCCGACGCCGGTGGCGGCGGTACCGAGCAGCGCGGATCCACCCGCGAGTCGGACTTCTGACCGGCTCACGCACCGACCGGCTCACGCACCACAGGGTCTCAAGGGGAGACGCACATGAAGATCTACCAGCCCATGCTCTTCGTAGGCCTGGGCGGCACCGGTGGAAGGATCGGCAGCGAACTGGAGCGGAGCCTGCGCAGAGAGCTGTGCGGCCCCGACGGCACCGACCTCGTCGACGGCGGCAAGCGGCTGCCGTTCCAGCTGCCCGAGTGCCTCCAGTTCGTCTACGCCGACTTCAGCGAGACCGACCTGCAGCAGCAGCCGCAGTTCAAGGCGAAGGGGGCCGAGAGCCAGGCCTACGCCCGTACCACCCGAGCCGTCCGCGACCTGCTCCCGGCCGAGTTCGACTCCTCTCCCGAGGTGACCCGCATGCTGCGGATCGCGCTGCACGAGGAGACCCGTTCGTGGCTTCCGCCCCAGGCCCGCCAGCCCCGGGTCGCCCCGCTCCACGACGGCGCGGGCCAGCTGCCGACCGTGGGTCGCGCCGCGCTCTTCGCGACGATGCGCCACGGCCTCGAACCGGTCCTGCGCCAGCTGCGCGAGGCCATCAGCGCCATCGGCACATCGGCGGGCGACCTCCAGCGGGTCGGTGGCGGCCGGATCCGGGGCTGCGACGTCTTCGTCGCCTTCTCGGTGGCGGGCGGCACCGGAGCCGGGATCTTCTACGACTTCCTCCACCTCATCGGCCACGAGTTCCGCAGCGCCAAGGTGCGCGGCGTGAAGATCTACCCGCTGGTCGTCATGCCCTCCGCGTTCCCGCCCGAGGCGGGCGGCGGCCGCGAGGCCGAACTGAACGCGGCCCGCTCCCTGGTGGACCTCTCACGGCTCGTCGACGACCAGAACGTGCCGGACGCGCTCGACGAGCTCGGCGACGTCGCGCAGCGGAGCCGGATCAGTGTCCACTACCCCGGCGAGGGCGCGGTCAAGCTGCGCGCCTCGACCGTGCAGACCGCGTTCCTCTTCTCCAAGCCCGCCGTCATCCGCCCCGAGGACCTGCGCCGTTCCATCACCGCCATGGTCATGTCCCTCATCGGCACCGAGGTCGGCGAGGACTCGGGATCGGGCAACCGGGGCGGTGACGACGACTACCAGTCCTTCGCCGCCAGCTTCGTCAACAAGAGCGTGGAACGCTCCACTCCGGCCCGTACCGGCATCGGCTACCGGGGCATGTCCACCAGCCTCGCCGCCTCCCTCACCGTGCCCGTCGACGACCTCGCCGAGATCGTCGCCGCGCGCCTCCTCGCCCAGGCCGTCCGGGGCATGACCGAGCGGGCCCGCCGACCCGCCTCCGAATCCCCGGAGCTGGTCAAGGAGCTCTTCAACCGGTCCGGGATCGGGCGGCTCTGGGTCCGTGAGGCCCCCGACGTACCCGCGCCGGAGGACCTTCCCAAGGGGAGCCGGGCCATCACCAGGGCGCTCTTCGACCGCCTCGGTGACATGGAGGACTCCCTCGACCGCCTCGCGGGCACCCTCGAACGCGAAGTCCCGCGTCTCGTCGAGGAGTTCAAGCCGGGCACCGGTGTACGCGAACTCCTCGACAAGATCGGGCCCTTCCAGCTGGAGGCCGTCCTGAACGGGCTGCCCGGCCATACCGACCGGGTCGCCAGGGAAGGCTTCACCGGCATGCTCGACAACCGCCGCAACGAACCCGAACGCCCCCCGCACGTCCACAACCAGCCGCCTGTGATCCCGCACATCAAGCGCGGCGCAGGCGGTCTCGTACCGGCCCGGTGGAGCGACCCCGACGTCCAGGACGCGCTCGCCGAACAGGAGGACTGGTACACCTGGCGGGCCCGCAAGCTCTGGCACGGCGGCTGGCAGGAGGGCGAGACGCAGTGGCGGGACCCGCTGCACCGGATCGTCCACGACCTCGGCGAGCTGACGAGCGCGCTGCGCGCCCACGAACAGGACGAGGGCCGCCTCTTCGCCGACCGCAGGCGCGAGCTCTACCGCGACGACCGCACGGGGATCACCTACCTCCTGCCCCCGCAGAACAGCCTGCGGGCCTTCTACGACGACGTCCTCGACCGGCTCGCGCAGAGCGAGCGGCTCCCCGAGAACGTCGACGCCGCCACCCTCCTCGGCCGGCTGGTCAGGGCCGAGGACTGGCGCTCCGCCCTGGACGCCGTCCGCCGCTCGCCGGGCGCCGCCGTCAAGGAGATCAAGCAGGTCGTCGAGCAGCGCGTCAAGCGGCTCTTCGGCGAGGCCAACGAGGACCGTTACACGCGCCCGCTGCTGCCCTCCATGGAGCTGCTCCTTCGGGCCGCGTCCGGGGACGACGCCGCCGAGTCGAAGATCGACGTCCGCTGGCTCGAACAGTTCCGCGCCGGGATCGCCGGGCTGCTCCCGGTGGGCTTCAGCCCGGACGGCGGCGGGCCCCTGAAGATCCTCATCGTGCACCCGGCGAGCGAGTCCGACACCCGCGCCGCCGACTACCTCGCGGAGGACCTGAACCTGCCGGCCGGGGGGACGCAGGAGTTCCGGGCCGTGGACACCGACTCCATCACCGTGGTCCTCTTCCGCAGCGGGATGAACCTCACCGACATCTCCGAGGTCCGCAGCGTCCTCAAACTCTGGGCGGAGGCACGGGACTCGGCCGGCGAGGACGACTTCCTCCACTGGCGGCAGCGGCTGGGCTACCAGGACGACTGGCTGGTCTCCACCGAGGAGGACCGGCAGCGGATCCTGCACCGGCTCCTCAACGCGATGTGGAACGGGAACATTCGGATCCAGGGCCCCGCGGACTCCCCGGACCTGGTCAGGATCCGGCTCCAGGAGGGCGACGGCGCGACCATGTCGCTCCGTCTGGAGGGCTTCGACGGAGCGCTCTCCAGCTGGGCGGGGCTGCTGCGCGGGTACGAGCAGTCGGCGCTGCTCGACGAGGGGCAGATCGTCGAGGTGTTCTGCGAACGGCTCATGCGCTCCCTGCCCCGAGGCCTCACCCACGTCCCGGCCGACCCGTCGCCGCTCTTCGTCCACCTGATCGAGAAGGTCGTCCCGCGCCAGGTCGTGCTGATCGACCAGCTGAGCGCGGAGTACGACGAGAGGGACGCGCAGTGGCTCGCGCCGCTGCGCCACTTCTGGACGGAGACCTTCCCCGCCGCCATGAACCGGCGCTTCTCCGGCGCCGGTCACCCCGTACGGCCCAGTCTCCAGGCCCTCTTCGACCGGTACGTCCAGACACAGGCACAGGCCCAGACGCAGGCCCAGGCGCAGGCCGAGGCCCACACACAGGCCCAGGCGGAGCCCCAGGCCGCCCGGACGCCGGTACCGCCGCCTTCGGAGCCCGTACGTCCGGTGTCGTACGTACGCGCCCAGGAACCGGAGCCCATCCCCGAGCCCATCCCCGAGCCCATCCCCCGGCCCCGCCCCCGGCCCGAGCCCGCGCCGGTGGCGGCGCCCGAGCCCGAGGACGTCCGTTACCCCTGGGACCTGGACGGTGAGGAGGAGTGAGCCCCCGCGCGACCCCGGAGCATCCGGTACCCGGCCACGCCGTGTGCCTCGACCTGAGGGCCCCGCTGCACGACCCCGACGGCGTCGTGCGCGCCGCCCTCGACGTCCCGCAGCCCGCCGGAGACCGGCGCTTCGTCGTCCTGGACGACGCCGAGACGCTCGTCGCCCACCAACTCCTGCACGAACGCCTGTCGTCGTACGGACCTGCGCGGATCATCTGCCTGGCCGTCGGCGCTCCGGGGCAGCGCACCCTGCACCGGTCCCTCACGCTGCGCCCGCGCAACGCCGGGGTGCTGTGGCTGCTCGACGACCCGGACGACGCGGCCCTGCGCCCGCTCGTGGACATCGTCTCGGGACCCGAGGTGTTCGCGGCGGTCCTCCGCGCGCTCGCGGAGGTGGTGCACGGCGTGGCCGTCCCCTCCGCCCGCGTCCTGGAGCACGACCTGACCGACGAGGCCCGCGCCCGGTCCTGGCGACAGGCGGTCGAGGGGCTCGCCGGGCCGGACGTGCCCGCCCAGGCTCCCGCCACGGACGGCGCCCCCGCCGAACTCGCCCTGCTCCTCGACGAGTCCGTCCCGCGCTCGCTCGCAGGACACGACTGGCTCCCCGCCCACGGCCGGGCCGGAGGGCTGCTGCTCACCTGCGAGGAGGCGTTGGACGACGCCGTCGAGGGCCACGCGCGCGTGCGCGGCCCTGCCGGTCTCCTCGGCACCTCCGACCGGTCGCCCGACCTGCCGGGGGAGATCGAGCGCCTTGCCGGCGCCCTGCACCGGCTGCGTACCGCCGTCGCCGACGCGTTCGCCGTCGCGGGCGGGTCCAGACTCACCGCCGAGCACCGCGGGCACCTGCGCGACCGGGGCGTCGAACTGCCCGAGATGCCACGGGAGATCTCCCGCGCCGGGATCGTCCCCGCCCTGCGCGACCACACCTACGAGCTGATCGGCCGGGGGCTCCCGCTGCGGTCCGTGGCCGCCCGGCTCTCGGCGCTGTCGGCGCGCACGGCGCCTGCGGGCAGCGCCGCGCGGCTCGCCCGCCTCGACGAGATCTGCCCGCCCGAGAACCTGCACCGGATGGCCGCGCAGCAGCCGTTCACGGCCGGCGGTCCGCGCTCCGTCGCCCTCGTGGTGAGCGGAGTCCTCGCCTTACTCGCCGGGCTCGGGCCCGGCGTCGGCTGGGTCCTCGGCCCCGCCACAGGCGTCCTCGCCGCCGGCCTGGCCCACCTGATGCTGCGCCGCAGGCCCAACCGCTCACCGGACGGGCGGCTCGACGGCGGCGGCAGCACCGGCGCCGCGCCCCGGCTCCTCGGCGGCCTCGTCGGCGGGGTGGTGGGGGCGGCCGTCGGCCAGCTCCTCGGCCTCCCGCTCTGGGCGGGCGCCGTGACCGCCGTGGTCGCCCTCGCCGCCGTCGTCGGGCTCGCCCTGCGGGACTGGACGCGGGCCGTGGACGACTGGTGGGCACGGGCCGACCCGGAGCACGCGGGCCCCATGCTGAAGGAGATCCACGACCTCGTGATCACGACGGCCGTGCACGACTGGCTCTTCGCCGACGTGCGCCACCACTCCTCCGAGGGCGCCGGGGCCGTCGCCCGACTGCTGCGCCGCCTGGCCGCGACGGCGGACGCGTACGACGGGAACGGGCACGGGTACGCGACCGCCGGGACGACGGCGACCGTCGGTGCGCCCCGGACCTTGGACGGCGCCGGACACGCCTACGACTCAGGGCCGGAGCGAACCGACACGTCGACCGGCGGGGACGCGGCCTGGAGCTGGGGCGACTGGGCGGACAGCGCCGGTGACGACCTCTGGTCCGACGCGCCGGACGACGACGACCCCGTTCCGGAACCCCGTAAACCCGCCGACCCCGGCCCCACCTCCGCCGGTCCCGCCACCACCCGGCGCGCCTCGGCCGAGCCCGTCGCGCCGCCCGCCTGGCTGGAACGGCGGCACGGCGACGGCGGTCCCGCCCTCGTCGACACCCTCGTCGCCGACCTCGTCGAGGGCACCGTCCGCATCCTCGACGGCTGCTGGGCCGGGATCGAACGCGATCCGGCGAACGCCGGCCGGCTGCCCCTGGACGAGCGGCTCACCGAGCTGCTCGACGAGACCCGCGTCCGCCTCGAACGGGACGTCGCGGCCTCCCCGCCGCCCGGTGCAGGGGACCGGCGCGACCGACCCGACGCGGCCCGGCTCACCGGTGTCGCGCCCGACGCCGTGGCCCGGCTGATCGCCGCGGAGGACGACCCCGACCGTACGGTGCCGATGTGCGCCCCCGAGCATCTGCGCCTGCTCTCGCACGACCCGGGAGCGGCCCGCCAGGTCCGCTTCGTCCCCGAGACGATGCGCAGGGGAGCGACGGGCGACGACATCTGGCGGGGGACGGCGGAGGACGTGGAGTGGACCCGTGGGGGACGCCACGCCGGCATCCTGCGGCTCGTACCGCTGCGCCCGGACGTGGTACGCATCGTCAGGGCAGAGGAGGCGGGAACGCCATGACCGAACCCGACGACGGCCGACGATCCGGTGCGCAGGAGGAGTTGGCGTTCTCCACGCACGACGGGGAGACGATCCGCTTCGCCGTGAGGTACGGCGCGGACCGCCGGGCGCCGGGCCGCCCGGGCGTGCTCGTCCGCGAGGTCACGCTGAGCGCCGGATGGCCGGTCCTCCAGTACCGGCTGCCCCTCTCCGCGCAGGCGGACCCGCACGCGTACGGCGCGCTGGAACGGGAGGTGTCCGCCGCCGTCGCGCTCGAACGGCGGTACGGCACCGAGAAGTTCGGCGAGGTCTTCACCCGGGTGGTCGGCTTCGACCTGGAGTGCGCGGAGCCCTTCGTGCTCTACCGGCTGCCCGCGGGGGCGCCGCTCTCGGAGTGCGCCGACCGCCTCGGCGGCGACGAACAGCAGCGCGTCATCGCCCAACTCGCCCTATCCATAAGGCTGTTGAACGAGGTCGACCTGGTGCACCGGACGATCGCCCCCGACACCGTGCGCTGGGACGGCACCCATGTGCGGCTCTGCGAGCCGTACGCGGCGCTGCGCGACGGCGAGGCCCGCGAGGCCTTCGGGGCGGCGCCGTGGGCCTCGCCCGAGCAGCGCGCCGGGCGCGGCACGGCCGACACCCGCGACGACCTGTGGTCCGTCGGCAGGATCGGCTACTACCTCCTTTCCGGCCACCCCGACCGGGGCGAGGGCCCGCCCGATGACCTCGGCGACTACCGCCGCCTCGCGGCCCTCGAACACAGCGGACTCTTCGCCGCGAACGCGGCCGAACGACCTTCTCCCGTCGAGCTGTTGCGACTGCTGCACGTCTCGGACCCGCTCGCCACGGCCGTCGGCGCGGCCGATCCGCTCAGCAGGGGCCGCGCCGAGTTCGACGCCCACCTCGCGCGCAAACGCGAGGCGGCGGCGTCGGCGCGGCGAGCCGGCCGGGCGGGGGAGGGGACGGAGGGGGAGCCGGTACGGGACGGGCCGCGCAACCCGTACGACCTGGTGCCGCCCCGACCCTCCCTGCGCGCCCGGCTGTTCGGCGGCGACGGTCCCGACCGGAACCCGCCGCGCCCCGCACCGGCCCCGCCGCCCGCCCCCGCCCCGCCCCCCGCCCCCGCTCCCGTGCCCGCCGCCGCCCCGACGGCGCGACGCGGGCGGATGTGTCCGCACTGCCTGCTCTCCGTCGAGTACGACGAGAGTCTCCTGGTCACCATCGACGCCAAGGGCAACCGGCTACCGCTCGACCTCACCTCCGAACACCGGCCTGCGCACCGGCGGGCGATGCTGCGCAAGGCGTACCACCTGTGCCCGCACGCGGGGCCCGGGGACGAGGCGCACGAACTGCCCGTCCCTTACCTGACCAACGGGGAGCCGCTGTCCATCGCCTTCGTCGGCAGCTCGTCCGTCGGCAAGACCCATCTGCTCGCGGCGATGCTCGGCGAGGTCGAGCTCGGTGGCCTGGAGCGGTACGGGCTGAAGAGCCTGCCGCTCAACCCGGACACGCACCGCGCGTTCCTGCGCGAGCGTGTGCAGAGCCTGCAGCAGGGACGGCGACTGGCCAGTACCGGCCAGCAGACCTTCGCCCGGTTCGCCGACGGCCTGCTGGTCTCCGCCCGGGGCACGACACCCCGGCCCGTCGTCTTCTTCGACCTGGCCGGCGAGGACCTCGCCCAGGACGGAGCGGTGACGGACTTCCTGTCGGGCGTCGACGCGTTCGTCTTCGTCCTCGATCCGCTGCGGGCGCTGCGCATGGCGTCGCTCGACCCGGTCCGCGAGCAGGACGGACTGCCCCGTCGGGACCTCGGGGACGAGGCGTTCACCACGGTCCTCAACCGGATGGAGCGGCCGGAGAACGGGCTGATCGGCGCCCCGGCGGCGATCGCCGTCAACAAGTCCGACCTGGTCCGCTTCGAACCGGCCGTCGACCGCTGGCTGGGCCGCGCGCTGCCCCCGAGGATCGACCGGGAGGCGCTGCGGGCCGAGAGCCGGGACGCGTACGCCTTCCTGGCCCACTACGCCAGCCGCGCCTGGCTCAAGCCCTTCGACGACTGCGCCCGCTGCACGCTGCACTTCGTCGCGGCGACGGGCGGGCAGGCGAAGGGGGACCGGTTCCCGCACGGGGCCCGGTCGCGCCGGGTCCTCGCACCGCTGCTGTCCATCTTCGCCATGTGCGGGCTGCTTCCCGGGGCGGAACCGATCGAGGAGGGAGCCCGATGACCCGGTCGAGATACGAGGCGGACCAGATCGTCTTCCGCTGGGACAGCGAGAACGACGTCGGCACCACGGGGTTCGGGCCGGTGGCCTGGTCGGGGCCGAGGGACGAGGTGGAGACGCTCTTCCAGATCTACGGCGCGCTGCTGCGGGCGACCGGGGAGGAGACCCGGCCCGCGCTGCTCCGGGTGGAGCAGCGCGCGGGCGTCGTCCTGATCCGCCGCATGCCGTGGCAGGACCCGAGCGGGCGGACGTCGGTGGTCTGTCACGCGCTCGTCGGCTCGCCGGAGCTGCTCGACCCGGCGTTCTGCCTCGGGCTTCATGGGTGGGACTGGGAGGGCGCGGAGCTGCCGTCGGGCCATGTGCGGGGCTCGCTCCCTGTGGTGCCGAGGGAGGCGCTGGTGGCCTCGGCCGTCGCCGGGCAGCGGGCCCTCGACCTGGCGTTGCCCGGGGCGGAGCGCGAACTCACGGGCGCGGTCGCGGAGTTGCTACGGCACCCGCAGGCGCGGTTCACGCTCCTGGACGAGCGGGGCGACATCGCGTACGCGGTGCTGCGGGGGCTGCACGCGATGTTCGGTGACGTACCGCGCCCGCGCCGGTGGACCTTCGCGAGCCACGACACGGCCGAACTGAACAAGCTGCGTTACGTGTTCGTCGGCCAGTGGGCGGGGGCGGCCAGCCGGAACACGGACCGGCGCCGGGTGGACCCGCGCGAGCGGATCGGTGACCGCGCGGAGGAGCTCGCGGCGCGGCTGGTCCGCCACCACCTCGGCGGCCCGGAGGGCGCGGTCGTGACGGCCCTCCGCGAGGCCCCGGGGGCGCTCGACCTCTCGCTCCTGGAGACCGCCGAACGGGCGGTGTCCCGCCTCGACGGCGCCCGCGCCCGCCGCTCGTACGCCGACGACGTCAAACCCCCGGAGCCGGCGCGCACCCCGTCCTGGGCCCCGGACGACGGCTCCTTCCCTTCGTACGGCCCCGCTCCGTCGCCCCCCGCACCCCCACCGCCCCCGGAAGGCTCTGGTGGGGCGGACCCCCTGTACCGACAGGCGTCGGGCGGGGAGTCCCTCGGTTCGTACGACGAGCCGTCGGCTTCGTACGGGCAGACACCGAGCGGGCCGCCTTCCGTCGCGTACGCCGACCCTCCGGCCCCGCCGCCCCGACCTCCGGAGACCCCCGGCGTCCAGGCCCGGCCACGGGAGGAACCGGCGTGGGAGCCCCCGGCGCCCTTCCGGCCGGCCCCTGCCCCGGACCTGACTACGGCTCCGCCCCCGGCGCAGGCCCCTGGAAGCGTGCCCGTCGTGCCGGTCGTGGCTGCCGTGTGGCGCGGGCCCGAGGGGGCCAAGGGCTGGTGGCGCAGGGGCCGGTCGCGGCGCGGGAGGCCCGTCGAGACCGGTCTCCTACGGTGGCTCGCCGACGACTCGGAGGACGCCGAGGCGCGCGTCCGGGCCGCCGGTGACCGGGAGCTGCTCACCGCGCTCCGGGGGCACCGCCCGTACCGGACCACCACCCTCCTCGTACGCGAGATCTCCCGCAGGCTGGCCACCTGGTCGCCCCTCCTGCGGCGCGAGTTCCGCGACCTCGTCATCGCCCACGAGTTCTTCGTGACCGCACCGCGCTCGGCCCTCCTCGGGGAACCCGACGAGGCCGAGCGCGCCGCCAACGCCGCCGCCCTGTACCGCTGGGCCGTGCGCCCGCTCCTCGACCAGGGCGACGCCCCGGCGACCGGCGTGCTCGTCGCGCTGCTGACCCGGCTCAGGGCGAGCCCGGTCCCCGCCGCCCGGGCCGCCTTTCAGCAGATCGTGGACGACGAACGGCCCGGCCTCCCGGAGGCCGTCTGGCGGGCGCTCATCCAGGAGCCGGCACCGATCCAGGAGGCAACGCCGATCCAGGAACCGGCCCCCGTCCAAGAGCCCGCCCCCGTCCAGGAACCGGCCCCCATCCAGAAGCCGGCCCCCATCCAGGAATCCGCACCCACCCAGGAACCCGTACCGCCGGCCCCGACCTTCCAGGCGGCCCCGCAGACCTGGCCCCCAACCGTCCAAGCCCCGCCACCCGCACCCGCACCCGCACCGCCACCGCCGCCCCCACCCCCGGCACCCGCGCCCCCGTCACCGCCGCCCCCACCCCCGGCGCCCGCGCCCCCGTCACCGGCACCGCCGCTCCCGCGCCCCGCCGGGGACGGGCGGCTGGTCTTCCTGGCGCTCCTCGCCGTGATAGTCACCCTCATCTCGGTCATCGTCTCGATGGTCGTGACGTGAGAACCACGCGTGAGCCGTCCCGCTCCGTCAGGATGGGCGCATGGGATTCCATGTCGACTCCGAGACCGGGCGGCTGCGCCGCGTCATACTGCACCGGCCCGATCTGGAGCTGAAGCGGCTGACACCCTCCAACAAGGACGCTCTCCTCTTCGACGACGTGCTCTGGGTGCGGCGCGCCCGTCAGGAGCACGACGGGTTCGCCGACGTCCTGCGCGACCGGGACGTCGAGGTCCATCTCTTCGGGGATCTCCTCGCCGAGTCCCTCGAACTGCCCGCCGCCCGCAAACTCGTCCTCGACCGGGTCTTCGACGAGAAGGAGTACGGTCCCCTCGCCGCCGACCACCTCCGCGCGGCCTTCGACTCCCTGGACGCCACCGCGCTCGTCGAGGCGCTCGTCGGCGGGATGACGAAACGGGAGTTCCTGGCCGCGCACCGCGAGCCCACCTCGGTCCGGTTCCACGCGATGGATCTGGACGACTTCATCCTCGGCCCGCTCCCGAACCACATCTTCACCCGGGACACCTCCGCCTGGATCTACGACGGGGTCTCCATCAACGCGATGCGCTGGCCCGCCCGCCGGCGCGAGACCGTCCACTTCGAGGCCATCTACAAGCACCACCCGCTCTTCACCGGCCCCGAGGCGGGCAACTTCCACCTCTGGTCCGAGGGCCAGGCCGACTACCCGTCCACGATCGAGGGCGGCGACGTCCTCGTCATCGGCAACGGAGCCGTCCTGATCGGGATGAGCGAGCGGACCACGCCGCAGGCGGTGGAGATGCTGGCCCGGGGGATGTTCGCGGCCGGCTCGGCCCGGACGATCATCGCCCTCGACATGCCGAAGCGACGCGCGTTCATGCACCTGGACACGGTGATGACGATGGTCGACCACGACACCTTCACCCAGTACGCGGGGCTCGGCATGCTCCGCTCGTACACGATCGAACCGGGCGACGAGGGCCAGTCCCTGCGCGTCACCGACCACCCGCCCGAGCACATGCACAGCGCGATCGCCGCCGCGCTCGGCCTCCAGGACATCCGGGTCCTCACCGCGACGCAGGACGTCCACGCGGCGGAGCGCGAGCAGTGGGACGACGGCTGCAACGTCCTCGCCGTCGAGCCCGGCGTGGTCGTGGCGTACGAGCGGAACGCGACGACCAACACCCATCTGCGCAAGCAGGGCATCGAGGTGATCGAGATCCCGGGCAGCGAGCTGGGCCGGGGAAGGGGCGGCCCGCGCTGTATGAGCTGCCCGGTGGAGCGCGACGCCGTGTGACGGCTCCCGGGTCGGGGACGGCGCGGACAGCGGGGACGGCGGCGCGGGCCGGGGCGCCCGCGAAGTCGCGTGTGCGGGGTCACTGTATATCCATGCTGATTGACGTATAGACTTCCAGTCGTAGGCATGTTCGTCCGCCGTCCGCCGCTGTTCGTCGTCCCCGACCGTATCCAGGAGCGCCCCATGGCCACCGACCTCATCGGCCGCCACTTCCTCAAGGAGCTGGACTTCACCGCCGAGGAGTTCCGCGGTCTGATCACCCTGGCCGCCGAGCTGAAGGCGGCCAAGAAGGCGGGCGCAGAGGTGCAGCGGCTGCGGGGCCGGAACATCGCCCTGATCTTCGAGAAGACCTCGACCCGGACCCGCTGCGCGTTCGAGGTCGCCGCCGCCGATCAGGGTGCCTCGACCACGTACCTGGACCCGTCGGGCTCGCAGATCGGCCACAAGGAGTCCGTCAAGGACACCGCCCGCGTCCTCGGCCGGATGTTCGACGCCATCGAGTACCGCGGCGACAACCACGAGAAGGTCGAGGCGTTCGCCGCCCACGCGGGCGTCCCCGTCTTCAACGGCCTCACCGACGACTGGCACCCCACCCAGATGCTCGCCGACGTCCTCACCATGACCGAGCACACGGACAAGCCGCTCGACGAGGTCGCCTTCGCCTACCTCGGTGACGCCCGCCTCAACATGGGCAACTCCTACCTGGTGACCGGCGCCCTGCTCGGCATGGACGTGCGGATCGTGGCCCCCGAGGCGTACTGGCCGGGCGAGGCGGTCGTCGCCTCGGCGCGTGCGCTCGCGGAGGCAAGCGGTGCGACGATCACCCTCACCGAGGACGTCGCCGAGGGGGTCAGGGGCGCCGACTTCGTCGCCACCGACGTCTGGGTCTCCATGGGGGAGCCCAAGGAGGTCTGGGACCAGCGGATCGCCGACCTCGTGCCGTACGCCGTGACCATGGACGTGCTGCGCGCCACCGGCAACCCGGACGTGAAGTTCCTGCACTGCCTGCCGGCCTTCCACGACCTCGGCACGGCCGTCGGCCGTGACATCCACGCCCGGCACGGCCTGACCGAGCTGGAGGTCTCCGACGAGGTCTTCGAGTCGGAGCACTCCGTGGTCTTCGACGAGGCCGAGAACCGGATGCACACGATCAAGGCGGTCCTCGTCGCCACCATGGCCGGTGACCTCGGATAGCGATCGGACGGCGGTCGGCGATCGGGCGGCGGTCGAAGGGCGATCGGAATAGCGATACGCCCGATTGGGTGTATATGCGATCCCATGGTTACCATCGGGTCGATTGGTGGGGTTCGAGCTCGCACGCTCGGACCCCATTCGCGCGTCCGTACCCGGTGCGCCCTGCTCGACCAGAGATGAGAACCCCCGCATGTCCCCGTCCGCGCCGCGGATCAAATCCCCCCAGCAGCTGATCGCCGAGTCCGGCGCGGACCTCGAAGGCCACGGCCTCAAGCGCACCATGGGCCTCTTCCAGCTCGTGTGCTTCGGCATCGGCGCCATCGTCGGCACCGGGATCTTCGTCGGCCTCTCCGACAGCGTCGCCGAGGCGGGCCCCGCCGTCGTCCTCTCCTTCGTGCTCGCCGCGATCACCTGCGTCTTCACCGCCTTCTCCTTCGCCGAGCTGGGCGGCGCGATCCCGGTCTCCGGCTCCTCCTACTCCTTCGCGTACGCGAGCCTCGGCGAGCGGGTCGCCTTCCTCGTCGGCTGGTGCCTCCTCCTGGAGTACGGCGTCTCGGTCTCCGCGGTCGCGGTCGGCTGGAGCCAGTACCTGAACGAGCTCCTGGACGGCCTCGTCGGTCTCCGCCTGCCGGAGGCCCTCTCCGCCGGTCCCGGCGACGGCGGTGTCGTGAACGTGCCCGCCGTGGTCGTCATCGCGCTGGCCGCCGTGCTGCTGGTGCGCGGGGTCAGGGAGAGCGCGCGGGCGACGGCCGCGATGGCCGTCCTCAAGATCGGGATCCTGATCCTCTTCTGCGCGATCGGCTTCACGGCCTTCCGGGACGGCAACCTCGCGCCGTTCGCCACGCACGGCGCGGCCGGCATCACCGCGGGCGCCTCCGTGGCCTTCTTCTCGTACATCGGCTTCGACGCCATCACCACCGCGGGCGAAGAGGTCAAGAACCCCCGTCGCAACATCCCGATCGCGATCCTCGTCTGCATCGGCGTCGTCACGCTGCTCTACTGCGCCGTGGCGCTCTCCGCGATCGGCGCGCTCGGCGCCGACGCCGTCGCCGACAAGCCGGCCGCGCTCTCGCTCGTCGTCGACCAGGTCACCGGGTCCTCGGTGGGCGGCGGGATCATCGCCTTCGGCGCGGTCGTCGCGATCGCGTCCGTCGTCCTCGCGGTGATGTACGGACAGACCCGCATCCTGATGTCGATGTCCCGGGACGGTCTCGTCCCCCGGGTCTTCGAGCGGGTCTCGCCGAAGAGCGCGACCCCCGTCGCCAACACGTGGATCGTGGCGGCCGTCTTCGCGGTCCCGGCCGCGTTCGCCTCGCTCGACGTGGTGGTCGGCCTGACGACCATCGGCACCCTCGCCGTCATGGCCGTCGTCAACATCGCGGTGATCGCGCTGCGCCGCCGCGATCCGGAGCTGCCGCGCTCCTTCCGGGTGCCGCTCTACCCGCTCAGCCCGGTGCTCGGGGTCGGCTTCTGTCTCTATCTGATCTGGGGCACGGGCTGGGAGACCTGGGTCCAGTTCGTGGTCTTCCTGGCCGTCGGCGCGCTCGTCTACGCGTTCTACGGGCGCCGCAACTCGCGGCTCGCCCGCACGGCCCCGGACCTCAGTGCTCCGGCCGTCGGCGCTGCGCCGGCACCGCGGGAAGGGTGAACCAGACCGCCTTGCCGTGCGCGGTGGGGCGGTGGCCGCAGTCGCTGGAGAGCGCGCGGATGAGGAGCAGTCCGCGACCGTGTTCCTGCCAGGGGTCGGGCTCCTCGCCCGGCTCCGGGCCGATCGGCTCGCCGGGACGGGCCGGGCGCCGGTCGTGCACCTCGACCTGACAGCCGCCCGGCAGCAGCTCGACGACCAGCTCGATGGGGTCCTCGTCGTCCGTGTGCTCCACGGCGTTGGCGACGAGCTCGGCGGTCAGCAGCTCGGCGGTGTCGCTGTCGGCGGGGGCGTCGAGCTCCGTGAGCGCGGTGCGGACCAGCGCGCGGGCGATCGGCACGGCGGCGGTCGTGTGCGGAAGCTCGATGCGCCATGAGCTGGGCTCGATGGCTTCGACCATGGCTGGGTCCGTTCGCCGAGGGCAGTGGCTAGGGCCTGTCCGGCGGATCAGGGCCGGACAGGCCCTAGGCGGTGCGTGGGGAGGACGTGTCCCGAGACGTCCTGCTTTCAACCTTACGAAGCGCAAAAGCGAAGTCCATGGGCACCCCCTCCTTCGCGGCGGGGACCGGTGGCCCCAAGGCGGCGGGACCTTCGGGCCGGAGCCGTATCGCGTACTCGTGACGACAGTCACATCACGGTGATACGCTCCGGGGAGGAGGAAGGGAGGGCGACCCCATGAGCCCCTTTACCGGCTCCGCACCCCGTACCGAGCGCTGGCGGCACCTGCGCGTCACCGTCGACGACGGCGTCGCCACCGTCACCCTCGACCGCCCCGCGAAACTCAACGCGCTCACCTTCGGCGCCTACGCCGACCTGCGCGACCTGCTCGCCGAGCTCTCCCGCGAGCGCGCCGTCCGCGCGCTCGTCATCGGCGGTGAGGGGCGCGGCTTCTGCTCCGGCGGCGACGTGGACGAGATCATCGGCGCCACGCTCGCCATGGACACCGCCCAGCTGCTCGACTTCAACCGGATGACCGGGCAGGTCGTCCGCGCGATCCGCGAGTGCCCCTTCCCCGTGATCGCCGCCGTCCACGGCGTCGCGGCGGGCGCGGGAGCCGTCCTGGCCCTCGCCGCCGACTTCCGGATCGCCGACCCGACCGCCCGCTTCGCCTTCCTCTTCACCCGGGTCGGGCTCTCCGGCGGCGACATGGGCGCGGCCTACCTCCTGCCCCGGGTCGTCGGCCTCGGCCACGCGACCCGGCTCCTCATGCTCGGCGACCCGGTCCGCGCCGCGGAGGCGGAACGCATCGGCCTGCTCAGCGAGGTCACGGAGGAGGGCGGCGCCCACGCCCGCGCCGCCGAGCTCGCCCGCCGCCTCGCCGACGGACCCGCCCTCGCCCACGCCCAGACCAAGGCCCTGCTCACCGCCGAACTGGACATGCCGCTCGCGGCCTCCGTCGAGCTCGACGCCGCCACCCAGGCGCTCCTCATGAACGGCGAGGACTACGCCGAGTTCCACGCCGCCTTCACCGAGAAACGCCCCCCGAAGTGGCGGGGGCGCTGACGATGCCCCCGACCGGGGCCCGGCCGGCCCCCGCCGCCGCCCCGCTCCGGATCGCCGTCGTCGGCGGCGGCCCCGGCGGGCTCTACGCCGCCGCGCTGCTCAAGCGGCTCGACCCCGCCCGCGAGGTCACCGTCTGGGAACGCAACGCCCCCGACGACACCTTCGGCTTCGGTGTCGTCCTCTCCGACGAGACCCTCGGCGGCATCGAGCACGCCGACCCCGCCGTCCACCGAGCCCTCCAGAACGAGTTCGTCCGATGGGACGACATCCACATCGCCCACCGCGGGCAGCTCCTCACCTCCACAGGTCACGGCTTCGCCGCCCTCGGCCGCCGCCGGCTCCTGGAGATCCTGCACGCCCGCTGCGCCGAACTCGGCGTACGGCTCCGCTTCCGCACCGAGGCCCCGCCCGCCGCCGAACTCGCCGCAGACCACGACCTCGTCATCGCCGCCGACGGCGTCCACAGCGCGACCCGCGAGGCCCACGCGGACGTCTTCCGCCCCCGGATCACCACCCACCGCTGCCGCTACATCTGGCTCGCCACCGACTTCGCCCTCGACGCCTTCCGCTTCGAGATCGCCGAGACCCCACACGGCGTGATGCAGCTCCACGGCTACCCCTTCTCCGCGGACGCCTCCACCGTCATCGTCGAGATGCGCGAGGAGGTCTGGCAGGCCGCCGGGTTCGACGAGATGGACGAGGACGCGTCCACCGCCCACTGCGCCAAGCTCTTCGCCGACGTCCTCGGCGGCCGGCCCCTGCGCTCCAACCGCTCCTCCTGGACCGCTTTCCGTACGGTCGTCAACGAGCGCTGGTCCCACGGCTCCGTCGTCCTGCTCGGCGACGCCGCCCACACCGCGCACTTCTCCATCGGATCCGGCACCAAACTCGCCGTCGAGGACGCCCTCGCGCTCGCCGCCTGCGTCGAGGAACAGCCCACGATCCCCGAGGCGTTGGCCGCGTACGAGACCGAACGCAGGCCCGTCGTCGAGTCCACCCAGCGCGCGGCGGCGGCCAGCCTGCGCTGGTTCGAGGAGATCGAAGGCCATCTCGACCAACCGCCCCGGCAGTTCGCCTTCAACCTCCTCACCCGCAGCCGCCGCGTCACCCACGACAACCTGCGGCTGCGCGACCCCCGCTTCACCGACGCCGTGGAACGCGACTTCGGCTGCCCGCCCGGCACCCCGCCGATGTTCACCCCCTTCCGGCTGCGCGGACTCACCCTGCGCAACCGCGTCGTGGTCTCCCCGATGGACATGTACGTCGCCGAGGACGGCCTCCCCGGCGACTTCCACCTCGTCCACCTCGGGGCGCGGGCCCTCGGCGGCGCCGGCCTCGTCATGACCGAGATGGTCTGCGTGAGCCCCGAGGGCCGCATCACCCCCGCCTGCACCGGCCTCTGGACCGACGAGCAGGCCCGGGCCTGGAGCCGGGTCACCGCCTTCGTCCACGCGAGCGCCCCCGGCACCGCGATCGGCGTCCAGCTCGGCCACTCCGGCCGCAAGGGCTCCACCCGCCGCATGTGGGAGGGGATCGACCAGCCGCTCCCCGCGGGCAACTGGCCGCTCACGGCCGCCTCACCGCTGCCGTACCGCCCCGGCGTCAACCAGGTCCCGCGCGCCCTGGACCGGGCGGGCATGGTCGCCGTACGCGAGGAGTTCACCGCCGCCGCCCGGCGCGCCGCCGCCTGCGACTTCGACCTGCTCGAACTGCACTGCGGCCACGGCTACCTGCTCTCCGGCTTCCTCTCCCCGCTGACCAACCGGCGCGACGACGCCTACGGCGGCCCGCTGGAGAACCGGCTCCGCTTCCCCCTCGAAGTCTTCGACGCCGTTCGGGAGGTGTGGCCCGAGGACCGGCCGATGACCGTACGCCTCTCCGCCACCGACTGGGCGGACGGGGGAACGACGCCCGAGGACTCCGTCGAGATCGCCCGCGCCTTCGCCGCCCACGGCGCCGACGCCCTCGACGTCTCGACCGGCCAGGTCGTCCCCGACGAACGCCCCGAGTACGGCCGCTCCTACCAGACTCCGTACGCCGACCGGATCCGGAGCGCGCTCGGCGTCCCGGTCATCACGGTCGGGGCGATCTCCTCCTGGGACGACGTCAACTCCCTCCTCCTGGCCGGCCGCGCCGACCTCTGCGCCCTGGCCCGCCCCCACCTCTACGACCCGCACTGGACCCTGCACGCGGCGGCCGAACAGAACTACCAGGGCCCGGCCGCCCCCTGGCCCGCCCCGTACCGCGCGGGCAGCCGCACACCGCCGACGGGCCGCACGGACGCACCGAAGCCGAGGCTCAGCCTGACGTGACGTGCGCGAACTCCGCGCCCCGGTCCCGCAGCCGCTCGTGCAGCTCCGCGAAGACCGCCGCCGAGCGGGCGCCCGGCCAGTCCTGCGGCAGCAGCTCGGCCGGCAGGACCGGGTCCGCGTACGGAAGCCGGCGCCATGAGTCCAGGGCGAACAGATAGTCGCGGTACGCGTCCTCCGCCGAGCCCGGCGCGGCCGTCCAGGCCCGCAGCACCGGCTCGTGGGCGGCGAGGAACTCCTCGTGGAGCTTGGCGATCGACGGCAGGTCCCACCAGCGGGCCACCGCCTCCGCCGTCGGCGCGTACCCCAGGTGCTCGCCCCGGAACAGGTCCACGTACGAGGAGAGCTCGAGGCGCTCCAGGGTGTGGCGGGTCTCCTCGTACAGCCGGGCGGGCGCGATCCAGACCCCCGGCGCCGCCGAGCCGAAGCCGAGACGGGCGAGCCGCGAGCGCAACAGGTGGCGCTTGTGGCGCTCGGCCTCGGGGACGGTGAAGACCGCGAGGACCCAGCCCTCGGAGAGCGCCGGCTCCGTACGGGCGTAGATCCGGCGGTCGCCGTCGTCCAGGAGCTGGCGGGCGTCCTCCGACAGGATGTACCCGGCGGCCCCGTCGGCCGTCCGCCGGGGCAGCAGCAGGGCGCGCCGCTTCAGCCGGGACACCGACGAGCGCACCGACGGGGCGTCCACGCCGAGCACCGCGAGGAGGCGGATGAGCTCGGCCACCGGCAAGGGCTCCTCGCCCGGCGCGAGGCCACGGCCGTACGCGCCGTACAGCGAGACGATCAGGGAACGGGGGGTGTGCTGCTCGGCCACGTGATCACTCTAGGCGGTGTCCTCGGAGCCCGCGCGCAGCCTGAAGCGCTGGAGCTTGCCCGTCGCCGTGCGGGGCAGGGCGTCCAGGAAGACGATCTTCCGGGGACTCTTGTACGGCACCAGACGGGCCCGTACGAAGGCCCGCAGCGCCCCCGCCGACTCCGCGTCGCGCGGCACCCCGTCCCGTACCACCACGTACGCCACCACTATCTGGCCGCGCAGGGCGTCCTCGTGCCCGACCACCGCCGCCTCGACCACGTCCGGGTGGGCGAGGAGCGCCTCCTCCACCTGGGGGCCCGCGATGTTGAAGCCCGCGGAGATGATCATGTCGTCGGCGCGGGCGACATAGCGGAAGTAGCCGTCCGGCTCGCGGACGTACGTGTCGCCCGTGACGTTCCAGCCCCCGTGGACGTACTCGCTCTGGCGCGGGTCGGCCAGATAGCGGCAGCCGACCGGGCCGCGCACCGCGAGCAGCCCCTCCTCGCCGTCCGGGAGCTCGGCGCCCGACCGGTCGACCACCCGCGCCTGCCAGCCGGGGACCGGCCGCCCGGTCGTGCCCGGGCGGATGTCGCCGTCCGCAGCCGAGATGAAGATGTGGAGGAGTTCCGTCGCGCCGATGCCGTTGATGAGCTTCAGACCGGTGCGCTCGTGCCACGCGTCCCAGGTGGCGGCCGGCAGGTTCTCGCCCGCCGACACGCACCGGCGCAGCGAGCCGAGCGTGGCGGCCACCTCGTCGGCGCGGCCGCCGTGCCGGTCGATCTCCTCCAGCATCACCCGGTACGCCGTCGGCGCGGTGAAGAGGACCGACACCCGGTGCTCGGTGATCGCCTCCAACAGCTGCTTGGGGCCCGCCTGTTCGAGCAGCAGCGCACTGGCCCCCGCGCGCAGCGGGAAGAGGACGAGCCCGCCGAGCCCGAAGGTGAAGCCCAGGGGAGGGGAGCCGGCGAAGACATCGTCCGGTTCGGGGCGCAGCACGTGCGCGGAGAAGGTGTCGGCGACGGCGAGCACGTCCCGGTGGAAGTGCATGCACCCCTTGGGCCGGCCTGTGGTCCCCGAGGTGAAGGCGATCAGGGCCACGTCGTCGGCGGCGGTCTCCACCGCCTCGTAGCTGTCGGGCGCGGCGGCGGCCAGGGCGAGCAGGTCGTCCGGGGCGTCCCCGCCGAAGGCCGTGATCCGCAGCCCCGGCACCTCGGCCTTGACCAGGTCGTCCACCGTCCGGACGTCGCAGAGCGCGTGCTCGCAGCGGGCCATCTCGCACATGACGGCCAGTTCCTGGGCGCGCTGCTGGGCCAGGACGGTGACGGCGACGGCGCCCGCCTTCATCACGGCGAGCCAGCAGGCGGCCAGCCAGGGGGTGGTGGGGCCGCGCAGGAGCACCCGGTTGCCGGGCAGGACGCCGAGATCGGAGGTGAGGACGTGGGCGATCCGGTTCACCCGCTCGCTCAGCTCTCCGTAGCTCCAGATGTTTCCGTCGCCGTCCCGGAAGGCCGGGCGCTCGGCGCCGAATCGTTCCACCGTGCGGTCGAGCAGCTCGGTGCCGCAGTTGAGCCGCTCCGGGTAGTCGAGCCCCGGCAGATCGAAGAGCAGCCGGGGCCACTGGTCGGCGGGCGGCAGGTGGTCGCGCGCGAAGGTGTCGTGGTGGGCCGAGGGGGTCAGCTCCATGAGTTCGTCCCCTTGTCGTGGTGGGGTCGCCCAACGAGCGTATCGTGATGGTGACGACAGTCAACGGTCCGCGATAGAAGTGATGTCGGAGAGCGAGACACAGGGAGACAAGGGTCCGAATGTCCGTATTCTCACTCGATCCACAGCAGACCACCCGTTGCGCGGAGCTTCGCGCCCTCGCGGCCGAACGGCTGCGGCCGATCGCCGAGAAGGGCGAACCGGGCCGCGTCAACCGCCCCCTCGTCGCCGCCCTCGGCGAGCACGGCCTACTGGCAGGCCTCTTCGACGCGGGCGCCCTCGACCTCTGCCTGCTCCGCGAGTCCCTCGCCCACGCCTGTACGGAGGCCGAGACCGCCCTCGCCCTCCAGGGCCTCGGCGGCCACCCGGTCGCCGCCTTCGGCACCCCCGAGCAGCAAGCCCGCTGGCTCCCCGAGATCGTCGCGGGACGCGCCGTCGCGGCCTTCGCGCTCAGCGAGCCCGACGCCGGCTCCGACGCCGCCGCGCTCGCCCTGGAGGCCCGTCCTGACGGCGCGGGCGGCTGGCGCCTCCACGGCGAGAAGCGCTGGATCTCCAACGCCCCGGAATCCGACTTCGCCACCGTCTTCGCCCGGACCACCCCCGGCGCGGGCGCCCGCGGCGTCACCGCCTTCCTCGTCCCCGCCGACCGGCCGGGCCTCTCCGGCAGCCCCCTCGACATGCTCGCCCCGCACGCCATCGGCACCCTCGTCTTCGACGGCGTCCCGGTCGGCCCCGCGGACCTCCTGGGCGAGCCCGACCGGGGGTTCCGGGTCGCCATGACCACGCTCAACCGCTTCCGCCCGAGCGTCGGCGCCTTCGCGGTCGGCATGGCCCAGGCCGCCCTCGACGCCACCCTCGCCCACACCGCCACCCGCACCGCCTTCGGCGGCGTGCTCGGCGACCTCCAGGCCGTCGCCCACCAGGTCGCCGAGATGGCCACCCGTACCGAGGCCGCCCGCCTCCTCGTCTACGCCGCGGCGGCCGCCTACGACGCCGGGGCGGACGACGTGCCGCGCCGCGCGGCCATGGCCAAGCTGCTCGCCACCGAGACCGCGCAGTACGTCGTCGACGCAGCCGTCCAGCTGCACGGGGCGCGCGCCCTGCAACGGGGGCATCTCCTGGAGCACCTCTACCGGGAGGTGCGTGCCCCGCGCATCTACGAAGGCGCCACCGAGGTCCAGCGCACGATCATCGCCAAGGAGCTGTACAAGGCCGGGGCCCTCTCCGAAGCCCCTTCAGAGCGCCGCGTCCCACGCGCGGACCGGCCCCAGGAGCCCGCGCCGTCCAAGGAGGTCACGGCATGAGCCTGCACCGGCACAACCCCGCCGAACTCTCCCCGCCCACCGGCTTCTCCCACGCCGTCACCGCCACCGGCTCCCGACTCGTCCTGCTCGCCGGGCAGACCAGCCTCGACCGCGACGGCAAGGTCGTCGGGGAGGCCCTGCCCGAGCAGTTCGAGACCGCCCTGACCAACCTCCTCACCGCGCTCCGTCACGCCGGCGGCTCACCGGCCGACCTCGCCCGCGTCACGGTCTACGCCACCGACATCGCCGACTACCGGCGCCACGCCGCCGAACTGGGCAGGATCTGGCGGCGGTTGGCCGGGCGGGACTACCCGGCGATGGCCGTCATCGGTGTCGTACGACTCTGGGACGAGCAGGCGCTGGTGGAGGTGGACGGCCTCGCCGTCCTGGAGTGACCGCCCGCCCTCTTGATCAACTGGAGAGTCGCAGGACCCGGGCTTAATGTCGAAAGGTGGACTGACCGGCCCACCCTCCCTCAGTGAGCGAGGGCGCGATGCGCCATGAGTACACCGAACCCGACGCCCAACCCGGCACAGACCGCGACGCCCAAGAAGAGCGGCGACGGCAAGGGCATCGCCCTCTTCGTCATCGCCTCGTGTCAGCTGATGGTCGTTCTCGACATCACGATCGTCAACATCGCGCTGCCACACATCCAGGACTCGCTGAACTTCTCGACCACGAGCCTGTCCTGGGTGGTCAACGCCTACACGCTGACCTTCGGCGGACTGCTGCTGCTCGGCGGACGTGCCGGTGACATCCTCGGCCGCCGCCGCGTCTTCATCTTCGGCATCCTGCTCTTCGGCTTCGCCTCACTGCTCTGCGGACTGGCCCAGAACGACTGGCAACTGCTCGCCGCCCGTGCCCTGCAGGGCGTCGGCGGAGCGATATCCTCCCCGACCTCGCTCTCCCTGATCACCACGAACTTCACCGAAGGCCCGGAACGCAACCGGGCCTTCGGTGTGTTCGCGGCCGTCTCGGCGGGCGGCGGAGCGATCGGCCTCGTCGCCGGCGGACTGCTCGTCGAATGGCTCGACTGGCGCTGGATCTTCTTCGTCAACGTGCCGATCGCGCTGCTCATCGCCTTCCTCACGCCCCGCCACATCAAGGAGTCCGAGCGGCACCCCGGCCACTTCGACTTCACCGGGGCGCTCACCTCCACCCTCGGCATGGTGGCGCTGGTCTACGGCTTCATCCGCGCCGCCCAGGAGGGCTGGCAGGACCCGTGGACGCTGGCCTCGTTCGGCGCGGCGGTCGTCCTGCTCCTGCTGTTCATCCTGGTGGAGCGGCGCTCCCGGCAGCCGATCACCCCGCTGCACATGTTCGCCGACCGCAACCGGGCGGGAACGTACGGCATCATGCTCTGCCTCGCGGCGGCCATCTTCGGGATGTTCTTCTTCCTGACGCTCTGGGTGCAGGACGTCCTGCACTTCAGCCCGCTGAAGACCGGCCTCGCGTTCCTGCCGGTGAGCGCGATCATCGCCGTCGGCGCCGGGCTCACCTCACAACTGCTGCCCCGCTACGGGCCGAAACCCTTCATGGTGGCGGGCTCGCTCCTGTCGGCGGTCGGTCTGTCCTGGCTGACCCTGACCGACGTCCACTCCACCTACCTGGGCAGCGTCCTCGGCCCGATCCTCGTCTTCGGCTTCGGCATGGGCCTGATCTTCGTCTCACTGACCATCATGGCGCTCTCCAACGTCGAGCAGCAGGAGTCGGGCGCGGCGTCCGGGCTGCTCAACGCCACCCAGCAGGTGGGTGGCTCGCTCGGCCTGTCGATCCTGGTGACGGTCTTCGGCACGGCCAGCCGCAACGAGGCGAAGGACCAGATCCCCGCCTTCCTCGCCCAGGCGACTCCGCTGGAGAAGGCCCAGTTCGCCAGAACGGGCGAACTGCCCCCACCCTGGTCCGACGAGATCCTCACCGCCGGTGTCTCGCAGGGATTCATCACGGCCGCGATCTTCTCCGTCGTGGCGTTCGTCATCGCCCTCTTCGTGATCCAGGTCCGCGCCTCGGACATCGAACGCCTCAAGGGCGGCATGCCACCCCCAGGGGCCGGCTGACCGGGCCGGCCGATCCGGACCGGCCGATCCGGACCGGGGGATCACGCCACGTACGATCGAGGGTGTTGTCGTACTCACTCTGCGAACACCCTCGAGGGAGACTCCCCATGGCCCAGATCGCGTTCAAGGGCAACCCCGTGCAGGTCAACGGCGTGCTGCCCGCCCCCGGCAGCGTCGCTCCGGCGTTCTCGCTCGTCGCCAAGGAGCTGACGGACAGTTCGCTGGAGCAGTTCAGCGGTCAGCGCAAGGTGCTGAACATCTTCCCGAGCATCGACACGGGCGTCTGCGCCGCCTCGGTGCGCGCGTTCAACGAGAAGGCCGCCGACCTGGACAACACGGTCGTGCTCTGCATCTCCGCGGACCTGCCCTTCGCGCAGTCCCGCTTCTGCGGTGCCGAGGGCCTGGAGAACGTCAAGACGCTCTCCACCCTCCGCGACCGCGAGTTCCACACCAACTACGGCGTCGACATCGCCGACGGCCCGCTGGCGGGTCTGACCGCCCGCGCCGTCGTCGTCCTCGACGAGAACAACGAGGTGCTCCACTCGGAGCTCGTCGCCGAGATCGCCACCGAGCCCGACTACGAGGCCGCCATCGCCGCCCTGAAGTAGCCGGGATCCGTACGGGCGGGCGCCCACGCGGCGCCCGCCCGTACCACCTGACCTGCCCACGACCGCCGGGTGAACTCTGGTGGAAGCTTGGCCCCAGGACGATTCGACGGGCTCCCGCGCCGGGGATAGTGATCCGGTCAGACGGTGTTCGCGTACGTGGGGGTTCGATGACGAGATGGGATGCGGTCCGGGTCCGGCAGGGTCTCGTCGACAGCTGTTGCTCCGCCGAGCAGGCCGGTGACCAGGCCCTGCGGCGCGGCAGACCGCGCGAGGCGAGACGGCACTACGAGCGGATGCTGGCGGAGGCCATCCGGCTGGCCGAGCAGTTCCCCGACCTCTCCACCCGACGGGACCTGACCCTCGCGTTCAACAAGTACGGCGCCTTCTGGGTGGGCGCCCACCGCCTCGACCAGGCCGCGGAGGCGTACGCGGAGGGCCTGGCCGTCGCCACCCGGCTGCGCGAGGAGAACCCCGACGACATCCGGCTGCTGCGGGACCTCAGGTTCGGCGAGTTCACCCTCGGCGAGATCGCCCGGCAGACCGGTGGGCCCGCGGGCCGGCGCACCGCGCACGACCACTGCACGACGGCCCTCGCACTCGCCGAGCACCTGGTCGGGACCGACCCGCACCACACCGGCGACCGCCGCGAGCTCGGCGTCGTCCAGGAACGCCTCGGCCTGCTCGCGACGGAACGCCAGGAACTCGACGAGGCCGCCGAGTGGTACGCCCGCGCCCTGTCCGTACGCCGTGAGCTGGCGGCCGAACTCCCCGGCGACCCCCGGGCCCGCCGCGACCTCGGCGTCCAGTACGAACGCCTCGGCGACCTGGCCCTGCGCCGCCGAGACCTGGAGGCCGCCCGCGCCCACTACGACGAGTCGCTCTCCCTGCGCCGCTCGCTCCTCGGCGACGACCCCCGCGACCTGTCGACCCAGCGCGACCTGAGCGTCGTCTGCGAACGCCTCGGCGACGTGGCCCTCCTCACCGACGGGCCGGAGCAGGCCCGCCAGTGGTACGACGACAGCTTCGCCATCCTGGACGCCGCCTTCGGCCCCAAGCACCCCGACACCCGCACCCTGCGCAAGAAGCTCCGCGGCCACCCGGTGACGCCGAACTGAGGCGCGCGCGGTCACCCGGTCGCCCGCGTCAGGACGGGAGCCAGGCCCGCCAGGTGGCCTCGTTCTCCTTCACCCAGCGACCCGCCGCCTCCTGCGGAGACAGCTTCTGCTCGGCGATCATCAGGGCGACGTCGTTCTGCATCTCGGTCGTCCACCGGAACTTCTTCAGGAAGGCCGCGGCGTCACCCCCGCCGTCCGCGAAGCGGGCGTTGAGGAACTTCTGCAGAGGCGTGTGCGGGTACGCGCAGGCCACCTTCTCCGGCTCCGCGTCGCAGCCCTCCGTGTAGGCGGGCAGCTTCACCTCCGTCATCGGGACCTTCTCGAACAGCCACTGGGGCTTGTACCAGTAGCTCAGGAAGGGCTTCTTCTCCTTGGCGAACTGCTCGATCTGCGTGATCTGCGCCGCCTCCGAGCCCGCGAACACGACCTGGTAGTCGAGGTCGAGGTTCTTCACGAGCGCCTTGTCGTTCGTCACGTAGGAGGGCGAACCGTCCAGCAACTGGCCCTTGCCGCCGCTCTCCGCGGTACGGAACTCCTCGGCGTACTTGTTCAGGTTCTTCCAGTCGGTGACGTCCGGGTGCTTCTCCGCGAAGTACGTCGGTACGAACCAGCCGATGTGGCCGGTCACCCCGAGATCGCCGCCCCGCGCGATCGTCCCCTTGTCCTCGACGTACCGCTTCTCCTGCTCCGGGTGGCCCCAGTCCTCCAGGATGGCGTCCACCCGGCCCTGGCTGAGCGCGTCCCAGGCCGGCACCTCGTCGATCTGGACGGTGTCCACCCGGTAGCCGAGCTCGTGCTCGAGCAGGTACTGGGCGACGGCGACGTTGGCCTGCGCGCCCACCCACGACTGCACCGACAGGGTCACCGTGCGGGACCCCTTCGCGTCGGCGTACGGGGAGGCCTGGCGGGTCATGTCGGCGGCGCCGCAGCCGGTGAGAGCGGTCAGGGCGAGGGCGGCCGCGAGTGCGGAGCCGCCGAGTGCGAAGCGTGTGCGAGCCATCTCAGGCCCCCTTTCCGGCGAGGCCGCGGCGTTCCGTCGGCTGGGTGACGCGGTCGAGCATGAGGCCGAGGCAGACGATCGCCGCGCCCGCGACGAGGCCGGTCGCCAGGTCGCCCTGGGCGAGGCCGAAGACCGCGTCGTACCCGAGTGCGCCTCCGCCCACGAGGCCGCCGATGACGACCACCGCGAGGACGAGGACCACGCCCTGGTTGACGGCGAGCAGGAGCGCGGGCCGTGCCAGCGGCAGCTGGACCTGGAACAGCTGCTGGCGCCCGGTGGCGCCCAGCGAGCGTGAGGCCTCCAGCGCGGCCGGGTCCACCGCGCGGACGCCCTGGGCCGTGATCCGTACGACGGCGGGCAGCGCGTAGACCACGGCGGCCGCGACCGCCGGGGCCCGGCCCACACCGAACAGGGCGACCACGGGAATCAGGTAGACGAACTGCGGCATCGTCTGGAAGACGTCGAGCACCGGACGCAGCGCGCGCCCCAGGCGCGTGCTGCGGGCCGCGGCGACCCCGAGGGCGACACCCAGCACCAGCGTCACGGCGACGGCGGCCAGCACCTGGGAGAGCGTGTCGAGCGCCGGGTCCCAGACACCGAGCACCCCGATCGCGGCCATCGCGAGGACGGCGGTCGTGGCGGTGCGCCAGGTGCCGATGAGCAGGGCGAGCGCGCCCAGGGTCAGCAGGACCGCCCACCAGGGCAGCCACTGCAGCCCGTCGCGCAGGGGGTTGAGGACCCAGGTGGTGAACCGCCCCGCCCAGTCGGCGGTACCGCCGACGAGGGGGACACCGGAGTAGAGATGGGCGGTCATCCAGTCGACCGCCCTGTTGACGGGCTCCGCGAAGTCCACGGTCCACGCGTCGGGCCACGTGAGCCGGTCGGACAGGCGGCCCGCGACGGCGACGACGGCGGTCGCCACGAGGGCCACGGCCCAGCCGAGCCCGGCCCGGCGGGCCGGGGCCGCGCCGATCCGCTCGCCCGCCGCGCCGGTGACCCGGTCCAGGACGATCGCGAGCAGCACGATCGGCACACCCGCGGCGAGCGCGGCACCGACGTCGACGGAGGCCAGCGCCTGGTAGACCCGGTCGCCGAGACCGCCCGCGCCGATGACGGACGCGATCACGGCCATACCGAGCGCCATCATGATCGACTGATTGACGCCGAGCAGCAGCTCCTTGCGGGCCAGCGGCAGCCGGGCCGTAAGCAGCCGCTGCCTGCCGGTCGCGCCGAGGGACGCGGCGGCCTCCATGACGCCGGCGTCCGCGCCGCGCAGCCCGAGCGCCGTGAGACGGGCCATGGGCGGGGCGGCGTAGACGACGGTCGCGAGCACGGCGGCGGGCACGCCGATGCCGAAGACCAGGACGACGGGCAGGAGATACGCGAAGGCCGGCAGCACCTGCATGGTGTCGAGGACCGGGCGCAGGACCCGGTGCATACGGTCCGACAGACCGGCGGCAAGCCCGAGAAGGCCACCGAGCAGGACGGACGCGGCGACGGCGACCACCATCAGGGCGAGCGTCTGCATGGTCGGTACCCACATGCCGAGCAGTCCGCAGGCGCCGAAGGCGGCGACGGAGGTCAGCGCGAGCCGGACGCCCGCGACCCGCCAGGCCACCAGACCGGCGGCGGCGGTGACGCCCGCCCAGCCGAGCGCGAGCAGCACCAGGTAGACCGCGCGGACGGAGACGACCACGACGTTGCTGACGTGCCCGAGGAAGTAGAGGAACAGCGGGTGGCTGTCACGGTTGTCGATGATCCAGTCGCTGGTGCTCCCGAGCGGACCGGACACATCGACGGCGAGCGAGGCGGGCCAGCTGCCGCCGCCCATGAGCAGGGCACCGAGGACGAGCCCGACGGCCACTCCGGCGCCGATCAGCCGGCCGCGACGGCGTGCGAGCGCGTGCAGCACACCGGTCCCGGCGCCGGTGGCGCGGCTCGAAGTCGCGGGGGTGACGGTGGCGGTCATCGGCCCCACCGCCCCAGGGCGGTGGCACCGGACGGGCCGCCCGGCGGCGGCCAGGTCGTATGCGCGTGCATCAGGCCACCGCCTTCCCCGTCGAGGCCGGGACCCCGGCGACGACGCCGAGGAGTCCCGCGTGGTCGACCACACCGAGACACCGGCCGCCCTCGACGACCCGCGCGTTCTCGCCCGTACGGGCAACGGCCTCGATGGCCTCGTGGACGGTGGCGCTCGGGGCGAGCGAGGGGCCGGCCTCGTGCTCGGAGGCGAGCGCGGGGCGCATCGCCGAGCGGACGGTCAGCACCTGTTCGCGCGGCACGTCCCGGACGAAGTCCCTGACGTACTCGTCGGCGGGGGAGCCCACGATCTCCTCGGGGGTGCCCAGCTGGACGATCCGGCCGTCGCGCATCAGCGCGATGCGGTCGCCGAGCTTCAGCGCCTCGCTCAGATCGTGCGTGATGAAGACCATCGTGCGTCCCTCCTCCCGGTGCAGGCGGACGACCTCCTCCTGCATGTCCCGGCGGATGAGCGGGTCGAGCGCGCTGAACGGCTCGTCGAAGAGCAGGACCTCGGGGTCCACGGCGAGCGCGCGGGCGAGCCCGACCCGCTGCTGCTGGCCGCCGGACAGCTGGCTCGGCCTGCGGTGCTCCATGCCGTCGAGGCCCACCTTGGTGACGACCTCCGCCGCCCGCTCGCGCCGTTCGCCGCGCGCCATGCCCTGGATCTCCAGTCCGTAGGCGACGTTGTCGAGCACGGTCCGGTGCGGCAGCAGCCCGAAGTGCTGGAAGACCATCGCCGCCCGGTGCCGGCGCAGCTCGCGGAGTCGGCCGGAGTCCATCGACAGCACGTCCTCGCCGTCGATGGAGATCGTGCCCGAGGTCGGCTCGATGAGCCGGGTCAGGCAGCGGACGAGCGTCGACTTGCCCGAGCCGGACAGGCCCATGACGACGAAGACCTCACCCTTGCGGACGTCGAAGGAGACATCGCGGACGGCGGCGGTGCAGCCGGTCCGCTCGCGCAGCTCGGCGGCGCCGAGGGTGCGGAGCTCCTGGTCGGCGGGGACGCGGTCGGCCTTCGGACCGAAGACCTTCCACAGGTCGCGTACGGAGAAGACGGGGGCCGCGGGGGTCTGCGGCGGATGCGTGGCGTGCGGCGGAGTGTTCATCGAGTGGTACCTCCCAGCAGGTCGGCGCATTTCTCCCCGACCATGAGGACGCCGATCATGGGGTTGACGGCGGTCATGGTCGGGAAGACGGACGCGTCGGCGATCCGGATGCCGTCGAGGCCCCGGATCCTCAGGTCGGGCGCGACGACGGCGAGTTCGTCGTCGGCGGCCCCCATCCGGCAGGTCCCGGCCGGGTGGTAGACGGTGTGCGCGACATGACGCGCGTAGGCGCTCAGCTCCTCGTCGGAGGTGACCTCGGGCCCCGGGCAGACCTCGCGCTTCAGCCATCCGGCCAGCGGCTGGCTCGCCGCGATCTGCCGGGCGATACGGATCCCGTCGACGAGGGTCCGGCCGTCGTAGTCGTCCTCGTCGGTGAAGTACCGGAAGTCCAGAGCGGGTTTGACCTCGGGGTCGGCGCTCGTCAGATAGAGCCGCCCGCGGCTGCGCGGCTTGGGGATGTTCGGGGTCATCGAGACGCCGTGCGCGGGCCGTTCGTAGCCCAGTCGCTCGGGATTGTCGGTGAAGGGGATCTGGTAGAAGTGGAACATCAGGTCCGGCCCCTCGGACTCCGGGTCACGGCGGACGAAGAGACCGGCGTCGGAGTCCATCGCGGAGTTCTCCGGGATCGGACCGTGCGTCTCCCACACGATGACCGACTCGGGGTGGTCGAGCAGGTTCTCCCCGACGCCCGGCAGGTCATGCACGACGGGGATGCCGAGCTTCTCCAGGTCGGCGCGCGGCCCGATGCCCGAGTGCAGCAGCAGGCGCGGGGTGTCCACGGCGCCCGCGCACACCAGGACCTCACGCCGGGCGCGCACGACGTGCTCCGCGCCCTCCTTCGTACGGATGTGCACGCCGGTCGCGCGGGTGCCCTCCAGCTCGAGCCGGAACGCCCAGGTCTCCAGGGCGATGTGCAGGTTCGGCCGGTCGAGGAAGGGGTGCAGATACGCCACGGAGGCGGAGGACCGCTTGTTGTTCTCCGGGTGGTAGGCGAGGTCGAAGAAGCCGACGCCCTCGTGGAAGGGGCTCCTGTTGAAGCCCTCGACCCGCGGAACACCGAGCGCGGTCTGCGCCGCGTCGACGAAGTCCCGGGCGATCGCGTTCCGGTCGGCCTCGTCGACGGGGACGATGTTGTTGCGCAGCCGGGCGAAGTACGGATCCATGGCCGCCGCGTCCCACCCCTCGGCGCCGGCCTCGGCCCACTCGTCCCAGTCGGAGGGCAGGGGCTTGAAGGCGATGAGGGTGTTGTGCGAGGAACAGCCGCCGAGCACCCGCGCACGGCTGTGGCGGATGTACGAGTTGCCCCGGGGCTGCTCGGTGGTGGGGTAGTCGTAGTCCAGCTCACCGCCGAGCAGGCCCATCCAGCGGCGCAGGGTGAGGACGTCGTCGCGGCCGACGTCGCTGGGGCCGCCCTCGATGACGGCGACGGTGACGTCCGGGTTCTCGGTCAGCCGGGAGGCGATCACCGAACCCGCGGTGCCGCCGCCGACGACGACGTAGTCGTACATGTGCTGGT
Organism: Streptomyces sp. NPDC048370; assembly: GCF_043200825.1. Taxonomy (NCBI): domain Bacteria; kingdom Bacillati; phylum Actinomycetota; class Actinomycetes; order Kitasatosporales; family Streptomycetaceae; genus Streptomyces; species Streptomyces sp. NPDC048370. The sequence continues at coordinate 380,528 of NZ_JBICYI010000005.1, read as the reverse complement.
CGTTCATGCCCGGTCCCTCTGCTTCTCGCCCGCGAACCAGCGCACGGGGCGCGGAGCGAGGTTCTGGTAGACGTGCTTGGCCTCGCGGTACTCGGCGAGACCGCTCGGGCCGAGCTCGCGGCCGATGCCGGACTTCCCGAAGCCGCCCCATTCGGCCTGCGGCAGGTACGGGTGGAAGTCGTTGATCCAGACGGTTCCGTGGCGCAGCCGGGCCGCGACCCGCCGGGCGCGGTTCTCGTCGGAGGTCCACACCGCTCCGGCGAGGCCGTACTCGGTGTCGTTGGCGAGCGTGACGGCCTCCTCCTCGGTGCGGAAGGTCTCCACGGTGAGGACGGGGCCGAAGATCTCCTCGCGGACGACCCGCATGCGGCGGTGGCACCGGTCGAGGACGGTGGGCCGGTAGAAGTAGCCGGGACCGGTCGGCCTCTCGCCGCCGGCCCGCAGGACCGCGCCCTCGCCGAGGGCGGAGGCCACGTACTCCTCGGTCCTCGCGACCTGGGCGGCGGAGACCAGCGGACCGCACTCGACGCCCTCGTCGGTGCCGCGGCCCAGGCGGATCAGTTCCGCCCGGCGGGCGAGCTCGGCGACGAACCGTTCGCGCAGCGACTCCTCGACGATGAGGCGGGAGCCGGCGGAGCAGACCTGGCCGCTGTGGATGAAGGCGGCGTTGAGCGCCTGGTCGACGGCGGTGTCGAACCCCTCGGGTGTCGAACAGGCGTCGGCGAAGACGACGTTGGGGTTCTTGCCGCCGAGTTCGAGGGCGACCTTCTTCACGCTGTCGGCCGCCGCCCTGGCGACCTTCGTGCCGCTGACGAGACCGCCGGTGAAGGAGACGAGGTCGACGTTCGGGTGCTCGGCCAGCCGGGCGCCGACGGTGTGGCCGGGGCCGGTGACGATGTTCGCGGCGCCGAGCGGAAGGCCGGCCTCCAGGAGGAGTTCGACCAGGACGACGGTGGAGAGCGGGGTGATCTCGCTCGGCTTGATCACGAAGGTGTTGCCCGCGGCGAGGGCCGGCGCGATCTTCCAACTGGCCTGAAGAAGCGGGTAGTTCCACGGGGTGATCAGGGCGCAGACGCCCACGGCCTCATGAGTGACGACACTGCGGATGTCGTCGGAGCCGGCGTCGACGACCCGGCCGCCGTCCTCCTTCTCCACGAGGTCGGCGAAGTAGAGGAAGGCGTCGCGGACGCAGTCGACGTCGACGCGGCCCTCCTCCAGCGTCTTGCCCGCGTCCTGGCTCTCCAGGGCGCCGATGCGCTCGCGGTCCCGCTCGAGCAGGGCGGCGACCCGCCGCAGCAGCGTGGCGCGCTCGGCGACCGGCGTACGGGGCCAGGCGCCGTCGTCGAACGCGGCCCGCGCCGCGGCCACGGCGTCGTCGGTGTCCTGGACACCGCCCTCCGCCACGACCGCGAAGGCGGTCGCGTCGACGGGGTCGATGATCTCGCGCGTGGCTCCGGAGAGGGCTGCGCGCCACTCTCCGCCCACGTGGATGGTCTGCTGTGCTGCGGTCACGTCGCGTACGGCCTTTCGTTCCTTTGAATCCCCCTGCCGGAATCACCGGCGGTCGGGCCGCCTGCCCTGGCTCCTGGGATCCATGCGCAAAGCCGTGCGGAGAGTGGCCTGCTTCACTGGCCAAGAGGTGCGAAAGACGCACATATCGGACACGGGATGGCATGGGGAAGGACCCGAACTCGAACGAGTCCGGGCCCTTCCCCATCTACCGGGTTCAGACGATGTGGCCGCCGAACGGGCCACCGAGGCCGTAGTACGTCCCCAGCTCCTGGCGGTACGCAGGGTCCTCGAGGTGCTTGTCGCGGTGGAACTCGGGAGCGTTCTCGATCTGCTCCTTCGTCCGGTCGACGAAGATCTTCTTGTCGTCCACATCGATCCGGACCACGGTGCTCGCCGGCAGGAGGACCTCCTTGCCGAAGATCCAGATGCCGGTGTCCACGACCAGATAGGCGTCGTCGACCTCGTCGGAGTGCTTGTCCACCTTCCCGATGCCGCCGTCGATGGCTTCGACCTTGTAGCCGGTCAGTCGGGTACCGGCCAGGTGGCCCGCGGTCGACTTGTAGCTCCACACGTGCTCAGTCACGCGAAAACAACTCCTCCGGTTGGCAGAGGACGGCGTGGTCGTTCGCTGCCGTCCTCCTCGTCCGTGTGCCTTGCGTGGCGGGTCGCGTTTCCCGCTCGAACTCCGCCTGCCCCGTACCCGGCAGGCCATGCTCCCGATCTCGCGGCGGTCGTGATGGACTGGCCGGCAGGGCGGTGCGCCGCCGAACGACGACGAGGGAGCGACATGCCGCTCGAGGGAACGTACGAGCCCAGTCCGACGCAGTGGGTGCGGGAGCAGGTCGAGTTGTACGAGGCATCGGGCGGCACGGAGGGGACGACGATGCGCGGCCTGCCCGTCGTCCTGGTGACCAACACCGGCGCGAAGAGCGGCAAGCTCCGCAAGACGCCCCTCATGCGGGTGGAGCACGACGGTGCCTACGCCCTCGTCGCCTCCAACGGCGGCGCCGTGAAGCACCCCGTCTGGTACCACAACCTGGTCGCCTTCCCACAGGTCGAGCTGCGGGACGGGACGCGCACCTGGGACATGAAGGCACGGATCGTGACCGGCGAGGAGCGCCAGGCCTGGTGGGAGCGGGCCGTCGCGGCCTTCCCCGACTACGCGGACTACCAGCGCAGGACCGACCGGGAGATCCCGGTCTTCGTGGTGGAGCGCATGGAGTGACCGGACCCGATCGGGGCATGCGGCGGCCGACGGGGTAACGGCGGCCGGCCGAGTGCGGCGGTGGCCGACCGGATTGCTCCGGCCGGCCACCGCATCACGGGTTCGCCGTCGCCGTTCAGGCCTTGTCCTGCATGGAGCTGCGAGCGGGATTGGCCTGTTCGGCGGCCTTCGGGTCCTTCTCGTCGGCCTTGGCCCGGACGCCCTGGGCGATGCGCGCGCCCACCTTCTCGTCGATGTTCCTCCAGTAGGCGAAGGCACGCTCCAGGACCGGCTCGCTGACACCGTTCAGCAGGTGACCGACCACGTTGTCCACGAGACGGTCGCGGGCGTCGTCGTCCATGACCTCGCGCACGAGGGTGCCCGGCTGGCCCCAGTCGTCGTCCTCCGGGTGGGAGACGTACGCCGCGCGGGTGATCTCGCCGTCGGCGGCCCAGCTGGGCGGGCTCCCGTAGCGTTCGGTGTCGGCGGCGGGACCGCCCTTGGAGTTCGGGGCGTAGACCGGGTCCGTCGTCTTGCGGTACGCCATCGCCCCGTCCTTCGAGTACGTGTGTACGTCGACGACGGGCGCGTTCACGGGGAGCTGCTGGTAGTTCGCGCCGATGCGGTGGCGGTGGGCGTCCGCGTACGAGAAGAGCCTCGCCAGCAGCATCCGGTCCGGGCTCGGCCCGATACCGGGGACCAGGTTGTTGGGCTGGAAGGCGGCCTGCTCGATCTCGGCGTGGTTGTCGGTCGGGTTCCGGTCGAGCGTCATGCGGCCGACCGGAATGAGCGGATAGTCACCGTGCGGCCACACCTTGGTGAGGTCGAACGGGTTGAACCGGTAGCCCGCGGCCTCCCCGTACGGCATGACCTGCACGTACAGCGTCCAGCTGGGGAAGTCGCCGTCGCGGATGTGCTCGAACAGATCCCGCGTGTGGTAATCCGTGTCGACGGCCGCCATCTGGTCGCCCTCGTCCTGCGTGAAGAACTCGATGCCCTGGTCCGTCTTGAAGTGGTACTTCACCCAGAACCGCTCGCCGGACGCGTTGATCCACATGTAGGTGTGGGAGGTGTAGCCGTTCATGTGGCGCCAGGTGCGCGGAATGCCACGGTCCCCCATCAGCCAGGTGACCTGGTGCGCGGACTCCGGCGAGAGGGTCCAGAAGTCCCACTGCATGTCGTGGTCGCGCAGGTTGTTGTCCGCGCGGCGCTTCTGGGACCGGATGAAGTGCTGGAATTTCATCGGATCCTTGATGAAGAACACCGGCGTGTTGTTGCCGACCATGTCGTAGTTGCCCTCGCGGGTGTAGAACTTCACCGCGAAGCCGCGCGGGTCGCGCCAGGTGTCCGGGCTGCCGCGCTCACCTGCGACGGTCGAGAAGCGGATGACCAGATCCGTGCGGGTGCCGGGCTGGAACAGCGCCGCCTTGGTGTAGCCGCTGACGTCGTGCGTGACCTCGAAATGGCCGAACGCGCCGCTGCCCTTGGCGTGCGGCTGCCGCTCGGGGATCCGTTCCCGGTTGAACTGTGCCATCTGCTCGATCAGGTACGCGTCCTGCAGCAGGACAGGACCGCCGGGTCCCACCGTGAGCGAGTGTTCGTCGCTCTCCACCGGGGCGCCGGAATCGGTCGTTGTGTGGGGTCGGTCCTCGGTCATCGGTTGATCTGCCTTCCTCGTACGGAGCTGCGGCGGACGTCTCGGCATGGCGACTCACCCGTCGTCGCCCCGGCAAACGTCCCTGCCCACGCCTTCAAGACTGGGCCCGCCCGCCCGAAGCCACCACCCGAGCCGCCGCCCGACGAGGCCGTCCGCGAGCAGGGCGCCGGCGGTGGCCCGTTCAGGCCGGGTGGCCGGGGGAGAAGGACGCGGCGTCGCTGAGGAGGAACAGCCGCGGGCGCCGCGCGTCGGGGGAGCCCGGTTTCTCGGCTGGGTCCTCGGTCGGTTCTCCGGTCGGTTCCTCGGTCGGGCCCTCGGCGACCGGAGCGAGCAGGAAGCCCACGTGGTCCCCGCCGTCGAGCCGCGCCTCCACCCGGCCGGTGAACCAGCCCGGGGAGTCGGCGAGGACGGGGCTGCCGGCCTCTCCCGGCCGCCAGTCCACGCGGGCGAACTTGTCGACGGCGTCGCCCGTCTCCTCACCGAACAGGCGTGCCGTCCCGTGGTGCTCGGGGTCCAGGAGATGGACCGTCAGATGCGAGGCGCGGCAGGCGACCCGGTAGGTGTGGTTCGCACGGGACAGCCACACCACGAAGCGGGGCGGGTCGATCGAGCTCTGCGAGGCGAAGCCGACGAGGCAGCCGGCCCGCTCGCCGTCCGGCGCCGTCGCGGTGACGACGTACATCGGGGGGTCCAGCTTCGCGGCGAAGCCGTCCAGGCCGGCCATGTCAGTCACCGCCTTCCGGGTCACATGGCTCCACGGCCGGCAGCGGGAGTCGGCAGGCGGAGCGTCCCGCCGACCAGGCCGCCCGGAGGTGCGCGTCCAGCCGGTCCTCAAGGACCGTCGTCGCCGCGCAGCCGAAGGCGATGTCGGCCTCCAGCCACGGTTCGTCGGCCAGCAGGCCTCCGATGACCTCGCGCCGTACGACCTGCTCGTGGACGGCGTCGGCCTCCACGTGCTCGTCGTAGAAGCGTGCGGCCGCGGGGCCCGCGCCGCAGCGGCGCATCGCCCGGGCAAGCCGCCGTGAGCCCGGCGACGAGGTGACCTCGACGTGGCCGAAGTGCCCCACCAGCGCCCCGCGCAGGGAGCGGTGCAGGCCGAAGAGGGACATGAGGTTGACGGTCGCGAGCAGCGGCGCGGGCGCGTGATCGACGTACCTGCCGTACGTGGAGTCAAGCCCCAGGTCGTCCATGAGGTCGGCGAAGAGCCGGGCATGGATGTCCTCGGCCCGCCCGGCGCCGAACTCGTCGTACTCGATCGCCACCATCCCGGCCTTGGCCCGCCCCGTCAGCCGCGGGATCACCCAGGCGTGCGGATCGGCCTCCTTGAGGTGGTAGAGGGAGCGCAGGGCGGCGTACTCGCGCACCTGCCACAGCTCTCCCTCGGTCTCCAGGAAGTGGCCGACGCCGTCGGCCGGGGCGACCGGCTCGATCAGCAGCGGACCGAACACCTCGTCCACCGATCGGTCGCCGTCCGGCACCCGGGTCCGCAGTTCGTGCAGGAAGCGTGCTTCCATCTCCTGCCGCAGACGCAGCAGCTCCGGGTCCCATTCACGGTCGTCGTCGACCCCGTCGAAGCCCCGGTAGTGCAGCTCGTACAGCAGGTGGAGCGCGAGCTGGACGTCCTCGCCGAGCGGATCGGCCGCCGCGAGCGTGCCGGGGGAGTACCGCAGCGGACCGCTCGTCCCCGAGGAGGCCGCGGAGGTCAGGGAGGTCAGCACGGCGCCGGACAGCTCCCCGCGCGCCTCGGGGAGACGGGGCCCTGCGCGGTTCGCCGACACGACCGGGGCGGCCATCAGGATTCCCCTCGCGCGGGGCGCTCGCGGCGGCGGTGGCTGGTGTCGCACCACGGGTACGTACGACTGCGGCGGCAGGTGCACACGGCGACCATGAAGCGGTCCGACCGGACCACCGTCCCGTCGTCCAGCGCCACCTCGACGGGTCCTTCGACGAGGACCGGGCCGTTCGGATCCAGGACGACGCGGCGTGGCCCGGGCCGGCGCGTACCGCTTTCAGAGGCGCTGGGCACGGATGATCACCAACTCTTCCCACGCGTCGGAGCTCCCGGCGATCCCCTCGCTCCGCAGCCAGTCGCGCCGGGACCGCAGCACGGGTCCCCACGGGACGACGGCCCGCCGCGTCACCGCCGCGTCGAGCCCGGCTCGCGCGAGGTACCGCAGCGTGGCGCCCGTACCGCACATCCCGGAGTGCACGAGCAGGAGGATCCCGCCCTCGCTCAGGAGTCCAGGGGCGCGTTCGCAGATCCGGTCGATGATCTCCCGGCCGTCCGAGCCCGCGTCCCAGGCGCGGGCGGCGCCGTGCGACGGCGGCCGTGGCCCGGGGGACGGCACGTAGGGAGGGTTGGCCAGGACGAGGTCGAAGCGCCTGCCGTGGGCGCGGGCGGCGAAGTCTCCGTGCAGGACGCGCAGGGTGCGTCGCTGCCGCAGGGCGTTGACCCGGGTCGAGATCACGGCCCGCCACGACACGTCGATCGCGGTGACCTCCGCGCCCCTGGCCGCCGCGCGGAGCGCGAGAGCCCCGGTTCCGGCACCGATCTCCAGCACCTTGTCCTCGGGCCCGAGGCGTTCGTCCCCGAGGGCTTCGGCCAGCAGCCACGTGTCGTCCTGCGGCCGGTACACACCCGGCAGGGCGATCAATCGAGCCGTCCTCTCCGGGACGGCCGTGAGCGTGGCATGCGGCACTGGGCACCTCCGAGGCGTGTTCCCGCCGGCGACGGGCGAACATCGTTCTGCCCGCGTGTGCCCGCTCCCGGGCCCACCATGCCGACACGCCCCGACACCGCGTTCGAACAGCTCACGTTCCGTAGCGGCGGTGTCGCTCGACGGGATCTTCCCAACGGGCCCGTTCGGAGGTGAGATGGAGCTGTGAGCCGCGCGAGTCCGCGGGCGCCGCCGACAGACCTGGGACCGGGCTCGGGCATGGCCGAGGGAGTCCACGTGAACACCCGACGCAAAGGGGTCGTGACGTACTTCAACCAGGACGGCGGGTACGGCTTCATCACCCCGTACGGTGACGAGGACGCCGTCCACGTCCGGGCCGAGGACGTCGAGACGGACGAGCAGGTGCTGTCCGAAGGCCAGCAGGTCAGCTTCACCCTGGAACTGGGCGCGGGCCGCTTCGAGGCCCGCCACGTACGCCCGTAACACCGGCCCGACAGACACCGCCGCACCCCGCTCGGACGGAGTGCGGCGGCAGCCTTCGGCGTGATCCCAGATCCCAGAGGCGTGATCCGAGATCCCAGATCTCAGATGTCCCGGAAGATCTCGATCTGCGCGCCCACCGAGTTCAGGCGTTCCGCCAGGTCCTCGTAGCCGCGGTTGATGACGTAGACGTTCCGCAGGACCGACGTGCCCTCCGCCGCCATCATGGCCAGCAGGACGACCACCGCGGGGCGCAGGGCCGGGGGGCACATCATTTCGGCGGCGCGCCAGCGGGTGGGGCCCTCGACCAGGACGCGGTGGGGGTCGAGGAGTTGGAGGCGGCCGCCCAGGCGGTTGAGGTCCGTGAGGTAGATCGCGCGGTTGTCGTAGACCCAGTCGTGGATCAGGGTCTTGCCCTGGGCCGTCGCCGCGATGGCCGCGAAGAACGGCACGTTGTCGATGTTCAGGCCGGGGAAGGGCATCGGGTGGATCTTGTCGATCGGGGCCTCCAGCTTGGAGGGCCGGACCGTGAGGTCCACCAGGCGCGTGCGGCCGTTGTCCGCCGCGTACTCGGGCGAGCGGTCGTGGTCGAGGCCCATCTCCTCGAGGACCGCGAGCTCGATCTCCATGAACTCGATCGGGACCCGGCGGATCGTCAGCTCCGACTCGGTCACCACGGCCGCGGCCAGCAGGCTCATCGCCTCGACCGGGTCCTCCGAGGGGGAGTAGTCCACGTCCACGTCGATCTGCGGGACACCGTGCACGGTCAGCGTCGTCGTGCCGATGCCGTCGACCCGTACGCCCAGCGCCTCCAGGAAGAAGCAGAGGTCCTGGACCATGTAGTTGGAGGAGGCGTTGCGGATGACGGTCACGCCGTCGTGGCGGGCCGCGGCGAGCAGCGCGTTCTCCGTCACGGTGTCGCCGCGCTCGGTCAGCACGATCGGGCGGTCCGGCGCGACCGACGGCTCGACCTGCGCGTGGTAGAGACCCTCGGTGGCCGTGATGTCGAGGCCGAAGCGGCGCAGCGCGATCATGTGCGGCTCGATCGTGCGCGTACCGAGGTCGCAGCCGCCCGCGTACGGCAGCTTGAAGCGGTCGAGCCGGTGCAGCAGCGGGCCGAGGAACATGATGATCGAGCGGGTACGGATCGCGGCCTCGGCGTCGATCGAGTCCATGTCCAGCTCGGCCGGCGGCACGATCTCGAGGTCGACGCCGTCGTTGATCCAACGGGTGCGCACGCCGATGGAGTTGAGGACCTCCAGGAGCCGGAAGACCTCCTCGATGCGGGCGACGCGGCGCAGGACCGTGCGGCCCTTGTTGAGGAGCGTGGCGCAGAGCAGCGCGACACACGCGTTCTTGCTCGTCTTGACGTCGATGGCCCCGGAGAGCCGGCGGCGGCCGACGACCCGCAGGTGCATGGGGCCGGCGTAACCGAGGGACACGATCTCGCTGTCGAGTGCTTCGCCGATGCGTGCGATCATCTCAAGGCTGATGTTCTGGTTGCCACGTTCGATCCGGTTCACGGCGCTCTGGCTTGTGGCCAGGGCCTCGGCGAGCTGCGTCTGCGTCCAGCCACGGTGCTGACGGGCGTCACGGATGAGCTTGCCGATGCGTACGAGGTAGTCGTCTGCCATGGCGTCACGTTATCTCAGATATGAGATGACGCTCGCGTGGGGGTGGGCCGTCAGGGTGACGCGCTGTGCGCAGTGGGGTGACGCGGTTCGTACAGCGGCAGTTCGGCGCCGCTCGGCAGCCGTACCGCGGCGAGCAGTCCCCACCCCTGGTCGCTGATGGGCCGTGAGATCTCGGCGCCCCGGTCTTCGAGGGTGGTGAGCGTGCCGGTGATGTCCTCGCACATCAGATAGAACTCGTGCTTCGGTTCACCCGCCGTCGGGTGCACGGCGACCTCGGCCGGCGGCAGCTTGAAGACGAGCCACCCCTCGCCCGCGTCGACGTGGTCGAAGCCCACGACGTCCTTGAGGAAAGCCCGGTCGGCGTCCGCGTCCGGGGTGTAGAGAATCACATGCGCGCCGCTGAACATGTTCCGATCGTCGGCCGCCGCACGGGTCTCGGCATTTTCTTCGCGCCCGTACGGGTTGCGCCGTACGGGTCGCCCCGTCAGGCCGCCACGGCCGCGCGGTGGTGGCTCGGCCGGGTCCCGTACACCCGCTGGAAGGCCACGCTCAGCCCGAACGCGCTGCGGTAGCCGACCTGTCGGGCGATCGACTCCACGGTGGCGTCCGTGCGCGCCAGCAGGTCGGCCGCCAGGGCCAGACGCCAGCCGGTCAGATAGGCCATGGGCGGTTCGCCGACCAGATCGGTGAAGCGGCGGGCCAGCGTCGCCCGCGACACGCCCGTCTCCTCCGCGAGTTCCGCCACCGTCCACGGCTGGGCGGGACGGTCGTGGATCAGCCGGAGGGCCCGGCCCGCGACGGGGTCGCCGAGCGCCCGGTACCAGCCCGGCGGATCGGCCTCCGGACGGCTGAACCACTCCCGGAGCGTGGACAGCAGCAACAGATCCAGGAGCCGGTCGAGGACGGCCTGCTGTCCCGGGTCGTCGCGGCCGATCTCGGCGGCCGTCAGGTCCAGGATCGGGCCGGGCTCGCCCTCGTGGCGGACCACGAGGACCCGGGGGAGCGCGCTCAACAGCCGCTCCGAGACCCGCCCGCCGACCCGATAACTGCCGGTGAGCAGCACCGCGGGGCCGTCCGCGCTGTTCCCGCAGAGCCGCAGACCCAGGACGACGTCCTCGCTGATCTCCTCACCGTCGGCCGTCGTGCACCGGTCGGGGCCTTCCCGTACGTACAGCGGCGCCGCCCCCGAGCACTCCTCGTCGCTGACGGAGAACGGCTCCGAGCCGACCACGACGGCCACGTCACCCTGACCGAGTGCGACCGGCGGCTCGTCGCCGCCCGGGTCGATCAGGCCCGACCCGCGCAACATGGTGATCAGCGTGAGCGGTGTGCGGTCGGCGAAGCGGATCGACCACGGGGGCGCCAAGTGGTTCCGGCTGAACAGTGCGCCCTCGGACCTCACCTCGTACAGCAGACTCCCCAACGCGTCCATGCGGCAAGGTTAGACGCTCAGACATCGGATTGAGTCGACAGGCCATTCCTCGCCTCATGGTCGGCGCGTTTGACTCCTCCCATGACGAAGAATTCGACGACCAAGCCCGTCCTTGTCCTCGGCAGCACCGGCAAGACCGGCCGCCGCGTCCTCTCCCGCCTCCGGCACTCCGGCCACGAGGTCCGCGCCGCCTCCCGCAAGGGACCGACCCGCTTCGACTGGACCGACGAGTCCACCTGGGAGCCGGCCCTGAAGGGCGCCGGCGCGGCTTATCTGGTCGACGCGCAGACCGAGGACGCGGCCGAATCGATGCGCGCCTTCACCCACCTTGCCGCCGCGCGCGGGGTCGAGCGTCTCGTCCTGCTCTCCGCCAGCGACTGGGTGGTGCCGGAGGGCGAGGAGAAGCTGCCCTGCGAGCGCGCGGTACGGGAGTCGGGCGCGGCCTGGACGATCGTGAAGCCCGCCTGGTTCGCGCAGAACTTCAGCGAGGACCCGTACTACCGGGGGCAGATCCTCGACGGCGCGTTCGTGAGCTCGGCGGGGACCGGCCGCGAGCCGTTCGTCGACGCCGACGACATCGCCGATGTCGCCGTGGCCGCCCTCACCGAGGACGGCCACGCCGGACAGACGTACCGACTGTCCGGGCCTCGCGCGATCAGCTTCGATGACGTCCTGGACGAGATCGCCCGCGCCACGGGCCGCACCCTCACCCATCGCGCGGTCACACCGGAGGAGTTCGCGGCCATCGGCGCGCGCCACGGGCTGCCCGAGGGGTACGTGCACCTGCTCGACGAGCTCTACGGCTGGATCCGCGAGGAGCGCTTCGCCCAGCTCTCCGACGGTGTGCAGCGCGCACTCGGCCGTGAACCGCGCGACTTCGCCGACTACGTCCGTACCGCCGCCGCGACCGGCGTCTGGCACGGCTGACCCGAAGCCTTACGCCTCGGGCTCACAGCTCCACCGTGAGGTGTGCGGACAGGGCACGAAGGAAGTCGGGCGCGTCGAACATCGCCCCGGCCGAGGCGACTCCGACCGTCCGGCTCCGGCCCGTGACCAGCCGGTCGACCGCCTCCACCGCGAGCGGCGCGCTGACGGCGTAGATGTCCCGGCCGCTCGCCACGGCGCGCCGCTCCTCGCCGCCGGAGCGCACGACCACGTCGACGAGGAAGGTCTGCGCGGACCGCCCTCGCTCGTCGGCCGCCGCCGGCGCCGGGGTGTCGGCGGCCGCCACCTCCCTGGCCGCCTCGACGGCCATGTACGTACGGACCTCCGGGACGGCCACGTGGCTGGGGACGGTGACGACGTCGGCCATGGTGAAGTCACCGATCACGTCCCTGACCCCGAGCGGCTCCGGGAAGGACCACTTCAGGGTCGGCTGGGCCTCGTCCCCGTACTCCAGGCGGCCCTTCGTGTACCGGACCTGCCGGCCGTGCGTGCGGCGCTGCCGGGAGACCGCGCCCGACGCGCGGCTTCCCGCCGTCGGCTGCCAACCGCTCAGCCCGTACGCGACATGGACCTCGTCGGCCGCCGTCCGGTCGCCCAGCGCCGCGCTGACGAGCAGGTCGCCGAGGCCGCCGAAGAAGGCCATCGCGGGCACCACTGCCGTACCCGCGGCGCGCGCGGGCTCGGCGAACCGCTCGAACGTGTCCACGTTGGCCTCGATCTCGGCCGCCACGTCCACGTACGGGATGCCGGCCCGCAGGGCCGCCTCGATCACCGGGGTGGCGGTCGAGGCGAACGGCCCGGCGGCGTTGATCACGGCGGCGGCGCCTGCCAGGGCGCGGTCGAGCGAGGCCGGGTCGTCGACCGAGGCGGGTCGGGCTTCGACGCCCGGCAGGGACGCCGCGAACTCCCGCAGCTTCTCCGCGTCGCGCCCCGAGAGCACCGGGACGAACCCGCGCTCGACCAGCTCCGCCACCACGAAGCGCCCGGTGTGCCCGTAGGCCCCGAACACCGCGACCTTCTGACCTGAACTCATGACGTCCCCCTCTGTTCCGTTCTGTTCCGTTCCGGTGTTTCGCTCCGGTACGCAGAGTCTGGCAACGGCGGCCGACCGGTACGAGTGTCCGGAACGACACACCCCGTACAGTTCCGGACATGGGCACTGTCGCGATGGCCGTCACCGACGGCATGCTGCACTTCGAACTCTCCGTGGCGTACGAGGTCTTCGGCGACCCGCTGTACGAGTTGGCCGTCCACGGCCCCGCCCCCGTCCGGTTCGGCCGGTTCCTGCTGGAGCCGGACGGCGGGTTCGACGGGCTCGCCGACGCCGACACGGTGATCGTCCCCGGATGGGCCGACGTCGACGTGGAGCCGCCCGTCGAGCTGGTCGACGCGGTGCGCGCGGCCCATGAGGCGGGCGCCCGGGTGGCCTCGCTGTGCACGGGCGCGTTCGTGCTCGCCGCCGCGGGGCTCCTCGACGGGCGCCGCGCGACCACGCACTGGGCCCACACCGAGGCCCTGGCGGCCCGCTACCCCCGGGTGGAGGTCGATCCGGACGTGCTCTACGTCGACAACGGGAGCGTGCTCACCTCGGCGGGCAAGGCCGCCGCGATGGACCTGTGCCTGCACCTGGTCCGCCTCGACCACGGCTCGGCGCTCGCGAACACGGTCGCCCGCCGCCTGGTCGTGCCCCCGCACCGCGCCGGCGGCCAGGCCCAGTTCGTCACCGCCCCGGTGCCCGCCCAGGACGACCACCCCCTCGCCGCACTGTTCCCCTGGGTCCTCGAACGGCTCGACGAGCCGCTGACCGTGGAGGACCTGGCCCGCCGGGCGAACATGAGCTCCCGCAACCTGACCCGCCACTTCCGCGCGGTGACCGGCACCACCCCGCTTCAGTGGCTGCTGACCCAGCGGATCCGCCACGCCCAGGAGCTCCTGGAGGCGACCGGCGACAGCGTCGAGGCCATCGCGACGGCCACCGGCATGGGCACGGCCACGACCCTGCGCCGCCACTTCAACCGCACGATCGGCGTACCCCCGGACACGTACCGCCGCACGTTCCGCAGCACGCGCTCCACGTGCGCGGGCACGCGCGACCGCGCGTACGAGGGCGCGCCCGGACCGGATGACGGCGATCACAGGCATGCCGGGCATGACCGAGCGGCGGGGATGCACTAGAGTTATCTCGACATCGAGATAACTGCTTACGGCGCACCGCAGCCGCCCACCCGGTAAGGGTTACCTAACTAAGCCTTACCTTAGCGGATCGGCGAGGAGTCGTGGCGGCAGCATGGCGGTAATACGCGCACATTGATGAAGGAGACTGTCGTGTCGGCGAACAGCTTCGACGCCCGCAGCACGCTGCGCGTGGGCGACGAGTCGTACGAGATCTTCAAGCTGGACAAGGTCGAGGGCTCCGCGCGCCTTCCCTACAGCCTGAAGGTGCTTCTGGAGAACCTCCTCCGCACCGAGGACGGCGCGAACATCACCGCCGACCACATCCGGGCCCTCGGCGGCTGGGACTCGCAGGCCCAGCCGAGCCAGGAGATCCAGTTCACGCCGGCCCGCGTGATCATGCAGGACTTCACCGGTGTGCCCTGTGTCGTCGACCTCGCCACCATGCGTGAGGCCGTCAAGGAACTCGGCGGCGACCCGGCGAAGGTCAACCCGCTCTCCCCGGCCGAGCTGGTCATCGACCACTCCGTGATCGCCGACAAGTTCGGCACGAAGGACGCCTTCGGCCAGAACGTCGAGCTGGAGTACGGCCGCAACAAGGAGCGCTACCAGTTCCTGCGCTGGGGCCAGACCGCCTTCGACGACTTCAAGGTCGTCCCCCCGGGCACCGGCATCGTCCACCAGGTGAACATCGAGCACCTGGCCCGTACGGTCATGGTCCGTAACGGCCAGGCGTACCCCGACACCCTCGTCGGCACCGACTCCCACACCACCATGGTCAACGGCCTCGGTGTGCTCGGCTGGGGCGTCGGCGGCATCGAGGCCGAGGCCGCGATGCTCGGCCAGCCGGTCTCCATGCTGATCCCGCGCGTCGTCGGCTTCAAGCTGACCGGCGAGCTGCCGGCCGGCACCACCGCCACGGACCTCGTCCTCACGATCACCGAGATGCTGCGCAAGCACGGCGTCGTCGGCAAGTTCGTCGAGTTCTACGGTGAGGGCGTCGCCGCCACATCCCTCGCCAACCGCGCCACCATCGGCAACATGTCGCCCGAGTTCGGCTCCACCGCCGCGATCTTCCCGATCGACGGCGAGACCCTGAACTACCTGAAGCTCACCGGCCGTTCCGCGCAGCAGGTCGCGCTCGTCGAGGCGTACGCCAAGGAGCAGGGCCTCTGGCTGGACCCGTCCGCCGAGCCCGACTTCTCCGAGAAGCTGGAGCTCGACCTCTCCACGGTCGTCCCCTCCATCGCCGGCCCGAAGCGCCCGCAGGACCGCATCGTCCTGGCCAACGCCGCCCAGCAGTTCGCCCAGGACGTCCGCAACTACGTGGACGAGGTCGACGAGGCGGGCAAGGAGTCCTTCCCGGCCTCCGACGCCCCGGCCAACCACCCCAACGGCGCCCCGTCGAAGCCGGTCACCGTGACCGCCCCCGACGGCTCGACGTACGAGATCGACCACGGCGCCGTCACCGTCGCCGCGATCACCTCCTGCACCAACACCTCGAACCCGTACGTGATGGTCGCCGCCGCGCTCGTCGCGAAGAAGGCCGTCGAGAAGGGCCTGACCCGCAAGCCGTGGGTCAAGACCACCCTCGCCCCGGGCTCGAAGGTCGTCACCGACTACTTCGACAAGGCGGGCCTGACCCCGTACCTCGACAAGGTCGGCTTCAACCTCGTCGGCTACGGCTGCACCACCTGCATCGGCAACTCCGGCCCGCTGCCGGAGGAGGTCTCCAAGGCCGTCAACGAGCACGACCTCGCGGTCACCTCGGTCCTCTCCGGCAACCGGAACTTCGAGGGCCGCATCAACCCCGACGTCAAGATGAACTACCTGGCGTCCCCGCCGCTGGTCGTCGCGTACGCCCTCGCGGGTTCGATGAAGGTCGACATCACGAAGGACGCGCTCGGCACCGACACCGAGGGCAACCCGGTCTTCCTCAAGGACATCTGGCCCTCCGAGGCCGAGGTGAACGACGTCGTCGCCAACGCCATCGGCGAGGACATGTTCAACAAGTCCTACCAGGACGTCTTCGCGGGCGACGCCCAGTGGCAGGCGCTGCCGATCCCGACCGGCAACACCTTCGAGTGGGACACCGAGTCCACCTACGTGCGCAAGCCCCCGTACTTCGAGGGCATGACGATGGAGACCACTCCGGTCACCGACATCGTCGGTGCGCGCGTCCTGGCCAAGCTGGGCGACTCGGTCACCACCGACCACATCTCCCCGGCCGGTGCCATCAAGGCCGACACCCCGGCGGGCCAGTACCTCACCGAGCACGGTGTGGAGCGTCGTGACTTCAACTCCTACGGCTCGCGCCGTGGCAACCACGAGGTCATGATCCGCGGCACGTTCGCCAACATCCGCCTGCGCAACCAGATCGCGCCGGGCACCGAGGGCGGCTACACCCGCGATTTCACCCAGGACGGCGGTCCGGTGTCGTTCATCTACGACGCCTCCCGCAACTACATCGAGCAGGGCACCCCGCTCGCGATCCTGGCGGGCAAGGAGTACGGCTCCGGCTCGTCCCGCGACTGGGCCGCCAAGGGCACCGCGCTCCTCGGCGTCAAGGCCGTCATCGCCGAGTCGTACGAGCGCATCCACCGCTCGAACCTCATCGGCATGGGCGTCCTCCCGCTCCAGTTCCCCGAGGGCGCCTCGGCCGAGTCCCTCGGCCTGACCGGCGAGGAGAGCTTCTCCTTCACCGGCGTGACCGAGCTGAACAACGGCACGACCCCGCGCACGGTCAAGGTCACGACGGACACGGGCGTCGAGTTCGACGCGGTCGTCCGCATCGACACCCCCGGCGAGGCGGACTACTACCGCAACGGCGGCATCATGCAGTACGTGCTGCGGAACCTGATCCGCGGCTGACGCATCGGGTGACACACGAAGCGGGCCCCGCTCCTCGGAAGAGGAGCGGGGCCCGTTCGTCTGTTCGTCAGGCGCTCGCGTGCCTCGATCAGAACATGAAGCGGTACGTGTTCCAGCCGCCGGTGCCGATGAGGGCCTTGGGCTTGAACGGGGCCGCGGCGTTGCCGGTGCCCGAGTAGCGGTAGAGCTTGCCGCCCGTGTCGCGCGCGATCAGGTCTGCGCGACCGTCGAA
This sequence comes from Streptomyces sp. NPDC048370, assembly GCF_043200825.1. Lineage (NCBI taxonomy): Bacteria > Bacillati > Actinomycetota > Actinomycetes > Kitasatosporales > Streptomycetaceae > Streptomyces > Streptomyces sp. NPDC048370. The sequence continues at coordinate 363,711 of NZ_JBICYI010000005.1, read as the reverse complement.
GTCCAGGTCGCTGACGCCCACGAGGCTGTTGAACGCGTTCCAGCCGCCACCGATCTTGGTGCGGGCCGCGAACGGGGCCTTGTAGTTGCCGGTGCCCTTGTACAGGTACAGCGCACCGGAACCGTCGCGCGCGACGATGTCGGCCTTGCCGTCACCGCTCAGGTCGCCGACGCCGGCGATCTGGGTGTACTGGCCCCAGCCGCCACCGACCAGGGTGCGGCCGGTCAGCTTGCCGTCGCCGTAGCCGAGGTAGAGGTACAGCTTGCCGGACGCGTCGCGGCCGAGCATGTCCGGAGCCGGGGCGCCACCGAGGTCGCCCGGGACCAGGACCTTGTTGTAGATGTTCCAGCCCTTGCCGACGGTGATGCCGCTGTCCTCGACGTCGCCGTCGGCGTAGACGAGGGTGCCGTCGTTGGTCCACGCCCACAGGTCCTCGGCGACACCGTCACCGTCGTTGTCGGCCTGCTGGGCGTTCTTGAAGATGTCCCAGTCGCTGGTCTGAAGCTCGCGAGCCTCGTAACCGCCGGTGCTGTTCGGCGCGTACCAGTACATGTGGGGGCCGGAGACGGCACCCAGGTAGCGGAAGTCCGCCTCGGCGGCCGACGCGGCCGCCTTGTTCGCCTTGGGGGCCGCGAGGGCCTGGGCCGCCGCCGAGACGGCCTTCTCCGCGGGCTTCGGCGCCTCGGCCGCGACCGCGCTCGTGGTCGTGGCGACCAGGGCGGCCGTTATCGCCGCGACCGTGACACGGGACAGGACGCCCGTGGTGTTCAGGCCAGAAGAGTTGGCCACGTGGTTCTCCCGTTTTTGGTGGACACGATCCGCCGCGTCTGGTCGAGAGTGCGGCGGACCACTCATGCCTGTGGATCCTCGCACGGGATCTTCACAGGGCAATTTGTTTGTGACAGAACTGTTTCGGATAGGTGCCTTTGTTTGCCCGGAGTTCGCTGAACGCTTCCGCATTCGCCGACTTCGCCTCTCCGTCGTCCCAAGCAAACGGGCCCCGCTCCTCTTTCGAGGGGCGGGGCCCGTTCGGTTCTCTCACGACCGCGCCCCGAGGGCGCGAGGCGTCAAGGACGCCGAAGCCGTCAGAAGATCAGGCGGTACGTGTTCCAGCCGGTACCGATCTTCGTGCGCGCCTTGAACGCGGGGGACGTGGCGCCCGTACCCGGGTACAGGTACAGGTTGCCCGCCGAGTCGCGCGCGACCAGGTCGGTGACGCCGTCGTAGTCGACGTCGCCGCTGGAGACGAAGGTGGGCAGGCTGTTCCAGCCGCTGCCGGCCTTGTAGCGGTTGCCGAACGGCTTCTGGTAGCTGCCCGTGCCCGGGTACACCCAGAGGTTGCCCGCGGTGTCGCGAGCGACGACGTCGTTCTTGCCGTCGTTGTTCAGGTCACCCTTGCCGGTGATCTGGTTCATGGAGCCCCAGCCGGTGCCGACCTTGACGCGCGGGGCGAACTTGCCGTTGCCGTACCCGAGGTACAGGTACAGGTTGCCGGCCGCGTCGCGGGCGAGCAGGTCCGCCGGGGCAGCTCCGCCGAGGTCGCCCACGGAGACGACCTTGTTGAAGACGCCCCAGCCGCCGCCGAGGTCCGTGGTCGACTGGCCCCAGGCGGTGTAGTGCAGACGGCCGCCGGTGACGCCCCAGGCGCCGTCGGTCTCGCCGTCGGCGTTCTGGTCGGCCATCGTGAAGTGGTTCGTGCGCTCCCAGCCGCTGCCCACGTACTGGCGCGGGCCGAAGCCGCCGGTGCCGGTCGGCATGTAGGCGTACATGAAGCCGTCCCGGTCCACGCCGCGCAGCTCGCCGTCGGCGACGGCGGACGCGCCCTGGGTGGCGAACGTGCCCGCCGCCGGGGCCTGGACGTCGGTCGCCGCGGCCGCGGAGCGCGGCTGCGGCTGGTCGGCCGCGACCGCGGCCGTGGTGGTGGACACCAGGGCGGCGGTTATCGCCGCGACGGTGACACGGGAGAGGAACCCCGTGGTGTTCAGGCCAGAAATCTTGGCCACGTAGTTCTCCATCTGTGGTCGAAAGGCGCGGTCCGCCACGCCATCGAGGGCGCGGCGGACCGCTTATGCCTGCTGATTTTCTCACAAAATATTCACGGGCCAACTGGTTTGTGACACAGCTGTTTCGGAAGAGTTCCTACGCCCGTCGCCTCAGTGCAGCAGCTCCACTTCCGCCATCTGCGCTTCCCCGTCCAGGACCAGACGGTACGTCGTGAACGACCCCGGCGATCTGACCGTGAATGCCCGGGTTTGGCGGTCCCAAGTGAACGACTCTCCGGACCTCTTGTCCAGGTCCGTCCACTTCTGTCCGTCCGTCGAGCCCTGCAGCACCCACCCCGACGGCGCCGAATCCGCCGCCGATGACGTCAGCGTGTACTGCACCGCCCGCGTCGGCTCCGCGACCGGCAGCTCCACCGACGTCACCGTCGCCGATGTCGCCGAGGTGTTGTCGACCAGCGGACCCGTCCCCGTCGTCGCGTCCTCGCGCGGTGACGGGGCCTTGCCGTCCGGGGTGATCGAGACAGGGCCGGCCTGCTTGCCCGTGCCCCAGGACGACGGCCTCGGGCCCATGTCGAAGGTGAGCGTGCCACCGCGGGCCAGCAGGTCGTGCGGGAGGGCGGTGGAGTTCCAGCGCTTGCCGTCGACCTTCACGCCCTGCACGTAGATGTTCTTCGCGCTGTTGCGCGGGGCCTCGACCACCAGCGTGCGCCCGCTGTCCAGACGGAGCGTCGCCTTGGTGAAGAGCGGCGAGCCGATCGCGTACTCCCCGCTGCCCATCACCAGCGGATAGAAGCCGAGCGCGGAGAAGAGGTACCAGGCCGACTGCTCGCCGTTGTCCTCGTCGCCGTGGTAGCCCTGCCCGATCTCGCTGCCGGTGTACAGACGGGAGAGGACCTCCCGCACCTTCTCCTGCGTCTTCCAGGGCTGCCCGGCCGCGTTGTACATGTACGGGACGTGGTGGGCGACCTGGTTGGAGTGGCCGTACATGCCCATCCGGACGTCCCGGGCCTCCGTCATCTCGTGGATGACGCTGCCGTACGAGCCGACGAACTCCGGGCTCGCCGTCTCCGGCGTCGAGAAGTACGTGTCCAGCTTCTCGCCGAGCTTCGACCGGCCACCGTACAGCTGCGCGAGGCCCCGCGAGTCCTGCGGCGCCGTGAACGCGTAGCCCCAGCCGTTCGTCTCCGTGTAGTCGTGACCCCAGATCCTCGGGTCGTAACTCGCCGACGGCACCCGCCACTCGCCCTTGAGGTCACGGCCCTGGAAGAAGCCGGCCTTGCCGTCGAAGAGCGAGACGTAGCTCTGCGCGCGGGAGAGGAAGTACGCCGCCTCGTCCTGGTACCGCTTCTTGCCGGTCTTCTCGTGCAGCGCCTGCGCCATCTTCGCGATGCCGTAGTCGTTGAGGTACCCCTCCAGGGACCAGGAGAGGCCCTCGTGGGTCTCCGTCGACGCGTAGCCGAGGAAGGGACTCGTCTCCATCCCCTTCCGGCCCACGCCCCGGCTCGGCGGCACGACCGTGGCGTTCTTCAGCGCCGCCTCGTACGCCGCCTCCGCGTCGAAGACCACGCCCTTGACGTACGCGTCCGCGAACGCCACGTCCGAGGACGTGCCGGTCATCAGGTCGGCGTAGCCGGGGGAGGACCAGCGGGAGATCCAGCCGCCGTCCTTGTACTGCTGCACGAAGCCGTCGACCAGCTCACCCGCCTTCTTCGGGGTGAGGAAGGAGTACGCGGGCCAGGTCGTGCGGTAGGTGTCCCAGAAGCCGTTGTTGACGTACACCTTCCCGTCCACGATCTTCGCCCCGGTGTGGGTGGGGGTGTCCTGGCCCGTCATAGGGGAGAAGGGGCTGGCGTACCGGTGCTTCGAACCGACCTTCTCGAAGCCCGAGTTCGGGTAGAGGTACAGGCGGTAGAGGCTGGAGTACAGCGTCACCAGCTGGTCGTGGTTCGCGCCCTCGACCTCGACCCGGCCGAGGATCCGGTCCCAGGCGTTCTGCGCCCGCTCCTTCACCTTCTCGAAGCGGCTGCCCGCCGGGAGCTCGTCCGCGAGGTTCGCCTTCGCCTGGTCGACCGAGATCAGCGAGGTGGCAATCCGGAGAGTGACCGTGCGGTCCGCGCCCGCGTCGAAGCGGAAGTGGCCCTTCACGCCCTGCCCGGCGGAGCCGGTGACCGGCGCGTCGAAGACGCCGTACACGAACATCCGGGTGGCGCCGGTCGACAGGCCGCTCTTGACGTCGGAGAAGCCGGTGAAGGAGCTCGTCGCCGGGTCGAGGGTGAGCCCGCCCTGGTCGGTGACGTTGTCGAAGATCACGCTCGCGTCCTCACCCGGATAGGTGAAGCGCATCATCGCCGCGTGGTCCGTCGGGGTCATCTCGGCCTTCAGGCCGTTCTCGAATGTCACCCCGTAGTGGTGCGGCTTCGCGGTCTCCTTCTCGTGCCTGAAGGCGAGCGCCCGCGCGCCCCGGTCCGTCGCGGGAACGCCGGCCGCCGCCGAGGGCATCACCTGGAAGGTCTGCCGGTCACCCATCCAGGGGCTCGGCTCATGGCTCGCGGCGAAGGCCTGCACCGTCGGCAGGTTGTCCGCGTTGTTGCCGCGCGCGTACTCGTACAGCCAGCTCTGGGAGGCCGCGTTGGTCACCGGCGTCCAGAAGTTGAAGCCATGCGGGACCGCGGTGGCCGGGAACGTGTTGCCGCGCGAGAACGAACCGCTCGAGTTCGTGCCCCGGGTCGTCGATGCGTAGTCGGAGAGCCGGGCGAGCCGCTTCTCGGGCGCCTTCGGCTTAAGGGCGATGTCGTCGATCCAGCCCTGGAACTTGGCCGGACCCTTGGGGGAGTCGTACGCCACCAGGATCCGGTCCACCGTCTTCCAGGCCGCGACCGCGCCGATCCGCGCGGAGACCTGGTTCCACTGGTTGACGTAGAGCCGCTTGGCCGCGCCCTGGCCCTGCGGGGACAGCGTCCCGCCGTGGTAGTCGGTGGCCCGCAGGTCACTCAGATAGGTGCCGTCGGTGAAGGCCAGGTCCACCGACACGTTCGTGGCGGGGTAGTTGAGGTCGGTCTCGGGGAGCGAGGGGAAGATCCGGTACGAGAGCTCGGTGTCCCGGACGATCCGGGTGTCCACGTCGAAGACCCTGTTGTACGAGTACGCCCGGCCGTCCGGCTTGTGCGTGCCGGCGTAGCGCAGCGCCCGCGTCCCGGTGAAGCCCGCGTTCGCCTTGGCGGTCGGCGAGCCTCCGGGGCCGCGGTCGACATGGCTGCGCATCTCCTCGGGCACGGGGGCGGAGGTGTCCCCGTTCGAGAACTGAACGTCCGCCAGTTGGGTGAGATTCGCGCCCGAATTCTTCGTGACCTCAAGACGGTAGTGGGCGTACGCCGTTTCGTTGGTGAAGTCGAACGTTCGAGTCTCGAAGCGCTTGGCGAAGCTCTGGCCCGACCGGGTGTCGAGGACCTTCCACTCCTTGCCGTCCGTCGAACCCTTGAGGGTCCAGTTGCGGGGGTCGCGCTCGGCCGCGTCGTTCGCCGAGGTCAGCGCGTACGTGACCACCTTGACCGGCTCGTCCAGGTCGAACTCGAGCCAGGCGGTGGGCTCGAAGACCAGCCATTTCGTACTGGGCTGGAGGTCGACCAGGTTTTCCTTGGTCTCTCCCGAACCGGCGTTCTCACCGCTGGCCCGAAGCGTCGTCACCTTGTCGGTGACATTGCCCGGTATTCCACTGGCGAATCCGCCGTCGACCCCCGACGCCCGCTGGGCGCCGTCCGCTGCGACGTCCACCGAATTACGCCAGGTGGGCTGAGTTTCGTCCGATTCGAAGGAGGTGGTGAACTCCCGGGAGGTTGTGTCCGTTTGGCCGGGAAGTGCCTGTGCCACCGAGGGTGCCGAGCTCAGTACCAATGCCGTCGACGCGAGCAGCGCGGCGGCTCTGATGCGGGGGTTCCGGGACCGTGACCGGGTGCGAATTCTGGGCTCCATACCGTGCCGCCGCTCCTGCCGCTGGATTTGGACAACGTTGTCATCTGCATGGCGCAGGCTCCAGTAGGGGGCCGAATGGCAGGTGGTGTCAAGGGTGTTGACGGCAAGTCGAGGGATGAAACGGCACTTATGCGCCGTCATAATCCGGGAGGTCTCAACTCGGGAAAGACTGACGCGCAAACCGGCTTTCGATCTTGCTCAGGAGAAGGGAAGTGGACTATACCTGTCGGCGTCCGGACCGTCGTACCACTCACCCGACGGCACGACGCCTGTACGTGTACGACCCAAGCTGCATTCGAATGCGGTGGCGGGGCCCTTCGCCTGTGGCGAGCAGAAACGGGCGACCGGTACACCGCCTGAGTCCTGAATGAAGGCGAGGACTTGAGCATGGGATCCACCTCCGCGCACAACGACGAAGGCCGCACCAACGAGGGCATCGACCGCCGCGGTCTGATCAAGCGCTCCGCCGCTCTCGGTCTGATCTCGGTGCCGACGATGAGCTTCCTCTCCGCCTGTGCCAGCGGCGGCACCACCGACGGCGGCGACAAGGTCGAGAAGGGCACCAAGTCGGAGAAGAACCCGCTCGGTGTCAACGGGTCGGCTCCGCTGGACTTCGTCCTCTTCGACGGAGGCTTCGGCCAGCAGTACGCCAAGGACGCGGTCAAGGTCTACGAGGGCACCTATCCGCAGGCCAAGGTCAAGTTCACCGCCACCCAGAAGATCACCACCGAGCTGCAGCCGCGGTTCAACGGCGGCAACCCGCCGGACCTCATCGACAACTCCGGCGCCGAGCAGATGGACATGGGCGTCCTCGTCGGCCAGAAGCAGCTGGCCGACCTCACCGCGCTCCTCGACGCCGCCTCGATCGACGACCCGAACAAGAAGGTCCGCGACACCCTGCGCCCGGGCATCGTGGAGATGGGCCAGTTCGACGGCGCCCCGGTCTGGATCCTCTACTACGCCTACACGATCTACGGCGTCTGGTACTCCCAGAAGCTCCTCGACTCGCTCGACGCGAAGTACCCCGAGACCTGGGACGAGATGCTGGCCGTCTGCGAGAAGGCCAAGAAGAAGGGCATCGCGGGCTGGACGTACGCAGGCAAGCACCCGTACTACGTCCCCTTCTCGCTCTACCCGATGATCGCCAAGGTCGGCGGCCGCGAGGTCCTCGACGCGATCGACAACCTGGAGCCGAAGGCCTGGGAGCACCCGGCCGTCAAGGCCTGCTTCGAGGCGTACTACGAGCTCCAGCGGAAGGGGTACATCCTCCAGGGCACCCCGGGCCTCGACCACATCCAGTCGCAGACCGCCTGGACCGAGGGCAAGGCGCTCTTCATCCCCAACGGCTCGTGGGTGGAGAACGAGGCCGCGAAGACCATGCCGGCGGACTTCAACCTCGCCGTCTCCGCCCCGACCGGCATCGACTCCTCCGACAAGATGCCGTTCGGCACGATCTGGGCCTCCGGCGGTGAGCCCTTCATCGTCCCGGCCAAGGCGAAGAACGCCGAGGGCGGCATGGAGCAGCTGCGCATCATGCTCAGCGAGGCCTCCTCGAAGAACTTCACCAAGTCCGTGAAGTCGCTGACCGCGTTCAACGGCGGCACCGACGGCATCGAGCTGACCCCGGGCCTGAAGTCGGGTGTCGCGGCCCTCGACAAGGCCGGACAGAATGTCGTCAACCCGCGTCTGCAGGACTGGTACGTGGCGCTGCAGAAGGAGAAGATCGGTGTCGCCGGCATCGGCGAGATGATGGCGGGCCGGGCGACTCCGGCCGAGACGATCAAGAAGATCCAGAAGTTCGCCGACGAGGCGGCCAAGGACTCCTCCATCAAGCACTACAAGCACCAGTGAGCTGTGCCGGGGCCCCTTCCCGCCGACCGGGAGCGGGCCCCGGCTCCTTGCGTAGGGAACTCACGCCACGCACGGCACCAGCGGCTACTCCGCGGGAAGATCGGGGTCGGTAGGAATGCAACACGGCAAGTACCGTTTCATCGTGGGGTTCCTGGCGGTTCCCCTGGCCATGTACGCGTTGTTCGTCATCTGGCCCTTCATCCAGTCCATCTACTACTCGTTCACGGACTGGAGCGGTCTCAGCCCCGAATTCCGGATGGTCGGGTTCGACAACTACAGCCGCATGCTCGACGACGAGGTGTTCTGGAAATCGCTCCAGCACAGCCTGACCTTCGCGGTCGTCCTGCCGCTGGTCACCGTCGGCCTGGCGCTGTTCTTCGCGTTCATGCTCAATGTCGGCGGTCGGCGCCGCCGTGGAGCGGCCGTCGCAGGTGTGCGCGGCTCGTCCTTCTACAAGATCGTGTACTTCTTCCCGCAGGTGCTGTCCATCGCGATCGTGGCGCTCCTCTTCCAGTTCGCGTACAACCCGAACAGCGGAGCCATCAACTCGGTCCTCAAGGGCGTCGGACTCGGCAGCATCCAGCCCGACTGGCTGGGTGACCCGAACCTGGCCCTCATCTGTGTGATGGTCGTCCTCGTCTGGTCCACGGTCGGCTTCTTCGTGGTCCTCTTCTCGGCGGGCATGGCCTCGATCCCCAAGGACTTCTACGAGGCGGCGCTGCTCGACGGCGCCAACCGGTTCACCACCTTCTTCAAGATCACCCTGCCGCTGCTCTGGGACACCGTCCAGTCCGGCTGGATCTACATGGGCATCCTGGCGCTCGGCGCCGAGTCCTTCGCGGTCGTCCAGATCATGACGGTCGGCCCCAACGGCGGTGGGCCGGACTACTCCACCATCGTGCTGCCGCTGTACGTGTACCAGAAGGCCTTCCGCGACGGTCAGGCCGCCTACGCGACCACGATCGGTGTCGCGCTGCTCGTCGTCACGCTGCTCTTCGCGGCGGTCGTGATGCGGCTCGGCCGGCGCGAGCGGCTGGAGTACTGATGCTGTGTCTTCCCGGGGGACAGCCCTCGGACCCCCAGCAGGAAAGCAGCTCGGTCGCGGTGGCCGGCACGACAGCACGAGGTGACCTCCGGTGAAAGCCATCGACAGCCCTCCCGCCGGCGCGGCGCTGCCCGAGCCGCCCGAGCCCGGCGTCACGAAGGTGACGACGAACCCGCCCCCCGCTCCCCGCAGGACGAGCAAGGCGGAGGGCGCGACCCTCAACGTCTTCTCCCACGGCATCCTGATCATCTGGGCGATCATGGTGGTCATGCCGCTGCTGTGGGCGGTCATGACCTCCTTCAAGACCGACCGGGCGATCTTCACCTCGCCCTGGGCGCTGCCCGACAAGCTGCACTTCGAGAACTGGTCGCGCGCCTGGACCGAGGCGCACATGAGCGACTACTTCCTGAACACCATCCTGGTGGTGGGCGGTTCGCTGATCGGCACGCTGCTCTTCGGTTCGATGGCGGCCTATGTCCTTGCCCGCTTCGACTTCCCGGGCAACCGCTTCATCTACTTCCTCTTCATCGGCGGGATGAGCTTCCCGATCATCCTGGCGCTCGTGCCGCTGTTCTACGTGCTGCAGAACATGGCCCTGCTCAACACGCTGCACGGCCTGATCCTGGTCTACATCGCGTACTCGCTGCCCTTCACGGTCTTCTTCCTCACGGCCTTCTTCCGCACGCTGCCGACCTCGGTGGCGGAAGCGGCCTTCATGGACGGCGCCTCGCACACCCGGACCTTCTTCCAGGTGATGCTGCCGATGGCCAAGCCCGGCCTGATCAGCGTGGGCATCTTCAACTTCCTGGGCCAGTGGAACCAGTACCTGCTGCCCACCGTGCTCAACACGGAGCAGGACCAGAAGGTGCTCTCGCAGGGCCTGGTGCAGCTCGCCGTCAGCCAGGGCTACAAGGGCGACTGGTCGGGCCTGTTCGCGGGCCTGGTCATGGCGATGCTCCCCGTCCTCGCCGCGTACATCATCTTCCAGCGTCAGGTGGTCGCCGGACTGACGGCCGGCGCGGTGAAGTAACGGCCCCGGAGACATCGGAGGGCGGCCCCCGTGCGGGGGCCGCCCTCTGTTCCGTGGCGGCGGTCAGGACCCCGCCGTCACAGCCAGGTGCCGAACCGGCGGATGTACCAGGTCTTCACCAGCTGGGTGAGCGTGCAGTAGGCGAGCAGCACGCCGACGAGCCAGGGGAAGTAGCTCGCCGGCAGGGCGACGAAGCCCAGCGAGCCGGCCAACGGCGAGAACGGCAGCCAGAGCCCGGTCAGCACCGCGAGCACCGTCGTCACCATCACCGGCCAGGAGGCGCGGGACTGGATGAACGGGATCTTCCGGGTCCGGATCATGTGGACGATCAGGGTCTGCGAGAGCAGCCCCTCGATGAACCAGCCGGACTGGAAGAGCGACTGCTCGGCCGAGGTGTCGGCGGCGAAGACGTGCCACATGATCAGGAACATCGCGATGTCGAAGATCGAGCTGATGGGTCCGATCGTCACCATGAACCGGCCGATGCCCTTGGCGTCCCAGTTACGGGGCCTGCGCAGGTACTCCTCGTCCATCCGGTCCCACGGGGTGGCCAGCTGGGCGATGTCGTAGACCAGGTTCTGCACGAGCAGCATGATCGCGAGCATCGGCTGGAACGGGATGAACGCGCTCGCCACGAGCACCGAGAAGACATTGCCGAAGTTCGACGACGCCGTCATCTTGATGTACTTGATGGTGTTGCCGAACGTCGTCCGGCCCTGGACCACACCCTGCTCCAGGACCGTCAGGTCCTTCTCCAACAGGATGATGTCCGCGGACTCCTTGGCGATGTCGACGGCGGTGTCGACCGAGATGCCGACATCGGACTCGCGCAGCGCGGCGGCGTCGTTGATCCCGTCGCCGAGGAACCCGACCGTGTGACCCTCCGCCTGCAGGGCCCGTACGATCCGCGCCTTCTGGACCGGGTTGACCTTGGCGAACACGGTGGTACGGGCGGCCAGTTCGCGCAGCTCGCCGTCGTCCAGGGCGTCGAGCTCCGTGCCCCTGACGACCTGCCCGACGTCCAGGCCGACGTCCGCGCAGATCCGCGCCGCGACCAGCTCGTTGTCGCCGGTGACCACCTTGACCGCGATGCCCTTGTCGGCGATGCCCTGGAGGGCGGCCTCGGCGTCGGCCTTCGGCGGGTCGAGGAAGGCCAGGAAGCCGACGAGGGTCAGCTGCGACTCGTCCTCGACCGCGTAGGTGTCGCGCGGCGACGGCATCGTACGGGTGGCCACGGCGAGCACCCGCAGGCCCCGCCGGTTGTTCTCCTCGGCCGTCAGCGTCGCCTTGATCCGCGCCGACTCGGTCAGCTCCACCCTGCGGCCGCCGTCGATCATGTGCGTACAGAGGTCGAGGACCTCCTCCACGGCGCCCTTGGTGATCATGACGTGCTCGGGCCGGCCGGTCGTGCCGAGCAGACCGTTGCGGTTGAGGACCACGGACATCCGGCGCCGGGCGAAGTCGAAGGGGATCTCGTCGACCATCGAGAACCGTGCGTCGACGACAACCTCCTCGGCCTCGTCCACGCGGTCGACGACCGCCTGGTCCATCAGGTTCCGCAGGCCCGTCTGGAAGTGCGCGTTGAGGTAGCCGTACTCCAGTACCTCGGTGTCCTCCTCGCCGTGCACGTCCAGATGGCGGTCGAGGACGATCCGGTCCTCCGTCAGCGTGCCGGTCTTGTCCGTGCACAGCACGTCCATCGCGCCCAGGTTCTGGATCGCGTTGAGCCGCTTGACGACGACCTTCCGCTTCGCCATCGTGACCGCGCCGCGCGCCAGGTTGGCGGAGACGACCATCGGCAGCATCTCGGGCGTCAGGCCGACGGCCACGGCGATCGCGAAGAGGAAGGCCTCGTCCCAGTCGCCCTTGGTGAGCCCGTTGATCGCGAAGACCACCGGGACCATCACCAGCATGAAGCGGATCAGCAGGAAGCTGACGCTGCGGACGCCCGCGTCGAAGGTGGTCCGCGGGCGTTCGCCGATCAGCGAACCCGCCATCGAGCCGAAGTACGTGTCCGCGCCGGTGGCGACGACCACTCCGGTGGCCGTACCGGACGTCACCGACGTCCCCATCAGGCAGAGGTTGCCCGCCTCCACCGGGTCGGTCGTCTCCCGCTGCCCCCGGTCGTCGGCCCGGATGTCGTGCTTGGCGACGGGCAGGGACTCGCCGGACAGCGCGGCCTGGCCGACCGTCAGGTCCTTGGCGGCGATGAGCCGGAGGTCGGCCGGGATCAGGTCGCCCGCCGCGAGCCGCACCAGGTCGCCGGGGACGACCTGGTCCATCGAGACCTCGAACGTGGCCGGCGCGGTGCCGCGGCCGACCCTGCGCACCACGGCGGTGGTCGTGGTGACCAGCCGCTTCAGGGCGTCGGCGGCGCGGCCGGAACGGTACTCCTGCCAGAACCGCAGCGCCCCGCTGATCAGGACCATCGTCGACAGGATGACGACGCCCGGGTCCGCCGGGTCCTGCCACCACATGACGGCGGCGAGCAGGACCAGGACGGCGATGAAGGGGTTGGCGTACGCCTTGGCGAGCTGGACGTACCAGCGCGGGGCGCGCTCCTGGGCCACCACGTTGGGGCCGTGGCGCTCCAGGCGGGAAGCGGCCTCGACGTGGGTGAGCCCGTTGCGGGTGGCGGCGAAGTCCCGCAGGACCCGGTCGCCGGGACGGGCGCTGATCTCCACGAGCCGGTCGCCGACGAGCCGCGTGCGGGCCTCCAGCTCGGCCGTCCTGCGCTCGCGGCGGGTACGGGCGTCCCGGCCCGGCGGAGCGAGCTTCTCGGGGAAACGGGGGGTGATCATGGTCATGACGAATCCTCCCTCCGGTGCGACGGCGAACGGCAGCACGGCAGCGCGGACAGCGCGACATCACGGCGCGGCGGACCGCGGCGCGACATCGCGGCACGGACCGCGCGAGGAGCCGTCACACGGAGTGATCGGTGAAAGAGGTGAAGGAGGTGAAAGGGGGAAGGGGAGAAAGCACCGTGGGTACGGGGCGGCACAGAGGGGTGCCCCGTGGGTACGGTGAAAAGGAGAACGCCGGACCCGGGGAACGGTCGACGACCTATGAAGGGTCAGCCGGCCGAAACGTGGCGGCGAGGACTTCCTTCGGGACTCATCCCGAACACCTCCTCGCGTCGCGCCAACAGAATCGATCGCCGCACCGGGCCGAAGACGGGCAAGCCGGTGTCACGGCGACATCTCGAAGTTAACACGGTCCGAACCCCGCCCCTCCCGGGCCGAAAGTCCCGCCGAGGGCCGGGCCACAGGTCCCGAACAGGGCGTCCGTACCGGCCCTGACCTGCAGATTCATCCCCGCGGTCAGGTGCGATGCGGCGTCACCGAGTGCGTTGTCGTTTGCCCGTTCTTGGTCGGACCGGGCAGGGTTTCGCCACCGGGCTCATCCGAGCCTCCCCTTGCTCAAGGTCTTGACGGGGGACAACCCCAAAGGCTCAGCTTAGAGTTCACAAGTTGGAGAACAAGCTGGGGTCTCACAGGCGCGGCCCCGGCCGAGGCGGTGATCACACCGTCCTTCGCAGGCGGGAGTGGATGAGTCGATGGAGACTCCGGGGTCGCAGACATCTCTGCACAGGGCCAACCTCGAGCGGGTGGTCCGTGCGGTACGCATGGCGGGTTCGCTCACCCAGGCGGAGATCGCCCGGGCGACCGGCCTGTCCGCAGCGACGGTCTCCAACATCGTGCGGGAGCTGAAGGACGGCGGCACCGTCGACGTCACCCCCACGTCCGCGGGCGGCCGCCGGGCGCGCAGCGTCTCCCTCTCGGGCGACGCCGGCATCGTCATCGGCGTCGATTTCGGCCACACCCATCTGCGGGTCGCCGTGGGCAACCTGGCCCACCAGGTGCTCGCGGAGGAGTCCGAGCCGCTGGACGTCGACGCCTCCTCCGCCGAGGGCTTCGACCGGGCGGAACACCTGGTCATGCGGCTCATCGGAGCCACCGGCATCGGCCGCGACAAGGTCGTCGGCGTCGGCCTGGGCGTACCGGGCCCGATCGACGTCTCCTCCGGCACGCTCGGCTCCACCTCGATCCTGCCGGGCTGGAGCGGCATCAACCCGGCCGACGAGCTCTCCGGCCGGCTCGGCGTGCCCGTGTACGTCGACAACGACGCCAACCTCGGCGCGCTGGGCGAACTCGTCTGGGGCAGCGGCCGGGGGGTGAAGGACCTGGCCTACATCAAGGTCGCCAGCGGCGTCGGAGCCGGTCTCGTCATCGACGGGCGGGTCTACCGGGGCCCCGGCGGCACGGCGGGCGAGATCGGGCACATCACGCTCGACGAGTCGGGCCCTGTCTGCCGTTGCGGCAACCGGGGCTGCCTGGAGACCTTCACCGCCGCCCGGTACGTCCTGCCCCTGCTCCAGCCCGGCCACGGCCCCGATCTGACCATGGAGCGGGTCGTCCAGCTGGCCCGCGAGGGAGACCCGGGCTGCCGCCGCGTCATCGCCGACGTCGGCCGCCACATCGGCAGCGGTGTCGCCAACCTCTGCAACCTGCTCAACCCCAGCCGGGTGGTCCTCGGCGGCGACCTCGCGGAGGCCGGTGAGCTGGTCCTCGCGCCCATCCGCGACTCCGTCTCGCGGTACGCCATCCCCAGCGCCGCCCGCCAGTTGTCGCTGGCTCCCGGGGCGCTCGGCGGCCGCGCGGAGGTGCTCGGCGCGCTGGCTCTCGTACTGAGTGAAATGGGCGATTCGACCCTGTTGGAGAGCTCCCTGCCCGGCGCCGCGCAGGCCTCCCCCCCTGCCTTCACTTAGATAACGAATGGCACCGTTGCCATCTCGTTAAGGATTTACTTCTTGACGATGTCTCCGTGGCCGAGTTGACTTCCAGCCACCTCGGCCGCAAAGTCGCGGCCTCGTCAGGGAGGCACACCCACATGAACGCAATGACGCGTCGCGTCGTCATAGGCACGGCCGCGGTTTCCATGGCCCTCTCCCTCGCCGCCTGTGGCAAGGCGGGCGACAGCGGCTCGGGTTCGGGCGACAGCACCGGCGGGAAGGGTGGCGACGGCAAGACCATCGGTCTGCTGCTGCCCGAGAACAAGACCACGCGTTACGAGACCTTCGACCGCCCGATCATCGAGGCGAAGATCAAGGCCCTCTGCTCGGACTGCGAGGTCAAGTACAACAACGCCGCGCAGGACACCGAGACGCAGAAGAAGCAGTTCGACGCGCTCGTCACGCAGGGCGTGAAGGTCATCATCCTGGACTCGGTCGACTACAAGGCCACCAAGTCCTGGGTCCAGCAGGCCAAGGAGCAGGGCGTCGCGGTCGTCGCGTACGACCGCCTGGCCGAGGGCCCGATCTCCGCCTACGTCTCGTACGACAACGAGAAGATCGGCCGCCTCCAGGGCGAGGGCCTCGTGAAGGCGCTCGGCGACAAGGCCAAGGACGCCAACGTTGTCATGATCAACGGTTCGCCGACCGACCCGAACGCCCCGCTGTTCAAGAAGGGCGCCCACAGCGTCCTCGACTCGGCGGTCAAGAAGGTCGTCTACGAGCAGGACATCCCGGACTGGTCCCCGGACGAGGCCAACAAGAAGATGGGTGCCGCCATCGACTCGCTGGGCAAGGACGGCTTCCAGGGCGTCTACTCGGCCAACGACGGCATGGCCGGCGGCATCATCACCGCCCTCTCCAAGCAGGGCATCAAGGTCCCGGTCGGCGGCCAGGACGCCGAACTCGCCGGTCTGCAGCGGATCCTGAAGGACGAGCAGGCCTTCACGATCTACAAGCAGATCAAGCCGGAGGCCGAGACCACCGCCGAGATCGCGGTCCGCCTCCTCAAGGGCGAGAAGATCGACGACCTCGTTCCCACCAAGGTCACCAGCCTGACCGGTGAGTTCAAGGACATCCCGGCGAAGCTGTACGACGCCCAGGTCGTCACCAAGACCGACATCGCCGGCACGATCATCAAGGACGGCGTCTACAAGGCGGCCGACATCTGCACCGCCGAGTACAAGGCGGCCTGCGAGGCGGCGGGCATCAAGTAACCCGCGCTGCCGGTACGGCCCTTCGGCAGCGGGTGACCCCGTCCGAGCGGCCTCCCGGTCCGGTCCGGCGCCCCGCCCCGTTCAACGCCCCGCAAGCGGGGGCGGGGCGCCGGACTCCTCCCACAGCCCCCCTCAGTGCTCTTCGCACCACCATCCCCGCCGGTCAGGCGGCGAAGGAGATGATTCACGTGTCCGCTACGCCCGTGCTGGCGTTGCGCGGAGTCTCCAAGCGGTTCGGCGCCGTCCAGGTGCTCACCGACGTAGAACTGGAGATCCACGCCGGTGAGGTCGTCGCCCTGGTCGGCGACAACGGCGCCGGCAAGTCGACTCTCGTCAAGACGATCTCGGGTGTCCACCCGATCGACGAGGGCGTGATCGAGTGGGACGGCAGCCCCGTCCAGATCACCAAGCCCCACGACGCCCAGAACCTCGGGGTCGCCACCGTCTACCAGGACCTGGCGCTCTGCGACAACCTCGACGTCGTCGCCAACCTCTTCCTCGGCAGCGAGCTGAGCTCCGGCTCCGTCCTCGACGAGATCGCCATGGAGAAGCGTGCCAAGGAGCTCCTTGACACCCTGTCCATCCGCATCCCCTCGGTCCGTATCCCCGTCGCGGCGCTCTCCGGCGGTCAGCGCCAGGTCGTGGCCATCGCCCGCGCCCTGATCGGCGACCCGAAGATCGTCATCCTGGACGAGCCCACCGCCGCCCTCGGCGTCGAGCAGACCGCACAGGTGCTCGACCTCGTGGAGCGGCTGCGCGAGCGCGGCCACGGAGTCATCCTCATCAGCCACAACATGGCCGACGTCCGCGCCGTCGCGGACAAGGTCGCGGTGCTCCGCCTGGGCCGCAACAACGGTGTCTTCGACGTCAAGGACACCACCCACGAGACGATCATCGCCGCCATCACCGGTGCCACGGACAACGCCGTGACCCGTCGGCAGGCCCGTACGGCCTCGGCCACGGCCACGAAGGAGGACGCGAAGTGAGCGACCTCGCCAAGACCCCCGAGACGCCCGAGAGCACCGGGAACGCCGCCGCCGAGGCCCCGGCCCCCGAGGCCGCCGTGCCGGCCCAGGCCGCCCCCGCCGAGCCCCCCACCGCCCTGATCCCGACCGTCGACCCCCGCCTGGTGGTCCGCGCGGAGGGCTTCAAGGGCTACTGGAACGAGTTCGTCCGCAAGATCCGCGGCGGCGAACTCGGCTCCCTGCCGGTCGTCCTGGGCCTGATCGTCATCGCGATCGTCTTCCAGCTCCAGAACGGCAACTTCCTCTCCGCGAGCTCCGTCGCCAACATCGCGGTCTACTCCTCCGGCCTCGGCATCATGGCCGTCGGCATCGTCTTCGTCCTCATCCTGGGCGAGATCGACCTGTCGATGGGCTCGGTCGCGGGCGTCGGCGCCGCCGTCTGGGCGGTGCTCAACGTCACCAACGGCGTGAACGACCTCCTGTCGGTCGTCATCGCCGTCGCCTCCGGCCTCCTCATCGGCCTGCTGCACGGCTTCTTCTTCGCCAAGATCGGCGTCCCGGCCTTCGTGGTCACCCTCGCCGGCTTCCTCGGCTGGAGCGGCCTGCAGATCTGGCTGATGGGCAAGGAGGGCTCGATCAACGCCCCCTCCGGCTCGATCGTGGAGAACCTCACGGCGTTCTACTTCGAGGACAAGGCCGCCGCGTACGGTCTGGCCCTCGTCGCGGTCCTCGCCTACGCCGGCTCCCTCCTCCTCGACGCCAAGCGCCGCAAGACCGCCCTCCTGCCGTCCCGGCCGGTCAGCGAGATCGTGCTGCGCACCGTCGTCGTCGCGGTCCTCTGCTTCGTCGTCGCGTACGTCCTGAACGAGCCCGAGGGCGCCCGCGGCCTGCCGCTCGCCCTGGTCCTCTTCCTGGCCGTCCTGGTGATCGCCGACTTCGTCGCCCGCCGCACCCTCTTCGGCCGCAAGGTGTTCGCGGTCGGCGGCAACGCCGAGGCCGCCCGCCGCGCCGGCATCAACGTCGACCGGGTCCGGATCGTCGTCTTCGGCGTCTCGGGCATGCTCGCCGCCTTCGGCGGCCTCTTCGTGGCCAGCCTCTCCGGCGGCGCCACCAAGAGCCTCGGCAGCGGCAACACGCTGATGCTGGTCATCGCCGCCGCCGTCATCGGCGGTACGAGCCTCTTCGGCGGCCGCGGCAAGGTCTGGTCGGCACTCCTGGGCATGATCGTGATCCAGTCGATCCAGCAGGGCCTGAACATGATCGGCATGGCCAACGAGATCCAGTACATGATCACCGGCGCGGTGCTCCTCGCCGCCGTCGTGATCGACTCGATCTCCCGTCGTACGCAGAAGACGGCAGGCCGCGCCTAGGGCGTTAGCCAGCACACAGTGTCCGGCGCCGGAGAACCGGTGCCGGGCACTGCTGCGTCTGGCTCTGTGGACCGCCCGTACGCTCAGCGGTGTGTCGGCCACACGTGTGACGCGCACCCCGCCGCCCGATGACCACGATCGGGGACGGAACATTAGACTCGACAAATCGGCAAGCTCGACCAGCTCAATGGCAAGGAGGCACGGGTGGCATTGCTGACCCGTATCAGGGGACCGCGCGATCTGGACCGGCTCTCCCCGGAACAGCTGGAACAGCTGGCCGAAGAGATCAGGACGTTTCTCGTGGACGCCGTCTCCAAGACCGGCGGCCACCTGGGGCCCAACCTCGGCGTGGTCGAGCTGACCATCGCCCTGCACCGCGTCTTCGACTCCCCGAAGGACAAGGTCCTCTTCGACACCGGCCACCAGAGCTACGTCCACAAGCTCCTCACCGGCCGCCAGGACTTCTCGAAGCTGAAGATGAAGGGCGGCCTCTCCGGCTACCCCTCGCAGGCCGAGTCCGAGCACGACATCATCGAGAACTCGCACGCCTCCACGGTCCTCGGCTGGGCCGACGGCCTGGCCAAGGCCAACGAGGTGCTCAAGAAGGACGACCACGTCGTCGCCGTCATCGGTGACGGAGCCCTCACGGGCGGCATGGCCTGGGAGGCGCTGAACAACATCGCCGCCGCCAAGGACCGCCCGCTGGTCATCGTCGTCAACGACAACGAGCGTTCGTACGCCCCCACGATCGGCGGCCTCGCCAACCACCTGGCCACGCTCCGCACCACCGACGGCTACGAGCGCTTCCTCGCCCGCGGCAAGGACATCCTGGAGCGCACCCCCGTCGTCGGGAAGCCGCTCTACGAGACCCTGCACGGCGCCAAGAAGGGCCTGAAGGACTTCATCGCCCCGCAGGGCATGTTCGAGGACCTCGGCCTGAAGTACGTCGGCCCCATCGACGGCCACGACATCGAGGCCCTGGAGTCCGCCCTGACGCGCGCCAAGCGCTTCGGCGGCCCGGTGATCGTCCACTGCCTCACCGAGAAGGGCCGCGGCTACCAGCCCGCCCTCCAGGACGAGGCCGACCGCTTCCACGCCGTCGGCAAGATCCACCCCGACACCGGCCTGCCCATCTCCTCCTCCGGAGCGGACTGGACCGGCGTCTTTGCCCAGGAGATGGTCGAGCTCGGCAAGGAGCGCGAGGACATCGTCGCGATCACCGCGGCCATGCTCCAGCCTGTCGGCCTCGACAAGTTCGCCAAGGCCTTCCCCGAGCGGGTGTACGACGTCGGCATCGCCGAGCAGCACGCCGCGGTCTCCGCCGCCGGCCTCGCCACCGGCGGCCTCCACCCCGTCTTCGCGGTCTACGCGACCTTCCTCAACCGCGCCTTCGACCAGGTCCTCATGGACGTCGCCCTGCACAAGTGCGGCGTCACGTTCGTCCTGGACCGTGCCGGTGTCACCGGCACGGACGGCGCCTCCCACAACGGCATGTGGGACATGTCGATCCTCCAGGTCGTCCCCGGCCTGCGGCTCGCGGCCCCGCGCGACGCCGACCAGGTCCGCGCCCAGCTGCGCGAGGCCGTCGAGGTCACCGACGCGCCCACCGTCGTCCGCTTCTCCAAGGGCGCCGTCGGCCCCGCCGTACCGGCCCTGCGCCGCATCGGCGGCATGGACGTACTCCGCGAGCCGGGCACCCGGACGCCCGACGTCCTCCTGGTCTCGGTCGGCGCGCTCGCGCCGATGTGCCTGGAGATCGCCGACCTGCTCGACAAGCAGGGCATCTCGACGACCGTCGTCGACCCCCGCTGGGTCAAGCCGGTCGACGAGGCCCTCGCGCCGCTCGCCGAGCAGCACCGGGTCGTCGTCACCGTCGAGGACAACAGCCGCGTCGGCGGTGTCGGCTCGGCCGTAGCCCAGGCCCTGCGCGACGCGGGGGTGGACGTACCGCTGCGCGACTTCGGCATCCCGCCGCGCTTCCTCGACCACGCCTCGCGCGCCGAGGTGATGGCCGAGATCGGTCTGACCGCCCCGGACATCGCCCGCCAGGTCACCGGCCTCGTCTCCCGCTTCGACGGCAAGTACGAGTCCAGCGAGCGGGCCGTGGAGCCCGCGCGCGACTGACCTAGGTCACACCGCGTCACCATTGGGCCGGTCGGAGCACCCCACGGGGTGACCGACCGGCCCTTTCGTGTGAAACCCGCATCCTCGACGCGCGCCACCCCTTTCGTGTCTCGATCATGGGTCCTGGGACCGACGGCACGGAGGTACGACGGTGAGTACGGACCAGCAACCGCCACAGGCGAGCTCCGGGATGTTCCGGACGAAAACGGTCGAGCAATCGATCCGAGACACCGAGGAGCCGGAGCACGCGCTCAAGAAGTCCCTCTCCGCCTGGGACCTGACCGTCTTCGGCGTCGGCGTCATCATCGGCACCGGCATCTTCGTCCTCACCGGCAAGGTGGCGAAGGAGAACGCCGGGCCCGCCACGGCGCTGGCCTTCGTCGCCGCAGGCATCGTCTGCGCACTCGCGGCCCTCTGCTACGCCGAGTTCGCCTCCACGGTCCCGGTCGCCGGATCCGCGTACACCTTCGCGTACGCCTCCATCGGCGAACTGCCCGCCTGGATCATCGGCTGGGACCTCGTCCTGGAGTTCGCGCTCGGCACGGCGGTGGTCGCGGTCGGCTGGTCCGGCTACGTCCGCTCGCTGATGGACAACATCGACTGGCATCTACCAGCGGCTCTGGAAGGCCCCGACGCACCCGGCGGGACCTTCGACATCCTGGCCTTCATCCTGGTCCTGGTGCTGACGGTGATCCTCGTCCTCGGCATGAAGCTCTCCGCCCGGATCACCGCCCTCGTCGTCGCCATCAAGGTGACCGTGGTCATGATCGTGATCGTCGCGGGCCTGTTCTTCATCGTCGGCGACAACTACGACCCGTTCATCCCGGCCGCGGTCACCCCGGAGGGCGGCGGCTCCGCCTGGGACGCCCCACTGGTCCAGACGATCTTCGGCTACGAGCCCACCAACTTCGGCGTCATGGGCATCTTCACCGCCGCCTCGGTCGTGTTCTTCGCCTTCATCGGATTCGACGTGGTCGCCACCGCCGCCGAGGAGACCAAGCTCCCGCAGCGCGACATGCCCCGCGGCATCCTGGGCTCGCTGTTCATCTGCACGGTGCTGTACGTCGCCGTCGCCCTGGTCGTCACCGGTATGCAGCACTACAGCGAACTCTCCGTCAGCGCCCCGCTCGCCGATGCCTTCAAGGCCGCCGGACACCCCTTCTACGCCGGCGTGATCAGCTTCGGCGCCGCCGTCGGCCTGACCACCGTCTGCCTCATCCTGCTGCTCGGCCAGACCCGGGTGTTCTTCGCGATGAGCCGCGACGGACTGCTGCCGCGGTTCTTCTCCATCACCCACCCGCGCTTCCGGACGCCGTACCGGCCGACCATCCTGCTCGGCGTGATCATCGCGATCGTGGCCGGCTTCACCAGCATCAACGAGCTCGCGACGCTGGTGAACATCGGCACGCTCTTCGCCTTCGTCATGGTCGCCGTCGGCGTGATGGTTCTCCGCCGCACCCGCCCCGACCTGCACCGCGCCTTCCGCACCCCGTGGGTGCCGGTGCTCCCGATCCTGTCCATCGCCGCGTCGTTCTGGCTGATGCTGAACCTGCCGGGCGAGACCTGGTTCCGCTTCGCCGTCTGGATGCTCATCGGCGTCGTCGTGTACTTCCTCTACGGCCGCTCCCACAGCCGCCTCGGCAAGGCCGGCGCCGACGCGGAGTACTAGGCCCTAGCCCTCAAGGACGGCACGCGGGCCCACGCACCGGGCCCCGTGCTCGCCCACCCGCCGCCGCAGCTCCCGGTCGGCCGTGACCACCAGGCACGGCCGACCGGCCGCGTTCCGGGCCAGCTCCACGATGAGGTCGTCGCCGCTGCCGGGCGCCTCCTCGACCCGTACCCCCGGCACGGACTCCACGCCGCGCGCCCGGCCCTCCACGACCAGCACGATCTCGAAGGGGCCGCCCTCGGGCCCGCCGCCGGCCACCAGCCGCTCGCGGAGCCGCTCGGCGGCCGCGCGCCGGTCGCGCCACCACCCGTCGGGCACCGAGCCCACCACGTTGGCACCGTCGACGATCAGCAGAGGCAGCTCCTGGTCCATGCGGACAGGATGTCAGCCCCCACCGGCGGCGTCGGGCGCTCCCGGCACCCACTAAAGTCGACGAACAGCAGTCCGAGCGGACTTGCACCTTCCACTGCTGACCTGTCGACCGGAGCGCTGGAACCCATGGCAAATCGAACCGAGGTCCCGACCCAACGTCCCCGGGGGCCGTTCACCGTCCCGACCCTGCGCGGGAGCTGGCTCACCCGCGGCACGGAGGGCCGTTTCAGCGCCTACCTGATGAGCGACGGCGAGGTGCTGCGCTGGACCGAGGGAACCGACGGACGGTGGAGCGGCCCGGTCTCCCTCGGCGGCGGTGGGCTCCTGCCGATCCTGTCGATCGGGCAGGGCGTCAACGCCTACGTCCACATGGTGGGGCTGCGTCCGGTGCCGGACACCGAGGACCATGTCGAGCTGATGCACTCGACCCAGTTCCAGACCGGACGCCCGGCCGTGGAGTGGCGCTCGATCCAGCACTCCAACGGCAAGAGCTTCCCGTGGACCGGCAACCCGGCCGTCGCGGTCGACGCCCTGGGACGCGCGTACGTCTTCACCAAGAACGGCGGCGGCGGACTCAGCGTACGGGCCCAGAAGGACGCCGGTGGCTGGCACCCGTGGTGGGACCTGTGGGGCAACCGCTCCGACCCCTCGCCCGTCGCCGTCACCAACGGCGCGGGTTTCGTCGAGCTGTACACGGCGAAGCCGGAGGGGCTGCTGCGCTACGAGCAGCAGGAGTCCGGGGGCAAGCCCGTCCGGCACGACGTGGTGCCCGCGTCGGTGACCTTCGGGACCCTCGCCGCGGTGACCGGGCCCTCGGGGCACGCCACGCTCTACTACCTCGACGACGAACAGCGCGTCTGCGCCTGGTCCCCGGGACGCTCGCTGGAGCCGACGCCCTTCCTGGACGCGGTGGGGACGGGACCGCTCGCCGCGACCCCGTGCCTGATCGACGGTGCCGAATGCACCGTCCTGGCCCAGCAGTCCGCCGACGGCCGCCTCGCCCTGGCCGCCTTCCCCGCCGAGCAGGAGACCGTCGGCGCCAAGTGGATCGAGACGGGCGAGCCCCACGGCCCGCTGACCACCACCCTCACGCAGGCCCTGGACGGCGGTCTGGTGGCCCTGACGGTGGCCGACGGGGCCACGGGGCCCCTCCTGCTCACCATGCGTCAGAAGACCGCCTCCGAGGGCTTCCAGCTCGGCGGTTGGCACGCGGTGGCCTGAGCCACCGGACGACGCGGACGAGAACGCGGAACGGCCCGAACGCCGAACGGCCCCGGCACCTTCCCAGGTGCCGGGGCCGTTCGCCGTGCTCTTGGCGTTACGCCGGGACGCTCGCCACGCCCTGCGCGAGGAACGGCTTGCCGTTCACCCGCTGGGAGACGCCCTCACGGTCCAGGTACGGCGTGATGCCGCCCAGGTGGAAGGGCCAGCCCGCGCCCGTGATCAGGCAGAGGTCGATGTCCTGCGCCTCGGCGACGACACCCTCCTCCAGCATCAGGCCGATCTCCTGCGCCACCGCGTCCAGGACGCGGTCGCGGACCTGCTCCTCCGTCAGGACGACATCGCCCTGCTTGAGGAGCGCGGCGACCTCGGGGTCCAGCTCCGGCTTGCCGGAGTCGTAGACGTAGAAGCCGCGCTTGCCGGCCTTGACCACGGCCGCCAGGTTCGGGGAGACGGTGAAGCGCTCCGGGAAGGCGCGGTTCAGGGTCTCGGAGACGTGCAGACCGATCGCCGGGCCGACGAGCTCCAGGAGGACCAGCGGCGACATCGGCAGACCGAGGGGCTCGATGGCCTTCTCGGCCGTCTCGACCGAGGTGCCCTCGTCGATGACGTTCTGGATCTCGCCCATGAAGCGGGTCAGGATGCGGTTCACGACGAACGCCGGGGCGTCCTTGGTGAGGACCGCGGTCTTCTTCAGCTTCTTCGCGACACCGAACGCGGTGGCCAGCGAGGCGTCGTCCGTCTTCTCACCGCGGACGATCTCCAGGAGCGGGAGGATCGCGACCGGGTTGAAGAAGTGGAAGCCGACCACGCGCTCCGGGTGCTGGAGCTTCGAGGCCATCTCGGAGACCGACAGCGAGGAGGTGTTGGTGGCGAGGATCGCGTGCGCCGGGGCGACCGCCTCGACCTCCGCGAACACCTTCTGCTTGACGGACATCTCCTCGAACACGGCCTCGATGATGAAGTCCGCGTCCGCGAAGCCCTCGGCCTTGTCCAGGACACCGGAGACCAGGCCCTTGAGACGGTTGGCCTTGTCCTGGTTGATCCGGCCCTTGCCGAGCAGCTTCTCGATCTCGGCGTGGACGTAGCCCACACCCTTGTCGACGCGCTCCTGGTCGATGTCGGTCAGGACGACCGGCACCTCCAGGCGGCGCAGGAAGAGCAGGGCGAGCTGGGAGGCCATCAGACCGGCGCCGACGACACCGACCTTGGTGACCGGGCGGGCCAGCGACTTGTCCGGGGCACCGGCCGGCCGCTTGGCGCGCTTCTGCACCAGGTTGAAGGCGTAGATGCCGGAGCGCAGCTCGCCGCCCATGATGAGGTCGGCGAGCGCCTGGTCCTCGGCGTCGAAACCGGCCTGGAGGTCGCCGTCCTTGGAGGCGGCGATGATGTCCAGGGCGCGGTACGCGGCCGGGGCCGCGCCGTGCACCTTGGAGTCGGCGATGAACCGGCCCTTGGCGACGGCCTGGTCCCAGCCCTCACCGCGGTCGATCTCCGGACGCTCCACCGTGACCGTGCCGTTGAGGACGGAGGCGGTCCAGATCAGCGACTGCTCCAGGAAGTCCGCGCCCTCGAAGATCGCGTCGGCGATGCCGAGCTCGAAGACCTGCTTGCCCTTGAGCTGACGGTTCTGGTTCAGCGAGTTCTCGATGATGACCGTGACGGCCTTCTCGGCGCCGATCAGGTTCGGCAGGATCGTGCAGCCGCCCCAGCCGGGGACGAGACCGAGGAAGACCTCGGGCAGCGAGAAGGCCGGCAGCGCCTTGGAGACGGTGCGGTAGGTGCAGTGCAGACCGACCTCGACACCGCCGCCCATCGCCGCGCCGTTGTAGTACGCGAAGGTCGGCACGGCCAGCGCGGACAGACGCTTGAAGACGTCGTGGCCGCCCTTGCCGATGGCGAGCGCGTCGGAGTGCTGCTTGAGCAGCTCGACGCCCTTGAGGTCGGCGCCGACGGCGAAGATGAACGGCTTGCCGGTGACACCGACGCCGACGATCTCACCGTTGGCGGCCTCGGCCTCGACCTGGTCGATCGCGGTGTTGAGGTTCGCCAGGGACTGCGGACCGAAGGTGGTCGGCTTGGTGTGGTCGAAGCCGTTGTCCAGCGTGATCAGCGCGAACCGGCCCGCATTCGCGGGCAGTTCGAAGTGCCGTACGTGGGCGCTGGTGACGACCTCGTCCGGGAACAGCTCGGCCGCACCCTTCAGAAGCTCGGCGGTGGTGCTCACTTGCCCTCCCAGTGGGGGTTTTCCCAGATGACAGTGGCGCCCATGCCGAAGCCGACGCACATGGTGTTGAGGCCGTAGCGGACCTGCGGGTTCTCCTCGAACTGGCGGGCCAGCTGCGTCATCAGACGGACGCCGGAGGAGGCGAGCGGGTGACCGTAGGCGATCGCGCCGCCGTACTGGTTGACGCGGGCGTCGTCGTCGGCGATGCCGTAGTGCTCCAGGAAGGCGAGGACCTGGACCGCGAAGGCCTCGTTGATCTCGAAGAGGTCGATGTCCTCGATCGAGAGACCGGCCTGGGCGAGCGCCTTCTCGGTCGCGGGGATCGGGCCGTAGCCCATGACCTCGGGCTCGACGCCGGCGAAGGCGTACGAGACGAGGCGCATCTTCACCGGGAGGTTGTGCTCACGGGCGAAGTCCTCGGAGGCGATGATCGAGGCGGTGGCGCCGTCGTTGAGACCGGCCGCGTTACCCGCGGTGACGTTGCCGTGGACGCGGAACGGCGTCTTCAGGTTGGCCAGCGACTCCAGGGTGGTGCCCGGGCGCATCGGCTCGTCGGCGGTGACCAGGCCCCAGCCGGTCTCGCCGGCCTCGGCGTTGGTGCGGCGGACGGAGATCGGCACCAGGTCCTGCTGGATCTTGCCGTCGGCGTACGCCTTGGCGGCCTTCTCCTGCGAGCGCACGGCGTACTCGTCGGCGCGCTGCTTGGTGATGCTCGGGTAGCGGTCGTGCAGGTTCTCGGCGGTCATGCCCATGAACAGGGCGGACTCGTCGACCAGCTTCTCGCTCACGAACCGCGGGTTCGGGTCGACGCCCTCGCCCATGGGGTGGCGGCCCATGTGCTCGACACCACCGGCGATCACGGCGTCGTACGCACCGAAGGCGATGGAGCCGGCGACGCTCGTGACGGCGGTCAGCGCACCGGCGCACATGCGGTCGATGGAGTAGCCCGGGACGGACTGCGGCAGCCCGGCGAGGATGCCCGCGGTGCGGCCGAGGGTCAGACCCTGGTCACCGATCTGCGTGGTGGCGGCGATGGCGACCTCGTCGATCTTCGCGGGGTCGAGGCCGGGGTTGCGGCGCAGCAGCTCCCGGATGGCCTTCACGACGAGATCGTCGGCGCGGGTCTCGTGGTAGATGCCCTTCGGGCCCGCCTTGCCGAACGGGGTGCGGACGCCGTCGACGAAGACGACGTCCCTGACGGTACGAGGCACGATGGCTCTCCTCCAGGGTGCGGGATGGCACTGCTGCGGCACGCCGCTAAGCGCGCGCTTGCTACCCCCATGCTACTTGTGGGTAACCAAGCTGCCCACCCCCCTGGGCGGGAGCGGCGAAGGTCACACTCCGGCGGCGGTACGCGAAAGCCCCCGGCGGCGTGGTGCCAGGGGCTTGCGGGTGTGGGTGAGTGCGCCGGAAGCGGCCTCTTTCCCCACCCCGCCCCTTCCCGAACCGGGACTCCGTACAGCCTTGGTCTTCCGCCCTGCGGGCGGGAAACCAGCCCGTCCGGCGCTTGAGGACACGGCCGCAGGCCGCACCGGGGTCTGGGGGCTTGCCCCCGGTTCGGGAAGGGGCGGGGTGGGGAGAGCTACGCCGTCGCCGTCAGGGCCGTCACCAGGAGAGGTGTCACCAGTTCCACCTGCCACGGCCGCGCGCCGTACCCCGTGAGCGCGGCCGAGACCGCCTCGGGGGTGCCGGGAGCCGGCGGCTCCCAGCAGACGCGGCGGACCGTGTCCGGAGTGATCAGGTTCTCCTGCGGCAGGTTCAGCTCCTCGGCGAGCGCGGAGACCGCCGTGCGCGCCGCCGAGAGGCGGGCCGCGGCGACCGGGTCCTTGTCCGCCCAGGCGCGCGGCGGCGGCGGGCCCGCGACCTGCGTGCCCGGCTGGGGCAGCTCGATGTCCGGGAGGGCCTTCGCCCGGTCCACGGCCGACTGCCACTGCTCCAGCTGACGGCGGCCCATGCGGTGGCCGAACCCGGGCAGCGCCGTCAGCGCCGCGACGTTCGCCGGCACCGCGAGCGAGGCCTCCACGATCGCCGCGTCGCTCAGCACCTTGCCGGGCGAGACGTCCCGCCGCTGGGCGATCCGGTCCCGGGCCTCCCACAGCTCCCGTACGACAGCCATCTGGCGCCGACGCCGCACCTTGTGCATGCCGGAGGTCCGCCGCCACGGGTCCTTGCGCGGCGGCGCGGGCGGGGCGGAGGCGATGGCGTCGAACTCCTGCAGGGCCCACTCCAGCTTGCCCTGCCGGTCGAGCTCCTTCTCCAGTGCGTCACGCAGGTCGACGAGGAGCTCGACGTCCAGCGCGGCGTACCGGAGCCAGGGCTCGGGCAGCGGGCGGGTGGACCAGTCCACCGCGGAGTGCCCCTTCTCCAGGGCGTACCCGAGCACGGACTCGACCATCGCCCCGAGCCCGACCCGTGGGAAGCCCGCGAGCCGGCCGGCCAGCTCGGTGTCGAAGAGCCGCGTCGGCACCATGCCTATGTCCCGCAGGCACGGCAGGTCCTGGGTCGCGGCGTGCAGGATCCACTCGGTTCCCGCGAGCGCCTCGCCGAGGCCGGACAGGTCGGGGCAGCCCACCGGGTCGACGAGCGCGGTGCCCGCGCCCTCGCGGCGGAGCTGGACGAGATAGGCGCGCTGGCCGTAGCGGTACCCCGAGGCGCGCTCGGCGTCCACCGCGACGGGCCCGCGGCCCGCGGCGAAAGCGGCGATCACCTCGGCGAGCGCCTCGTCGGTCGCCACGACGGGCGGCATGCCCTCACGAGGCTCCAGCAAGGGGATCGGCAGCCCATTCGCAGGGACGTCGTCGTCCGGGGGAGCGCCCCCGGTGGTTCGCAGTGCTGTGTCTGCTGCGGTCTCTTGGGCGTCGGTCACGTGTCAAGGGTATCTGTGAACGGCAAGCGCCTGTCGACGGAACGTTCCGTCGACAGGCGCCGATGTTTCGTCAACCGCGCGGGGAGCCCGGTCGGGGACTCCAGGGGCTCGGTGGACTCGATGGACCGGGTGGGCCGGATGGACTCGGTGGCCTCAGTGGATGATCCCGGTGCGCAGCGCCACCGCGACCATGCCGGCCCGGTCGCCGGTGCCCAGCTTGCGGGCGATCCGGGCGAGGTGGCTCTTCACGGTCAGGGCGGACAGGCCCATGGACACGCCGATCGCCTTGTTCGACTGGCCTTCGGCGACAAGCCGGAGCACCTCGACCTCACGGCCGGAGAGCTCGCGGTAGCCGCCCGGGTGGCTCGGAGCACCCGGGGGGCGGCGGTGGCCGAGACGGGCTGCCGCGGCGCCGATGGGGGCGGCGCCGGGGCGGGTGGGGTGCCCGATGTTGGTCCGCGTACCGGTGACGACGTAACCCTTGACGCCACCGGCCAGCGCGTTGCGCACCGCGCCGATGTCGTCGGCCGCCGACAGGGCCAGGCCGTTGGGCCAGCCCGCCGCGCGGGTCTCGGACAGCAGCGTGAGGCCGCTGCCGTCGGGGAGGTGGACGTCGGCCACGCAGATGTCGCGGGGGTTTCCGACGCGGGGACGGGCCTCCGCGATGGACGACGCCTCGATGACGTCGCGTACGCCGAGGGCCCACAGGTGGCGGGTGACGGTGGAGCGGACGCGCGGGTCGGCCACGACGACCATGGCCGTCGGCTTGTTCGGGCGGTAGGCGACCAGGCTTGCGGGCTGCTCGAGGAGAACGGACACACGGCCTCCTGGGGAGATGCGGGACGGAGCCGGCTCGGGGAAGAAGCCGGGGGCGAACCCGTGCGGTGAAGGGGTCATTGACCTCTTCGGCAGCTCGGCCGCCCGCCTTTAGGGAAAGATCACGATTTGGTGAGTAACAATTCGGGCAATTCGGACGCGTGATCGATCATCCTACGAGTGAGCCTCCGTCCGGGCGACCCCGACGGCCTTCCCGAGACGGCCCCGGAGCCTGCCGGAAGCCCGCCCGGAGCCTGCCGGAAGGGGGTCCCGAGCCCCCGCCCGGGAGGCCCATCGTGCGGTGCCCCTTGCGGGGGCCCCGCAACGCACCCCGCCACGCCCCCTACGGCTGCTGCGGACCCCTGCGTTGGGGCAGCGAGACGACCCCCGCGCCCGAGATCGCCCCCGCCCCCGGGTCGGGAGGCGACGGCGGCAGGCCCGCGATCTGGCAGAGCAGATCGCACCAGGCCGCCAGGTGCGCCCCGGTGTCCGGCACCCCGCCCAGAGCCTCCTGCGGCGTCCACGACGCCCGGATCTCGATCTGGGTCGCCGGGCGCCGCTCGGCAAGCCCCCCGAAGTAGTGCGAACCCGCCTGGGTGACCGTCCCGCTCGCCTCCCCGTAGGACAGGCCCCGCGCCTCCAGCGCTCCGGTCAGCCACGACCAGCACACCTCCGGCAGCAGCGGGTCCGCCGCCATCTCGGGCTCCAGCTCCGCCCGTACGAGCGTCACAAGGCGGAACGTACCCTTCCAGGCGTCGTGCCCCGCCGGGTCGTGCAGCAGTACGAGACGGCCGTCGGCCAGATCGTCCTCGCCTTCGACGACCGCCGCCTCCAGCGCGTACGCGTACGGGGCCAGGCGCTGCGGCGGCCTGGTCGGGTCGATCTCCAGCTCCGGCCGCAGCCGAGCCGCCCGCAGGGCTTCGACCGCCCTTCTGAAGGCGGGTGGCACCGCATTCGCCTCCGTGTCGTCCGTACCTCCGTCACCGTCGGAATGATCGGAAAAATGTCCCTGAGCCGCAGCCATGCGGGGAAGAGTAGGCGGAACGGGGGCCTCGCGCAGGGAGGCACACCCCGCCCCGGGCGGGCGGCTTCCGCGTGCATGCGAAGATTCTGGGCGTGAGCGCCATTGACCGCCCCGAGGGCCAGCAGACGAAGCACCAGCCGCAGACGTACGACTCCGCCTTCCTGAAGGCCTGCCGGCGTGAGCCCGTTCCGCACACGCCGGTCTGGTTCATGCGGCAGGCGGGGCGCTCGCTGCCCGAGTACCTGAAGGTCCGCGAGGGCATTCCGATGCTCGAGTCCTGCATGCGGCCCGAGCTGGTCACCGAGATCACGCTGCAGCCCGTGCGCCGCCACAAGGTGGACGCGGCGATCTACTTCAGCGACATCGTGGTCCCGCTCAAGGCCATCGGCATCGACCTCGACATCAAGCCCGGCGTCGGCCCGGTCGTCGCCGACCCGATCCGCACCCGCGCCGACCTCGACCGGCTCCGCGACCTGACCCCGGAAGACGTCCACTACGTCACCGAGGCCATCGGGATGCTCACCGGCGAGCTGGGCTCCACCCCGCTCATCGGTTTCGCCGGCGCGCCTTTCACCCTCGCGAGCTACCTCGTCGAGGGCGGCCCGTCCCGCAACCACGAGCACACCAAGGCGCTGATGTACGGCGACCCGCAGCTGTGGGCCGATCTGCTCGACCGCCTCGCCGAGATCACCTCGGCCTTCCTCAAGGTCCAGATCGAGGCCGGCGCCTCCGCCGTCCAGCTCTTCGACTCCTGGGTCGGCGCGCTCGCCCCGGCCGACTACCGCCGCTCGGTGATGCCCGCCTCGGCGAAGGTCCTGGAGTCCGTCGCCTCGTACGGGGTCCCGCGCATCCACTTCGGCGTGGGCACCGGCGAGCTCCTCGGCCTCATGGGCGAGGCCGGCGCGGACGTCATGGGCGTCGACTACCGGGTCTCGCTCGACGAGGCCGCCCGGCGCGTCGGTCCCGGCAAGGCGCTCCAGGGCAACCTGGACCCCGCCGTGCTCTTCTCCACCCCGGAGGCCGTGGAGGCCAAGACGGACGAGGTCCTGGCCGCCGCCGAGGGTCTGGAGGGGCACGTCTTCAACCTGGGTCACGGCGTCCTGCCGACGACGAACCCGGAAGCCTTGACGCGTCTGGTGGAGTACGTGCACACGCGGACGGCCGTCTGACGGCCGCCCGCGTGCGGGTGGTGCTCAGCCCTCGCAGTTGACGGGCGGGTTGCCGGAAGCCGCGCGGCAGAAGTCGAACCCGAGGCCGCCGTTGACGGTGCCCCCGTTCGCACCGACGCGGACGAAGTCGCTGTCCTCGTCCCCGCGGACAGCGCCGGTCGCTGCGACCGACCCGTTGACCTGGACGTAGTCGCGGCCGGCGCCGCCCCTTACGGTGCCGGCGACGTTGCCGGTGACGATGATGTAGTCGGCGCCGCCCTGACCGTTCACCGTGTCGCCGGCGGAGACCGTGCCACAGCTGATGAAGTCGGCGCCCGCCGTGCCCGCGACGTTCGCGGAGGTGACGGTGACGCCGTTGACCGTGCACGTGGTCGCCGCGTGGGCGGGCGTCGCGGTCAGGGCGAGCGGGGCTATGACGAGTGCGGCGGCGCAGAGCGCTCGCAGAGTGTGTCGGATCATGAGACCAGTGACCCATGGTGACGGTAGGGTCGCAAGTCGTCACCGGAGGTGACTGCTCCGCTCGGGTCAGCCCGCCGCCCGGACCGCCGCCACCGCCTTCCGCGCCGCGATCAGGACCGGGTCCCACACGGGCGAGAACGGCGGCGCGTACCCCAGGTCGAGCGCCGTCATCTGCTCCACCGTCATCCCGGCCGTCAGCGCCACCGCCGCGATGTCCACCCGCTTGGCGGCCCCCTCGCGGCCCACGATCTGCACCCCGAGCAGCCGGCCCGTACGGCGCTCCGCCAGCATCTTCACCGTCATCGGCGCCGCGCCCGGGTAGTAGCCCGCCCGGCTGGTCGACTCGATCGTCACCGTCACGTACCGCAGACCCACCTCCCGGGCCTCCTTCTCGCGCAGGCCCGTCCGCGCGATCTCCAGGTCGCACACCTTCGACACCGCCGTGCCCACGACGCCGGGGAACGTGGCGTAACCGCCGCCCACGTTCGAGCCGATGACCTGACCGTGCTTGTTCGCGTGCGTGCCGAGCGCGATGTGCCGCTCGCGGCCCGAGACCAGGTCGAGGACCTCCACGCAGTCGCCGCCCGCCCAGATGTTCTCGTGGCCCCGCACCCGCATCGCGAGGTCGGTGAGCAGCCCGCCGTACGTCCCCAACGGCAGCCCGGCCTCCGCCGCGAGCCGCGTCTCCGGTACGACGCCCATACCGAGGACCACCACGTCCGCCGGGTACTCGGCGTCCTCCGTCGCCACCGCCCTGACCCGCCCTCCCCCAAGCTCTCGGCTGCGCTCGAGCAGGGGGGTACCCCCATCACCCGTGAGGATCTCGGTGACGGGCGAGGAGCCGACCGTCGTGATCCCGAGGCCGTCCATCACCCGGTGGACCAGGCGCCCCATGTCCGGGTCGAGCGTCGCCATCGGCTGCTCGCCCCGGTTGAGGACGGTCACCTCGTAGCCCCGGTTCAGGAGCGCCTCGGCCATCTCCACGCCGATGTACCCGGCGCCCACGACGACCGCCCGCCGACCCTCCGTACGCGCCAGCGAGTCGAGCAGCGCCTGCCCGTCGTCCAGGGTCTGCACGCCGTGCACCCCCGGCGCGTCGATCCCCGGCAGCGGCGGACGCATCGGCCGCGCGCCGGTCGCGATCACCAGCTTGTCGAAGCCCGTCCACGCCTCGCCGCCCGACTCCAGGTCCCGCGTCCGCACCCGCTGCCCCGGCACGTCGATCCCGACGACCTCCGTGCGCATCCGCAGGTCGATGTCCCGCGCCCGGTGCTCCTCCGGGGTCCGCGCGATCAGCTCGTCGCGCTCGGCGACGTCGCCGCCGACCCAGTACGGGATGCCGCAGGCCGAGTACGAGCTGAAGTGACCGCGCTCGAAGGCGACGATCTCCAGCTCCTCGGGGCCCTTGAGCCTGCGTGCCTGCGACGCGGCGGACATGCCCGCCGCGTCACCGCCGATGACCACCAGTCGTTCGCTCATACGAACACGCTACGTTGGCGCGGTCGTTCGGACCGGACCGTCAGTCCTTCGATGCGCCGGGTTCCTCGGCGGATCGCGTGGTGGGTTCCGTCGGGGGTACCTCGGCGGGTCGTTCGGCGGGAGCCGAGGCGCGGCGCGCCGTGCGGCGCGGACGGAGCCACAGCCGCCACAGCAGGTAGCCGACGAAGGCCACCGCGAGCCACGGAGCCAGCGCCGCCAGGACGATCCCGATCCAGGCGAGCGCCGCCACGAGCGCGTTCCAGCCACCCGAGAGCGCCTCCAGGAAGCCCGGCCGGTCCTCGGTCTCCGCCGGCTTCGGCGCCTCCTTCTCGGTGAGTTCGAGGGTGATCGTCGCCATCGACGTACGGTCCTTCAGCGAGGCCCGCTGGGCCAGCAGCGACTCCAGATCGGCCTGACGGCGACTCAGCTCGCCCTCCAGGGTGACCACGTCGCTCAGCCGCGTCGCCTGTTCCATCAGCTTGCGGACCCGGTCGACGCTCGCCCGCTGCGTCGCGATCCGGCTCTCCACGTCCACCACCTGCTCGGTGACGTCCTTGGCGTCCGCCTTCCGGGAGAGCAGCTTCCCGGTGCCCGCGAGGTCCTTGAGCACCGAGTCGTACGAGTCCTGCGGCACGCGCAGCGCGATCCGCGAGGTCACGTACGTGTCGTCGACCCGCTCCGTCGACTCGTTGGCGACATGACCGCCCGCGTCCTCGGTGACCCGGCGGGCGGTGGCCAGCGCCTTCGTCGCGTCCTCGACCTCCACGGACAGCTCGGCGGTACGGATGATGTGCTGCTGCGCCGGCGCGGCGGAGGGCTGCTTCGCGTCCGAGGTCCCGCTGCCCGCCCCCTTGTCCGCCTCGTACCCCCGGTCGGCGGCGCCCTCGGCCCCCTCGGCCGGCTTCGCCGCGCTCAACCCCTTCTGGTCGGCGCCGCTGTCGGACGCGCCGCCGGCGCAGCCGGTCAGTGCCAGCGAGACCGTCAGCAACGCCACGGCCGCTCTTCGCGCTCCTCGCACGGGATCCCCCCTGAGGTGGTGGTGACTGATGCCGGTTCGACGTTCCGGGGGGTCTCCCGGGTTGCCCTCGGGCGGTAGCGAAGCGGTCACGTTCTGGCCTCGGAACGGGTGGGGGAGACCTCGGAACGGGTTTGAGAGAGTGGAGCCATGAACGCGGACACCAGGGACAGCAGGGCACGGGCGCACGTGGTCGTCGTCGGAGGCGGAATCGCCGGTCTCGCGGCGGCCCACCGACTGGTCTCGGCCGGGCTCCGGGTGACGCTGCTCGAAGGCGGCGACCGCATCGGCGGCAAGCTGCTCGCCGGCGAGATCGCCGGAGCCCCCGTCGACCTCGGCGCCGAGTCCCTGCTCGCCCGCCGCCCCGAGGCGGTCGCGCTCGCCCGCGCCGTCGGACTCGGGGACCGGCTCCAGTCGCCCGCCACGACGACCGCGTCCGTCTGGAGCCGGGGCACGCTGCGCCCGATGCCCAAGGGGCACGTCATGGGCGTCCCCGGAGACCCGGCGGCCCTCGCCGAGCTGCTCTCCGAGGAGGGCCTGCGCCGGGTCGAGCGCGACCGTGAACTGCCCCCCGCCGAGATCGGCGAGGACATCGCCATCGGCGCGTACGTCGCCGAGCGGATGGGCCACGAGGTCGTCGACCGGCTCGTCGAACCGCTGCTCGGCGGGGTGTACGCCGGTGACGCCTACCGCATCTCCATGCGGGCCGCCGTCCCCGCGCTCTTCGCCGCGGCCCGCAGCCACCCGACGCTCACCGACGCCGTCCACGCCGTCCAGCGGGCGGGAGCCGCGACCCCGTCCGACGCGGCGGGCGCGGCCACCGGTCTCGGCGGCTCCGCCTTCGCGGGCATCGAGGGCGGCATCGGCACCCTCCCCGAGGCCGTCGCCACGGCGATCCGCGCGGCCGGCGGCGAGATCCTGACGTTCATGCCGGTGACGGAGATCCGCCGGGTGACGGAGGCGCACCCGGCCGGGACCCCGGTCGACGGGACTGCGGCCGACGGGACCGCGGCCGCCGAGGTGCACTGGCGGGTCGTGGCCGCGGGCCGGGAGTTCCTCGCCGACGCCGTCGTCGTCGCCGCGCCCGCCTGGGCCGCCGCAGAGCTGCTCGGACGGGAGGCGCCCGTGGCGGCGGCGGAGCTGGCCGGGGTCGAGTACGCCTCGATGGCGCTCGTGACCCTCGCCTTCCGGCGCCAGGACGTGCACGGGCTCCCCGGTTCCGGGTTCCTCGTGCCGCCCGTCGACGGGCACACCATCAAGGCGTCCACGTTCTCCAGCCAGAAGTGGCAGTGGGTCTGCGACGCGGCCCCCGACCTCTTCGTCCTGCGGACCTCCGTCGGCCGCTACGGCGAGGAGGAGCAGGTCCACCGCGACGACGCCGACCTCGTCGAGACCTCCCTCAAGGACCTCGCCGCGGCCACCGGGCTCACCGCCCGGCCCGTCGCCACCACCGTCACCCGCTGGACGGACGGCCTCCCGCAGTACCCCGTCGGCCACCTCTCGCGGGTCGCCCGCATCCGCGACGCCGTCGCCGAGGTCCCCGGACTCGGCCTCGCCGGAGCCGTGTACGAGGGCGTCGGCATCCCCGCCTGCATCGCCTCCGGCCGGCGCGCGGCCGACGAAATCGCGGACGAGATCATCGCCACGTCTGAAACCACCCACCCTGGTGCAGGGCACTGTCCGTGACGGGCGAGAATAGGCGTATGAGTGCGCCCGAAAAGATCCCGAACGCCGGTAAGAAGGCGAAGGACCTCAACGAGGTCATCCGCTACACCCTGTGGTCTGTGTTCAAGCTGCGCGACAACCTGCCCGAGGACCGTGCCGGCTACGCCGACGAGGTCCAGGAGCTGTTCGACCAGCTCGCTGCCAAGGACATCACCGTCCGTGGCACGTACGACCTCTCCGGTCTGCGCGCCGACGCGGACGTCATGATCTGGTGGCACGCCGAGACGAGCGACGAGCTCCAGGAGGCGTACAACCTCTTCCGCCGCACCAAGCTGGGCCGCGCCCTCGTGCCGGTCTGGTCGAACATGGCGCTGCATCGCCCCGCCGAGTTCAACAAGTCGCACATCCCGGCCTTCCTGGCCGACGAGACGCCCCGCGACTACGTGAGCGTCTACCCCTTCGTGCGCTCCTACGACTGGTACCTGCTGCCGGACGAGGACCGTCGCCGGATGCTCGCGGACCACGGCAAGATGGCCCGCGGCTTCCCGGACGTCCGCGCCAACACGGTCGCCTCGTTCTCGCTCGGCGACTACGAGTGGCTCCTCGCCTTCGAGGCCGACGAGCTGCACCGCATCGTCGACCTCATGCGCCACCTGCGCGCCTCCGAGGCGCGGATGCACGTCCGCGAGGAGGTCCCCTTCTACACCGGCCGCCGCCGCTCCGTGGCGGACCTGGTGGCGGGCCTGGCCTGACGGCCGCCCTACCGACTCGGTGACGGCCCGGCGACCAGCCGGGCCGTCACCCCTTGACCCGGAAGATCAGACGGCGGACGGAGTTCCGACCGCCGCTCCAGCGACACCGGGTCCGGCTCCGGGTGCGGCGCGCACGATGCGCGCCGCACCGGCGTCTTTCTGGGGGAGCCCGACACCGAAGTGACCGGTACTGCCCCCGTCAGCAGATAGCGCTCCAAGTACCCGTTGACGCAGGCGTTCGCACCGCCCCCGATGCCGTGCGTCCCGGCGTCCCGCTCGGTCACCAGGGCCGAACCCGCCAGCCTGCGCTGGAGCTCAAGGGCCCCTTCGTACGGCGTGGCCGCGTCCCGCTCGGCGGCCAGGATCAGCACCGGCGGCAGCACCCCGGGACCGGTCCGCACCTCCAACGGCTTCTGGCGGGGCACCTTCCAGTACGCGCAGGGCAGATTGGTCCAGACGTTGTCCCAGGTCTCGAAGGGGGCGGTCGTCGCGAGCCGGGTGTTGTCCCGGTCCCAGACGGCGAAGTCCTCCGGCCACGGCGCGTCGTTGCACTCCACCGCCGAGTAGACGGCCGCCGCGTTGCCCGTGTCCTCCGTGATCTCCTCGCTCGGCGCCGCCTGCGCGATCAGCGGCTTCTCGTCGCCCTTCAGATAGCGGGCGAGCGCCGTGGCCCGCAGTGGCCAGAAACCGTCGTGGTACCCGGTCTGGAGCATCGCCCCGTGCAGCTGTCCCGGGCCGACGCGCCCGCCGGCCGGCTTCGCCGCGAGTCCGGCGCGGACCTTCTCGTAACTCTCCTGGACCTCCTGGGCCGTCGAGCCGAGGCCGTACACCGAGGCGTGCTTGGCGACCCAGCTGCGGAAGTCGGCCCAGCGGCGCTCGAACGCCCGTGACTGGTCGAGGTTGTTGAGGTACCAGATCTGCCGCGGTGCGGGGTGGACGGGCGCGTCGAAGACCAGCCGGCGCACCCGGTGCGGGAAGAGCGTGGCGTACAGCGCGCCGAAGTACGTGCCGTAGGAGGCACCCATGTACGTCAGCCTCGGCTCGCCGAGCGCGGCGCGCAGCACCTCCAGGTCGCGGGCGTTGTTGAGCGAGTGGTAGTGCCGCAGCGCCTTGCCTGTGCGGGTCGTGCAGCCCTTGGCGTACGTCTTGGCGCGGGCGATCCGCTCCTGCTTGAAGACCTCGGAGGGCCGGCTGGGCGCGGGGGTGGGGCCGGTGGCGCGGTCGACGGGGTCCTGGCAGGAGACGGGGGCGGAGCGGCCCACGCCGCGCGGGGCGTAGCCGACGAGGTCGTACGCGGCGGCGATCCGCTTCCAGGCGGGGAGTTCGGCGACCAGGGGGAAGTACGTCGACGACGCGCCGGGGCCGCCCGGGTTGTACACGAGCGCGCCCTGACGGTCGGCGGCCGGGCCCGAGGCCTCGACGCGGCTGACGGTGAGCGGGATCCGGGTGCCGTCGGGGTCCGCGTAGTCGAGGGGGACCAGCAAGGTGCCGCACCGCACGGACGGCGGCAGCTTCTCGTACGCCGGGCAGTCGCCGAAGCGGATGCCTTCGGCGGCCGCGCGACGGGCGGCAAGCCGGGTGCCACCGGTCTCGGCGGGCGGCGCGTCCAGTGCGGGTGCGGGGGCGGGTGCGGCGGGGAGCGGGGAGAGCAGCGAGGACAGCAGCAGCGACCCGACGGTTCCGGTCAGCGCGAGGGCTTTCACGACAGGATCGTTGGAGCGGACGGACGCCGTGTAAAGAACCGTCGGGGCGTGTCGGCGGGAATGACCCGATCAGCCGCTGGAGCCTCCTCCGCAGCTGGAACTGCTGCTACTGCTGCTCGAACAGGAGCTGCCCCCGCTGGACCCGCTCGACCCACTGGAGCAGGAACCGCTGCTGCTGGATCCTCCGGAGCAGGCGCCGGCGGAACACCCGTCACCCCCGAATCCGCTGTCCGAACCGCCGCCTCCGCAGCTCCCGCCACCACCGGTGCCTCCTGAAGCACCGCCGCACGGGCCCGCGTTGCCCGGCGTCCCCGCGCACCAGTGCAGGCTCGCGAGCACGGCGGCGTCCGAGGCGGCGGAGGAGGCGTGGGTGTGGTGGCGGGTGTGGGACGTACGGGTGGTCGTGCGCATCCGGGCCGCCGCGATCAGCTGGGTACGCAGCTCCGCGTCGGGTACCGCGCGCAGTCCGCGCAGCGCGACCTGGTGCCCGGCGTCGGGCTCGTAGACGTGGTCCCGGTGGAACGCGGTGGCCGCCCGGCGCCCGGCGCGGCTGGTGCGCTGGGCGTTGTAGGCCCCGCAGAGGAGGCCGGTGATGAAGCCCGCGAAGAGGATCGGACCCACCTTGAAGACCAACGGCACCTGGAACGAGTCGAATTCGACGGCCACGCTCAGGACGATCGAGAGGAGGAGCAGCCCGAACGACCCCAGGACGAGGGTGAGGCACTGGCGTCGGCCGGTGCGGCGGATCTCGGGGTCCACCATCAGGCCGCGCGCCGCGAGCCCGTCGCCGATCTCCTGGACGCCGGGGCTGCGCATCACGGCGAGACGCAGTTCGTGCAGGGCCCCGTAGGGGGAGGCGGCGAGCTCCTGCAGGACGGCCCGCTCGACGTGGCTGCGCGGGGCCGCGCCCGGGCGCGGGACGACGATGCCGGGGCCTCCGACGGCGATCCGGCCGTCGGAGTGCAGGGCGGCGAGCGCGGCGTCGACGACCCTGGGCGGGCCCCCGAGGAGGAACGCGGCCTCGTAGAGGTCGTGGACGTATCCCCCGCGATCCACGCGGGCGGCGCGGAGGTGGACGATGAGCAGGGCGGAGCCGGTGATCACGGCGGCCCAGACGAGCAGGGCGAACAGGTTCATGGTGGCGTCACCTCCGTACGAGTGCGGTGCGCGCGGCGCGTGCCGCGCGGACGAGTCGGCCTGCCGGGCCGGGCGGTCGGGCGCCGGCGCGCTCCTGCCACCAGCGGGTCAGCCGGCGCCGGGCGTCCGGGTCCTCGGGCTGACCGGCGACGAGCAGCTGCGCGACGAAGTCGAGGGCGTCGCGACGGTACCCGCCGGACATGGGGCGGGTCCTGGCGTACGCGCGGAACGCGGGGCGGTAGCCGTCGCCGAGGATCTCGGGCAGCTCGGGCGCGATCTTGGCGATCACGTCGCTCCGCTTCCCGACGAGGGCCCGGCTCTGCACCCCGAGCCGCCGCGAGTCGAACCCCTCGGGTACGGGTGTCCCCGCGACGAGCGCGGAGAGCAACGCGGCCTGCGCGACGGCCACCCGCTCCCGGGCGGCCCCGCCGGGGAGGGGGCGGGCGCCGGGAGCGGGGCGCGTGGTGTGGGTGCCGGGGTCCTGGGCCTCCTCCGGAAGCTCCGGAGCTCCCGGCGCGTCCGTCGTACGCCCGCACTGCGGCATCGGGCCGCCCGAGACCCGGGCGCCCGCGCCGATCAGCAGCGCGGGGTCGGCGACGCGCGCGCGGGCGCCGCCGGCGCCGTGCCTGCCGTTCATGTCCTGCTCGCCGCTCCCGGCGGCGGTCCGAGCCGCCACCGACTCCAGGCGGCCCCTGATCGTCGCCAGCTCCGAGGCGAGTTCCTCCGCCGGCGGGAAGTTGTCGTCCCGTTCCAGCAGGACGCCCGGCGGGGAGACGCGGGAGGCCAGGTCCGACAGGATGTCCAGGACGGGCTCCGGGACCGGGTGGGCGTGGGTGTCGTGCCAGACGCCGTCGCGGGCGAGGCCGCCTGCCACGTGGACGTACGCGATCGCCTCGACCGGCAGTTCGGAGAGCGCCTTCGACGGGGACTCGCCCCGGTTGACGTGGTTCGTGTGGAGGTTGGCGACGTCGATCAGGAGCCGTACCCCCGTACGCTCCACCAGCTCCGCCAGGAACTGGCCTTCCGTCAGCTCCTCGCCGGGCCAGGCGATCAGCGCCGCGATGTTTTCCAGTGCCAGCGGCACGGGCAGCGAGTCCTGGGCGATCCGTACGTTCTCGCAGAGCACGTCCAGGGCGTCCCACGTGCGCGGCACCGGCAGCAGGTGGCCCGCTTCGAGGGCCGGGGTCGCCGTGAGGGCGCCCCCGGCCCGGACGAAGGCGATGTGCTCCGACACCAGCGGCGCCCCCAGCGCGGTCGCCGTCGCCGCCAGATCCGCGAGCCGGCCCGCGTCCGGCCGGTCGGCGCCGCCGAGCCCCAGGGAGACCCCGTGCGGGACGACCGTGACCCCGCGCGCACGCAGCCGCGCCAGCGAGTCCGGCAGGTGGCCCGCGCACACGTTCTCCGCGACGACCTCCACCCAGTCGACGCCCGCCAGGGCCTCCACGGCTCCGGCGATCTCAGGCCGCCATCCGATGCCGACCCCGAGTTCCGTCCTGTGGTCCGTCCTGTCGTCCGTCCTGTGGTCCGTCCCGAGTTCCGTCATGTCCCCCTCCTTCGGTCCCTCACCTGATGGCCCGGAACAACCCGTTCGAATCCAGTCAGGGGGACGTTCAGAGGTTGATTTGAGGTTCCGGCGGTCCTACGGCATCGGCATGGAGTGCGGTGTCACGATCCCGGCCTCCGGGACAGGACGCGACGTGAACGACTGGTCCGTCCCCGTCGGCCGCACCGGAGAGGGCACCAAGGGCGAGGGAACCACCGGCGGCCCGGTCGGCGGCGCCGTCTTCCGGCCCGCCGCCTCGTTCGCGAGCGCGTCGAAGTCGACCATTCCGGTTGCCTCCAGCATGGTGATGTGGTCGAGCACCGTCTGGTTCGCGTCACTCGCCAGCTGCCGGATCAGCGTGTTGCGCGTCGTGTGCCGGACCTCGGCGACCAGCGCGAACACCTTGCCGTGCGCGTTGCGCAGCAGGTTCGCGAACTTCCGCTCGTACTCCTCCCCGCTCGCCGCCGTCAGCTCCCGCAGCCACCCCTGCTGCTGCTCGGTCGGCTGGTTCGGCAGCTCCACGCCCAGCTTCGCCGCCACGGACCGGGCCCGCCGGTCCAGGTCGGTGTGGCCGACCACGAGATGGTCGCCGCACTCGACGATCGCCCGGCTCGGCGCGCGCTCGACGGCCTGCTGGCCGGCCGGGAGCTCCCACAGCCCGGCCAGCCGTACCTTCACCAGGAAGTCCCGGTCCGTGGCGGACAGCGGCCCCCACTGCGTGGGCACGCTCGATACGTTCAGATTCGCCTGGCCGGTTCCCGAGCGGTCGGCGTAGGACCAGACGGGGAAGGCGAGCGCGCCGACCGTGACGACGAGCGCCGCGATGATGAGGGCCGTGCCGTTGACGCGTAGCGACAAGGTGTCTCCCGTACGTTCTCTTCGGTGCCGGTGGAGGTCACCGGTGTGGGTCACCGCAGACTGAACCGCCAACCAGGCGGACGTACAACCCACTTGGCGGTATCGGGAGATACGTGTGTCAGGGCGACCGTGTTCAGTCGCCGAACGAACCGAGCCCGGAGAACTCGGACACGAACGGGCGCGAACGGGCACGAACGCGCGCGGACCGGACGGGTCACGCCCGTGCGAGGCGTACGTGGGAGCCGATCCGGTCGCTCCCCTCGGAGACGAAGGTCGGGCCGGGGGCGATCTCGGTGAAGCCGGCGTCACGGACCACCGGGAGGCCGCTCGCCGTCAGTCGTGCCCAGCGCTCCGGGGTGGCCGCACGGACGGAGAGCGGGAAGCCGGCCTCGCGCCATGCCGTGCGGTCGGTGTCCGACAGCTCCCACCACAGCAGCTGCGCCGCGTGTCCCGCCTGGGCCATCGTCTTGCCCGCGGACATCTCCAGGTGCGGGTTGAGCCAGAGCAACGGCGCCCCGGGGTCGTCGGGCGCACCGGGGTCGCCGGGCGCACCGGGGGCCGTGGGGTCCTCCAGATCCGTGCCGGACACCTGGAGCTTCGCCAGCTCCTTGGGCCAGCCGTCCAGCGGGATCGGCGGGAACACCCGTACCTCCGCGGACTCGCCCTTCACCGTGATCCCCGGGAGCTCCTCCGCGCGCCGCCACTCCGCGCCG
This sequence comes from Streptomyces sp. NPDC048370, assembly GCF_043200825.1. Taxonomy (NCBI): domain Bacteria; kingdom Bacillati; phylum Actinomycetota; class Actinomycetes; order Kitasatosporales; family Streptomycetaceae; genus Streptomyces; species Streptomyces sp. NPDC048370. The sequence goes on along the minus strand of NZ_JBICYI010000005.1, from coordinate 320,660 downwards.
CGTGCCCGGCGCACGACCTTGCGGATCCGGGCGTCCTGCCAGTCCGTCATCGCCCGCGCCCACTCCCCGTCCCCCGTCGAGCGCTCGTCGGCGAGGATCTCCAGGACGGCGCGGGCGGCGGTCTCCAGCGCGTCGGTGCGCGCGGGGGGCTCGGCCCGTTCGATCCGTACGACGAGGGGGAGGACGAACTGAGGCTTCTCGTCACGGACATCGGCGCGGGCTTCGGCGGGGACATCGCCGCGGACTTCGGCGCGGGCTTCGGTGATCTCGGTGCTGATCTCGGTCTCGTTGCTGCTCACCTGGCAAGTTTGCCACTGTTCGCACAGGCGTTTCTTGTCGGATTGGTCGGTTCCGGGACAGGATGCCTTTCATGAAGAGTGATCTTTTTGCCGGCGAACACCTCGCCGAGGCCGCCGCGTTCCCGGGCATGAGCCTGCAGAACGCCAAGTGCGTGAAGTACGTCGTCAACGGGGAGATGCATGCCCGTCAGGGATCGATGATCGCCTTCCGCGGCGACCTCCAGTTCGAGCGCAAGGGCCAGGGCATCGGCGGCATGCTCAAGCGCGCCGTGACGGGCGAGGGTCTCGCGCTGATGGCCGTGCGCGGCCAGGGCGAGGCCTGGTTCGCGCAGGAGGCGCAGAACTGTTTCATCGTCGAGATGGAGCCCAACGACGCGCTCACCGTCAACGGCCGGAACGTGCTCTGTTTCGACGCCACCCTCTCGTACGAGATCAGGACCGTGAAGGGCGCCGGCATGACCGGTGGCGGCCTCTTCAACAGCGTCTTCACCGGTCAGGGCAAGATCGCCCTGGCCTGCGAGGGCACCCCGATCGTCATCCCGGTCACCCCGCAGGCCCCGGTCTTCGTCGACACCGACGCCGTCGTCGGCTGGAGCGAGCAACTGCAGACCTCGCTCCACCGCTCGCAGTCCGTCGGCTCGATGATCCGCGGCGGCTCGGGCGAGGCCGTCCAGCTCCGCCTCGACGGCCAGGGCTTCGTCATCGTCCGGCCGAGCGAGGCCACCCCGCAGAAGCCCTCCAACTGACGCCGACGGACGGCACGTCGTGAAACTCGAAGGCGTAGGGCGCCGCTACGGCCCGCGCGGGCCGTGGGTGGTGCGCGAGGTGGACCTCGTCCTGCCCGCCGGCGCCCTCGTCCGCTTCACCGGCACCAACGGCAGCGGCAAGTCGACGCTGCTGCGGGTCGTCGCGGGCATCGACGCGCCGACGGAGGGCCGGATCGCAGGACGGCCCCCGCGCACCTCGTACGTCCCGGAGCGCTTCCCGGTCGCCCTGCCCTTCACCGCGACCGGCTGTCTGACGCACCTCGGACGCATCCAGGGGCTCGGCAGGGCCGAGGCCGCCGCGCGGGCGGGGGAGTGGCTGGAGCGCTTCGGCGCGTCCGCCTTCGCGGGGACCCCGCTCGCCGAACTCTCCAAGGGCAGCAGCCAGAAGGTCGCCGTCGCCCAGGCCCTGCTCGCGGACCCGGCACTGATCGTCCTGGACGAGGCATGGACCGGCCTGGACACGGCCGCCCGGCACGAACTCGACCGCGCGGTCCGCGAGCGCGTCGCGGCGGGCGGCACGGCGGTCTTCGTCGACCACGACCCGCGCCGGCTGTCGGGTGAGGCCGACGTGGTGTACGAGGTGGAGGCGGGCCGGGTACGGGTGGGTCGGGTGCCGGTGCCGGTGTCCGGGTCGCGGTCCGGGGCCGGTTCGGCTTCGGGGGCCGGGGCCTCGGCGCGGAGTCCGGTGCGGGTGCCGGTATCGGGCGGGTCGAGCCCTGGTGCGGACGCGCCGCCGCCCCGCGCGCGGATCGTGGCCTCCGGCGGCCGCCCGCTCCCCGACGGGCTGCCCGGGACCTCCTCGTACGAGTCCGGTCCAGGACCCGACGGCTCGACGACGGTGTACGCGGTCGACGCGGCCCACTCCGACGCGCTGCTCCGGGCGCTGCTCGACGCCTCCTGGCACATCCACGAGTTGACCACTGAAGGCGCCCGGACATGACGACCGCACTGCTGCGCTACCAGACCGACCTGCTGCTGCGTTCCCAGCGTTGGCTCGCACCGCTCCTCCTCTACGCGGTCTTCCTCGTCGTCGGCGTGCGCGCCGGCGAGCCCGTGCTCGGGGCCCTCGGCTTCGCGGCCGCCGCGCTGCTCCCGGTCACGGCCTGGGTCGTACGGATCTGCCTCGGTCAGGAACCCGCAGCCGCGCGGAACGTGGTGGCCGCCGCGGCCGGGCGGCAGCGGGCTCACGTGGCGGCGGTCCTTGCCGCCGTCGCCTGCGCGGCGCCGCTCGGGGCGGTCGCCGTGCTCGGCGTGACGGCCGTCAGCGACCTGCGAGGGATCGGCTCCGCCGAGGCCCTCGCCTCGGGGCTCCTCGCCACCACGGCCTGCGTCCTGACCGGCGCCGCCGTGGGCACCCTCACCACCCGGCCGCTCCTGCGCTCCCAGGGCTGGTCCCTCGCGGCCCTGGTCCTGGGCTCGCTCCTTGCGCTCGTGACGAGCGGTTCGCCGGCGAAGTACGCCGTGACGGGCCTGATCACCGGGGCGCGTACCGCGACGGTCACGATGCCGTGGGCCGCCGCCCTGGGCGCCCTCGTTCTCGCCGCCGTCGCGGTGGCGGTCAGCGTCAGGGCCACGGCCTGGCGGGAGTGAGTACGCTCGACACCATGGACTCGTACTGCGAACCCGCAGGGGCGGAGGCCGAGTCGGCCTCGGAGGCCGCGGCGACCGGACGTACGACGGCCGAGGGACCGCCGTACGCCGAGTGCGTGCTGTGCCGGAAGCCGACCGAGTACCCCGAGTCGACCAAGGGGATCACCCTCTGCCCGGTCTGCGAGTGGCAGGAGGCCCAGCGTTCGGCCTGCTCGGGCTAGGGGCTCCCTGATCCGGCCTGATCCAAACGAAAGACCCTAGGGCCTGTCCGTCCCCGACCCGGCTCCCGTCCCGGATCCCGTCTCCGACCCGGCTCCCGTCCCCGACCCCGCCATCAGCTCCGACACCTTCACGAAGCGGTAGCCCCTGGCCCGTAGTTCGGGCACGATCTTCCGGATCGCCTGCTCGGTGACGGGCGCGGCGCTGCGCGTGCAGTGCATGACCACGAGGGAGCCGGGCTTCACGCCGGCGAGGACCTGCTCGGCGACCGCGTCGCCGTCCTTGGCGAAGGCGTCGCCGCTGACCACGTCCCACTGCACCGCCGTGACCTTCGCGGGCGCGAGCGCGCGCAGCGCCCGGTCGTCGTAGCAGCCGCCCGGGAACCGGAAGTACGGCACGACATTGCGCGCCCCCGCCTTCCGGAACGCGTCGAACGCCCGCCGTACGTCACCGGCCATGTCCTGCTCGGCGACCGTCGGCAGGCCGTAGCAGGGCGAGGCGAAGGCGTAGTGGCTGTACGAGTGGTTGGCGATCTCGAAGCGGGGGTCGGTGCCGATCGACCGGGCCTGGTCCGGGTACTCCTCGGCCCACCGGCCCGTCATGAAGATCGTCGAGTCGACCTTCAGCCGCCGCAGGGTCTCGATCAGCGCCGGATTGTCGAAGCGCTCGCCGCCGGCGGCCCGACGTCCCTGGTCGGCCGTCATGTCGGCGTCGAAGGTGAGCGCCACGACCTTGTCGCCGGCCTTGCCGCCGCCCTTGCGGGCGCGCTCGAAGACAGGGGTGAGGCCGCCGGGCCCCGGGGCCATGGTCGGCGGCGCCTTGCGCGCGACGGCGGGCCCGGGCGCGGCACCGGCACTCGCGCTCGCGTCAGGCGTGGGGTTCGTCGGCGGGCCGGACGCGGGGCTCGACGGCGCGGCGGACGGGCCGTCAGGCGCCCCCACCGTGTCGGCCGCGCCCCCACCGCAGCCGACGAGTACGGCGCCCAGGAGAGCAAGCACCGACAGCTTTCGTACAGAAATGGTCACGCACGGAAACTAGCCGATCAGGTGGCGAGCAACCGCTTCCGGCACTCCGCGACGTCGAAGTCGCCCGGCGGGTACTGCGGGTCCAGGGCGGAGAGATGTTCCAGGAGCAGCTTGCTGATCGCCCAGTTGCGGTACCACTTGCGGTCGGCAGGGACCAGGTACCAGGGGGACTCCTCCGTCGAGCAGCGTTCGAGGGCGAGTCCGTACGCCTCCTGGTACGCGGGCCACAGCGCCCGCTCCTCGATGTCGCCGGCGTTGAACTTCCAGTGCTTGTCCGGGTTGTCCAGGCGCTCCAGGAGGCGGGCGCGCTGCTCCTCGTACGAGACGTGGAGGAAGACCTTGACGACCGTCACGCCGTCGTCGACCAGCGACTCCTCCCAGCGGTTGATCTGGCCGTAGCGGCGTCCGAGGTCGCGGCGCGGGACCAGTTCACGGACGCGGGCGATGAGGACGTCCTCGTAGTGCGAGCGGTCGAAGATGCCGATCTCGCCGGGCACCGGCAGCGCCCGCGAGATCCGCCAGAGGAAGGGGTGGCCGCGCTCCTCCACCGTCGGGGCCTTGAAGGCGCGGATCCGGCAGCCGGAGGGGTTGAACTGGCCGATGACGTGCTTGACCGTGCCGCCCTTGCCACTGGTGTCCATGCCCTGGAGGACGAGCAGCAGCCGGCGGCGGTCGCCGGCCGTGCTCGCCGCGTACAGGCGCTCCTGGAGGTCGGCGAGGGCAGGACCCAGCAGGGCGGTCGCCGCGATCCCGGCCGTCTTGTCCGGGGGCCCGGCCGGGATGTCCGATGCGGAGTAGGTGGAGAGGTCGACCGGCTTGCCGACGGGCAGGCGCAGTACGTCCCGGACGGCCGGCTCGACGGCCATCGGCTTCCGGAGCCCACGCTTCTGCTTGCCGTCCTGCCGCTGGTCCCTCTCCTGCTCCTGCCCCTTCGGCTGATTCTTCTGCGGCTTGTTCTTCTTCTGCTTGTTCTTCTCCTGCTTGTCCTGCTTCCGCCTGTCCTTCTCAGCCACCTCGCGACCCTTCCCGTCCGCCCCGCGCCTTCCCCCGATCCTGCGACGGAAAGCGCGGCGGCGCGACCGGGCGTCGGGCGGCTACGTCAGCACCAAGGGCCCCGCACGGCGAACGTCGTGCCGGGTGTATAGCAGTTGACGTACATGGTCGTGCCGTCGGGGGAGAACGTCACGCCCGCGAACTCGCCCCACTCCGGGGCCTGCGGCGTGCCGATGTTCTGGGCCCCGCGGGCCATCGCGTAGACCTCGCCCTTCCGGGTCAGGCCGTACACGTGCTGCGCGCCGTCGCCGTCCTCGCAGACCATCAGGCCGCCGCTCGGGGCGAGGCAGATGTTGTCCGGCGACTCGCCCGGCAGCTGGATGTCCGTGCTCGGGCCGAAGACGACGACGAGGGTCAGTCGGCGCCGGTCCGGCTCGTATCTCCACACCTGGCCGAAGTGCGTGGCGCCCGAACCGTCGGCGGTCCGGGCGAAGGACGAGACGAAGTAGACGGACCGGCCGCCCCAGTAGCAGCCCTCCAGCTTCTGCGCGTGCGTGATGCCGCGCGGCCCGAAGTCCTGGAGCCTGATGGGCGTCTCGGCCGCCTGCGGGTCCGGTACGGGAACCCACTCGACGCCGTCGAAACTCGCCCCGGTCTCCTGGATCACCGAGAGGTCGGGCAGGCCCGGCACCCGCATCGCCTCCAGGGCTCCGCCCGCGCGCAGCGAACCGTGGCCGCCCAGAGGCTTCTCGGGCAGGAAGCGGTAGAAGAGGCCGAACGGCTTCTCGAACGCGTCCTCCGTCTCGTACACGATCCCGCTGCGCGGGTCGACGGCGATCGCCTCGTGCTGGAAGCGGCCCATGGCCGTGAGGGGTACGGCTCCGGTGCGGCACGGGTCGGCGCCGTCGACCTCGAAGATGAAGCCGTGGTCCTTCGTGTAGCCGTTGGTCCCGGCCCGGTCCTCGGTCTCCTCGCAGGTGAGCCAGGTGCCCCAAGGGGTCGGCCCGCCCGCGCAGTTGACGGCGGTGCCGGCGATCGCGACCCGCTCGTCGAGGACCTCGCCCCGGCCGTCCAGCGTGAGCGCCGTACAGCCGCCCTTGGCGGCCGGGTCGTAGGTCAGCCCCTCGACCGTCGGGACGCCGATCCTGCCGGTGGCTCGGTTCTCGTGGTTGCGCACCAGGTGGACGCGGCCCCGGCGGCCGGCGAAGGCGCCCATGCCGTCGAAGTTGCTGGGGACGCGGCCCTCGCCGGAGCGGAGGGGGTCGCCCTCGCGGGAGAGGACCGTGTAGCGGAAGCCCTTGGGGAGGTCGAGGAGACCGGCGGGGTCGGGGACGAGGGGGCCGTGGCCGGCGTGACCCCGGGCGGCGGCCGTACCGGCGAAGAGCTCGCCGAGGGCGCCGGAGAAGGCGATGCCGGCGACGGAGGCGCCGGTGCGGGAGAGGATCTGACGTCGTGTTGCGGACATGCCGAGGCAACCCACTTCTGTTGGCGGACAGAGAGGTGTGACGTGTGACCCGCATGTGTGTATCACGCACTCTGGTGACACGTGAACCCATGCGGGCCGACACGGTCCCTCTCGGCCTCACTCGGCGTCGCTCGGCCCCACTCGGGCCTGACTCGGCCTGACTCGGCGTCAGGAGTCGTACGGATCAGACCAGTTCGGCGGTCAGGGTGATGGTGGTACCCGTGAGCGCCTGGCTGACCGGGCAGTTCTTCTTGGCGTCCTCGGCGAGCTCGAGGAACGTGTCCTTGTCGAGGCCGGGCACCTCGCCGCGCACGGTGATGTGGCTGCCCGTGATGCCCTTGCCGGGCACGAACGTGACGTCGGCCTTGGTCTCCAGGCGAGTCGGCGGGGTGTCGTTCTTGGCCAGGATGTTGGAGAACGCCATCGAGTAGCAGGAGGAGTGCGCGGCGGCGATCAGCTCCTCGGGGCTGGTCTTGCCGTTCGGCTCCTCGGTGCGGGCCGGCCAGGAGACGTCGTACGAGCCGAGACCGGAGGAGTCGAGGGTGACGACGCCGTTGCCCTTGAGGAGGTCACCCTGCCAGACGGTGTGGGCGGTACGGGTTGCGGCCATGATGAATCCCTTTCGATCGGGTATGGCCCCCAACCTACTGCTCGACCAAGCCCTTCGCGTCCCGTGCCAGGGCCGTGAGCCGGGAGATCGCCCGGAAGTACTTCTTGCGGTACCCGCCCTTCAGCATCTCCTCGCTGAAGAGCCTGTCGAAGGGGAGTCCGGAGGCGAGCACCGGGACCTCCCGGTCGTACAGCCGGTCCGCGAGGACGACGAGCCGCAGCGCCGTCGACTGGTCCGGGATCGCCTGCACGTCCGTGAGGCAGACCGCCGACAGGTCGTCGGTGAGCGCGCCGTACCGGCTGGGGTGGACCTTGGCCAGGTGGTCGAGCAGGTGCGGGAAGTCGTCGAGCGAGGCGCCGGGGGTCGCGTACGCCGCCTTCGTCACCTGTTCGTCGGAGTACGGGGCGGGCGCCTCGGGCAGCCCGCGGTGGCGGTAGTCCTCGCCGTCTATCCGCAGCGGACGGAAGTGCGCGGAGAGGCCCTGGATCTCGCGGAGGAAGTCGGCGGCGGCGAACCGGCCCTCGCCCAGCTTCCCCGGCAGCGTGTTGGAGGTGGCGGCGAGCGCCACGCCCGACTCGACCAGCCTGCTGAGGAGGGAGGAGACGAGGACGGTGTCGCCCGGGTCGTCCAGTTCGAATTCGTCGATGCAGAGCAGCCGGTGTCCGCTCAGGGTCCGCACGGTCTGCTGGAAGCCGAGCGCGCCGACCAGGTTCGTCAGCTCCACGAAGGTGCCGAAGGCCTTGAGTCCCGGCTCGGCGGGCGTCGCGTGCCAGAGGGAGGCGAGCAGATGGGTCTTGCCGACGCCGTAACCGCCGTCGAGGTAGACCCCGCGCGGCCCACTGGGGGCGGCAGGCTTCTTCGCGAACCAGCGGCGCTTGCCGGAGCCGGAGGCGTGGGCGCCGCCGAGCCCCTCGGCGAAGGAGCTCAGGACCTTGACCGCGTCGGTCTGGCTGGGCTGGTTCGGGTCCGGGATGTAGGTGTCGAAGCGCACCGAGTCGAAGCGCGGCGGCGGGACCATCTCCGCGACGAGGCGGTCGGCGGGGACATGGGGTTCCCGGGCGCAGAGGGAGACCGGGGCCGCTTCGGTGGAAGCCGCTTCGGTCATGACGCGGGGGGCATGGGAGGCACGGGTCGACACAGTTCCCCACTCTATGCGCCGTGTCAGACTGCGAGGATGCGACGCCTGTTCCCTGTGACGGACATGACAGCCATCGACGCCCGGGGCGGTGAGGAGACCGGGCGCGACGCCACCGGCGGTGCCCCCTCCACCGGTGTCGTCACCGGTAGTGACGGCACCGGCCGTGACACCACAGCGCGCGACGCCAACGGTCGTGACGGCACCGGTCGGGACGCCACCGACCGTGACGCGCTCCGTGACAGGGAGTGGTCCCTCGACGAGCTCGCCGATGCCTACGCGTACCCGGACCTCGCCCCCGGCGAGAGCTGGCTGCGCGCCAACATGGTCTCCTCGCTCGACGGCGCCGGGCAGCACGACGGCCGCTCGCAGCCGCTCTCCTCCGACAGCGACATGCGGATCTTCGGCACCCTGCGCGGCCTCGCCGACGTGATCGTCGTCGGCGCGCAGACCGTACGCCAGGAGGGGTACCGCCCGGCACGCGCGCGTGAGGCCTTCGCGGCCCGCCGGGCGGCGGCCGGGCAGGGGCCCGCGCCGGTGATCGCCGTGGTCAGTGCCTCCCTCGACCTCGACTTCACGCTGCCCCTCTACACCGATCCCCTGGTCCCGACCCTGGTCCTGACCGGCGCCGCGGCGCCCGCCGGCCGGGTGGCCGAGGCCCGGGCGGCCGGGGCGGAGGTGGTGATCGCGGGCGACGGGCCCGGCGTCGAGCCGGCCCGCGCGACAGCGGCGCTCGCCGAGCGGGGCCTCCGGCGGCAGCTGACCGAGGGCGGCCCCCGGCTGCTGGGTCAGTTCGTGGCCGCCGGGGTGCTCGACGAGATGTGTCTGACGGTCTCGCCGACGATGACGGCGGGCAGCGCGCAGCGCATCGCCGGAGGGCCGTCCGTGGCCGTCCCGCAGCGGTTCGCCGTGGCATCGGTGCTGGAAGAGGCCGGGTTCCTTTTCACCCGCTACCGTCGGATCTGACAAGAGGCGGAATTTCTCGTTCCGGTTAGCTTCCGCTGGGCACACTTACCCCCGTAGACCCCGTGCGGGCACGGGGAAGGATGGTTTCCGCAGAAGGGCTCCTGAGGTGTTCACAAGCGTTCTGATGATCGAGAAGCCCCTCACGTCCGTCGACGTGGAATTCGTCACCACCCTGCACGGAGACGAGGACGTCTCCTTCATCGTGCTGATGCAACCCCGTGGTGACCAGGCCGATGTACTGCTGCGTGCCATCGACGACGTCGCCATGGGCGACCTGAAGGAAGCGGCCCGCGAGGGCGAGGAACCGGAGGGCAAGGCGGCCCGCGTCCCCGCCGAGCAGGCCTTGGAGTACTCCCTCCAAGGGCTGCGGAACGCGGGCTGCGAGGCGGTCGGACAGGTGGTCGAGGACCATCCCCTGGACAAGATGAAGGCCGTGGTCGACGAGTCCGAGGCCGACGAGGTCATCGTCCTGACGGCCCCGCACTACGTGGAGGAGTTCTTCCACCGGGACTGGGCGTCACGGGCCCGTCACAAGGTCGGCGTACCGGTCCTGAAGCTGTTCGCGCACAGTGCCCAGGCGGAGGGCGCCTAGGGCCTGTCCGGCGGATCATGGCCGGGGCCGCGGCGTCTGGCACGGCCCCTCGCCGCGTTGCCGAAACGCCCCGATAGCTCCGCTATCGAGACGCTCCGGCGCCTTGCGACGGACCGCACCAGACGCCGCGCCCTATCCGACCCTGATCCGCCGGACAGGCCCTAGGCGTAGCGGCGACCGCCGTGTCCCGCGCCGCCCGCCCCGTCCCGGGCGGCGCGGCGCGGCGCGGCGGCGGACCGCGCGGGCACGGGAAGCGGGCACGGGAAGCGGAACCCGGCCGAGAGGGAAGCCCAGGTCCCCGGGGCCCCGTCAGCCAGGGGCTGTCACAGGGAGCCACTAGGCTGGGGACCTCCTGTACGTCGTCCCCCGGGGAGAACACTCATGGCACCCGCCATCCCTGCCGCCATGGATCGGCCGCACTTCATCGGCATCGGCGGTGCCGGAATGTCGGGCATCGCGAAGATCCTCGCCCAGCGGGGAGCGAAGGTCGCCGGCAGCGACGCGAAGGAGTCCGCGACCGCCGAGGCGCTGCGCGCGCTCGGGGTCACGGTGCACATCGGCCACGCCGCCGCGCACCTCGCCGACGACGCCACGGCCGTCGTCGTCTCCAGCGCCATCCGCTCCGACAACCCCGAGCTGGCCCGCGCCGCCGAGCTGGGCATCCCGGTCGTCCACCGCTCCGACGCGCTCGCCTCCCTCATGGACGGCCTGCGCGCGATCGCCGTCGCCGGTACGCACGGCAAGACCACGACCACGTCCATGCTGGCCGTCGCGCTCACCGAGCTCGGTCTCGACCCCTCGTACGCCATCGGCGGCGACCTCGCGGGACCGGGCACGAACGCCCTCCACGGCGACGGCGAAGTCTTCGTCGCCGAGGCCGACGAGAGCGACCGCAGCTTCCAGAAGTACGACCCCGAGGTCGCGATCGTCCTCAACGTCGAGCTGGACCACCACGCGAACTACGCCTCCATGGACGAGATCTACGAGTCCTTCGAGGCCTTCACCGCCAAGATCCGCCCCGGCGGCACCCTCGTCGTCGGCGAGCACTCCGGCGCCCGCGAACTGGCCGGGCGGGTCTCCGGCAACCGCGACCTGCACGTGGTCACCGTCGGCGAGTCCGAGACCTCCGACGTGTGGATCCGCTCGATCGTCCCGAACGGCATGACCAGCGAGGTCGTCGTCGTCCTCGACGGCGTCGAGCACACCTTCACCGTCTCCGTCCCCGGCCGGCACTACGCCCACAACGCCGCCGCGGCCCTCGCCGCCGGTTCCCGCGTGGGCATCGACCCGGCGGAGCTCGCCCAGGCCCTCACGGCGTACACCGGGGTCGGGCGTCGCCTCCAGCTCAAGGGCGAGGCGGCCGGCGTGCAGGTCATCGACTCGTACGCCCACCATCCCACCGAGATGACCGCCGACCTGGAGGCCATGCGCGGCGCGGCGGGGGACGCCCGGCTCCTGGTCGTCTTCCAGCCCCACCTCTTCTCCCGCACCCAGGAGCTCGGCAAGGAGATGGGCGACGCCCTGGCCCTCGCCGACGCCTCCGTGGTCCTGGACATCTACCCGGCACGCGAGGACCCGATCCCCGGCATCACCAGCGAGCTGATCATCACGGCGGCGCGCGCGGCGGGCGCGGACGTGACGGCCGTGCACGACAAGAGCACGGTCCCGGACGTCGTGGCGGGAATGGCCAAGCCCGGTGATCTCGTTCTGACGATGGGCGCGGGCGACGTCACGGACCTCGGTCCTGAGATCCTCGCCCGCCTGTCGAGCTGAGGAGCATGTGATGGCGTCGTACGAGGTCGAGAAGCCGGACGAGCAGTGGCGCGCGGAGCTGACCCCGCAGGAGTACCAGGTCCTGCGCCAGGCGGGCACCGAGCCCGCGTTCCGGGGTGAGTACACGGACACGAAGACGAAGGGCGTGTACTCCTGCCGGGCGTGCGGCTCCGAGCTCTTCACGTCGACGGAGAAGTTCGAGTCGCACTGCGGCTGGCCGTCCTTCTACGACCCGAAGGAGAGCGAGGCGGTCGAGCTGATCGAGGACCGCTCGCACGGGATGGTGCGCACCGAGGTCCGGTGCGCGCGTTGCGGCTCCCACCTGGGCCATGTCTTCGAGGGCGAGGGGTACCCGACCCCGACGGACCAGCGGTACTGCATCAACAGCATCTCGCTGCGGCTCACGCCCGAGTCGGAGTAGGGCGTGGGGCGCGTGGGGAGTAGGGCGTAGGCCGTGGGGCGCCGGTCGCGTCGGGTCCGCCGGAAATCGGTTGACCCGCGCGAGACGGGCCGATGAGATGGGGCGGTGGCGAGGAAGCTCCGTACGGGAGCCCTTGCCGCCGCCCCGACTCTCCTTTCACCCCGAGGTGGACGCGTGACCACCCCCGTACACGTCGTCTACGCGCACCCCAGTGAGCGGAGCTTCACGCGCGAGGTGCTCGACGCGTTCCTCGGCGGCCTGACCGAGGCCGGTCGTCCGTACACGGTCTCGGACCTCTACGCGATGGACTTCCGCTCGGAACTCACGCGCGCCGAGTACGAACGCGAGTCCGGGTACGACGCCGACGCGCCCGTCCCCGACGACGTCGCCGCCGAGCACGCCAGGCTCGCCGCCGCCGGCACGTGGGTCTTCGTCTACCCGGTGTGGTGGGCGGACTGCCCCGCCCGGCTCAAGGGCTGGTTCGACCGCGTCTGGACCGTGGGGTTCGCCCGGGGGACCACCGGCCGCCCCACGCCGGCCGAGAAGGCCCTGGTGCTGTGCACGGCCGGGTACGACATCGCCGAGCTCGAAGCCTCCGGCTGCTACCGCGCCATGAGGACCGTCATGCTCACCGACCGGATCGGCGAGCGGGCGAGGACGAGCGAGTTCGTCGTCCTCGGCGGCTCCGCGGGCGCGACTGCGGGCGGCTGGCCGGTCCTCAAGGCCGAGCACCTGGCCCGCACGGCGGCCCTTGCGCGTTCGATCTGATGCTCACCGGTCAGCGGCTCTTCGCCGCCTCGGCCTCGGGGGCGGCGCTCTGAGGCTGCTCGTCGGAGCGGCTCCTGCGCCGGGCGAAGTCGCCCACGGCGAGGGTCAGGACGCCCGCGAGGAGGCCCCAGAAGGTCGAGCCGATGCCGAAGAGCGTGAAGCCGGACGCGGTCGCGAGCAGGGTGACCACGGCCGGTTCGCGCAGGCGGTCGTCGCGGAGGGCCGAGGTGAGGGAGCCGCCGATCGTGCCGAGCAGCCCGATGCCCGCGATGCCGAGGACGAGAGCCGGTGGCATCGCGGTCAGCAGCCAGCCGACCGTTCCGCCGAAGAGGCCGACCAGCAGGTAGAAGACGCCCGTCCAGACGCCGGCCACGTACCGCTTCCCGGGATCGGGGTGAGCGGCCTCGCCGCTGCAGATCGCCGCCGTGATGGCGGCCAGGTTCAGGCCGAAGCAACCGAAGGGCGCGAGGACGGTGTTGACCGTCCCGGTCCAGGTCAGCAGGGGTGAGATCGGCGTGGAGTAACCGGCGTTGCGGAGCACGGCCACCCCGGGAAGGTTCTGCGAGGCCATGGTCACCGCGAAGAGCGGCAGGCCGACGCCGATCAGGACCTGCCAGTCGAACTCGGGGCGTACGAAGGACGGTTCGGCGAGCGTGAGCTCGAAGCCGTCCAGCTTCCAGGAGCCCTGCCACGCCGTCGCCGCGACCCCGACGGCGAGCGCCGCGACGACCGCGTACCGGGGGAACCAGCGGCGGCCGACGAGATACGCCAGGAACATGGGGACGGCGATGACGCCGTTCCGTTCCATCTGGGTGAAGAGTTCCGTGCCGAACTGGAGCAGGACACCGGCGAGCAGCGCCGAGGCGAGCGGGACCGGGATCCGGTTCATGATCCGTTCGAACCAGCCGGTGACCCCGCTGATCACGATGAGTACGGCCGACAGCAGGAACGCCCCGACCGCCTGAGCCATCGTCACGCCCTGCAGACCGGTGGCGAGCAGCGCGGCGCCCGGCGTCGACCAGGCCGTGACGATCGGGGCGCGGTAGCGCAACGACAGTCCGATGCAGGTGACCCCCATCCCGATGCCGAGCGCGAAGACCCACGAGGTGAGTTCGGCGGAGGTCGCCCCCGCTGCTTTGGCCGCCGTGAAGACGACGGCCACGGAGCTGGTGACGCCGATGAGGACGGCGAGGAATCCGGCGGAGACGGCGGTGGTCGGCGCTGCGGATCGGAGGTGTCGTATGAGTGCCATGGCCTGGGCATCCTGGCACACCGCGTCGCCGGCGCCCGAGGGGTTTTCCACAGGCCTTGTCGCGGGGGCCCGGACGGCCGCAAGATCCAGGAGTGATCCATTTCGGGGAGGGGAAATGATCAAGGGGGACAACGCCTTCGTACCGACGGTGCCGCTGCGGATCGCGGTGCGGGGCGGGGTTGATGTCGCGGCTCTGCCGCTGACGGAGACGGGTCGGGTCCGGGGGGACGCCGACATCGTGTTCCACGGCGCGCCGGTCCATCCCTCGGGCGGGGTGCGCCTGTTGGGGGAGGAGCACGGCACGGTGTGGCTCGAGGCCGGACTCACGGCGATCGAGGCGGACATCGCCCGGGTGCTCGTCGTCGGGTCGACGGAGAGCGGCGCGATGCGGGACGTACGGGGGCTGTCCGCGCAGGCGTTCGCGCTGGACGGCACGTCGGTCGCGCGGTACGACGCGATGGCCGGCCCCGAGAGCGAGGACCACGCTCCAACCACGGTTGAGGTGTCGCAATGGTCCGACTGGCTGCAACGCCGTGTTTCGGAAGTGTCGACATCGTCGGGGGTCCTGGATCAGCTGAGCCGATCCGGGAGGACCAAGCGGGTCAGAAACCTCTCCGCGGAGCGGCTGCGCGCGCTGCGCCGGGGCGGTCCGCCGAGATGATCGGGAGCGCGCCGACGGGGCCTGTGCGGCGGACAATCCGACCCTCCATTTTCTGACCTCCGCCGAGGGTCCGCCACCGGAAGCCTGGGCGTCCCAAGGGGCCGTTGCGGACCGCCGTCCGGTCAGCTCGTCGGTTGCAGGAGGTCCCAGCGGTTGCCGTAGAGGTCTTCGAAGACCGCCACCGTGCCGTACGGCTCGTGGCGTGGCTCCTCGAGGAAGCGGACGCCCGCCGTGGTCATGCGGGTGTGGTCGCGGGTGAAGTCGTCCGTGTGGAGGAAGAAGCCGACCCGGCCGCCCGTCTGGGCGCCGACGGCGGACTCCTCCGCCGGGTTCTTCGCACGGGCCAGGAGCAGGGCCGTGCCGGAGGGGCCGCCCGGCGGGCGGACGACGACCCAGCGGGAGCCGTCGCCCCGGTCGGTGTCCTCGACGAGGTCGAAGCCGAGGGCGTCGGTGTAGAAGGCGACGGCCTCGTCGTAGTCACGGACGACGAGGGTGACGAGAGCGATGAAGGACATACCACGAGGTTATACGTATGACCGGCGGGCGCCACGCGGTGCGACAATGCACCGCATGGACGCCCCGTCGCTCGCCGAGCTCACCGACCGCGCCCGGCTCCTCGCCGTCCCCGGCCGGCGGCGGATCCTGGGGCTCGCCGGGGCGCCCGGGGCCGGGAAGTCCACCCTCGCGGCCCGCCTCGTCGCCCGGCTCGACGGCCTCGCGGTCCTCGTGCCGATGGACGGCTTCCACCTGGCGCAAGGCGAGCTGGAGCGGCTCGGCCGTGCGGGGCGCAAGGGGGCGCCCGACACCTTCGACGCCGCCGGGTACACCGCCCTGCTCGCCCGCCTCCGCGCCCCTGAGCCGGGGATCACGGTCTACGCCCCCGCCTTCGACCGCACCCTGGAGGAGCCCGTCGCCGGGGCGGTACCCATTCCGCCCGAGGTCCCGCTCGTCGTCACCGAGGGCAACTACCTGCTCCACGACGAGGGGTCGTGGGCCGGCGTCCTGCCGCTCCTCGACGAGGCGTGGTTCCTGGAGCTCGACGACCGCCGCCGGGTGCCCCGGCTCGTCGAACGCCACGTCCGCTTCGGCAAGGACCGCGCCCACGCCGAGCGCTGGGTGCGCGACTCCGACGAGTCCAACGCCCGCCTCGTCGCCCGTGGCCGTGACCGCGCCCGCCTCGTCGTTCGGATGGCATAGCGGGCCGACGCGGCCCGGGGGTCAGCGCGCGTGCTCCGTCGCCGCCCTTGCAAGCGCCCGGATGATCGGGTGCGGGCGCGAGCCGTCGCCCGCGAGCTCCGGCTGGAAGAGCGTGGCCAGGAAGAAGGGGTGGCCCGGCAGTTCCGCGATCCGGACCTGGCCGTCCTCGTCCTCGCCCGTGAACCGCAGCCCGTGCGCCCGCAGCGTGTCCAGGTGGCGGCTGTCCGGGCCGTAGTTGCAGTGGTACCGCTCCGTCGTCCGCTCGGCGCCGAGCACCGACTCCGCGAGCGAGCCCGACGCCACCCGCACCGCACCCTCGTGGCCGACCAGGGAGCAGGCCAGCGGAGCGATCAGCAGGTCGTCACCGGCCGCCGACGGGTCGTTCTCGGCGTGCGCGGCGGCGGTCAGGCCGCAGACGTCACGGGCGAACTCGAGCAGCGCGTGCTGGAAGCCGCCGCAGGTGCCGAGGAACGGGATGCCGTCCTCGCGGGCCGTGCGGATCGCCGCGAGCGCGCCCTCCTCACTCTCGTACGGGCTCCCCGGCAGCACCCACACGGCGTCGAAGCCCTTCACCGCGCCCGGCGCCTCCGCGTCGCCGGTGGGGATCCAGTACGCGTCGAGGACGAGGCCGTCCCGCTCGGCCAGCGCGTCGAACAGGGTGGGGATGCGGACATGGGACTTCACGTGCGGGGAACGGTCGCCGACCAGGGCGATACGGGGGGTGTGCGTCGATGTCTGGGTCATGACGACCATGCTGAACGGACGGCCGTGTTCACGTCCAACGATGATTCCTGCACTCCCGATCGCGAATGCTGATGCCGGGGCCGTGGTCCGAGCAGGGGCGGGAGCGAGGTAGCCTCGCCACCGCACATGTGTCGTGGGGGAGCCGCCGTCGTGAATCCGATCCAGTTCGAACTCGCCCACCAGGGCGACCGTCACGGGGGTCCCAGGGCGATCGTCGGGCAGGGGATTCCGCCCATGTCGGACCTCGCGGACTTCTGACCCCATGGACCCGCACCACCTCCGTACGTTCGTCACCGTCGCCCGGCTCGCCTCCTTCTCCGAGGCCGCCCGCGCACTCGGCTACACCCAGTCCGCCGTCTCCCAGCACATCGCCGCCCTGGAGAACGACCTCGGACTGCCGCTCCTCGGCCGCCGGCCCGTCGTCCCCACACCGGCGGGTGAACGCCTCCTCGAACACGCCGGTTCGCTGCTCCTCAGGCTCGACGCCGCCCGCGCCGACCTCGCCCGGTTCGCCGCCGCGCCGCCCGAGACGCTGACCCTCGCCGCCTCCCCGCTCGCCCCGCATCCCCGTACCCTCGCGGCCCTGCCCGCCGTCGGCGTCACCCTGCGGACCCTGCCCCGCGACGAGGTGCCCGCGGCCGTCGCGACCGGAGCGGCCGACCTCGGTCTGGTCGACGGAGTGGCCGCCCCCAGCGACCCGTTGCGGCTCCCCGACGTCGCCCCGCTCACCGCCACCCGCGTCACCGAGGAGCCGCTCGCCGTCGTCCTGCCCGCCGGCCATCCGCTCGCCGGCCGCCCCGGCCTGCGCCTCGCCGACCTCGTCGACGCCCGCTGGCTGGACGCCCCCGACGCCGGCCTCCCGCTCGACCGGCTGCGCTCCGCGCACGGCGGCCCGGCCGGCCAGGGCTTCCGTACCGCCCTGCGCCACGAGGGCACCGACAGCCGCGTCCTCGGCGCCCTGGCCGCCGCGGGGCACGGCCTGACGCTGCTGCCCGTCTCCCTCGCCGCCGCGATCGTGGGAGCCGTCGCCGTACCGCTGCTCTCCCCGCGTCTCGTCCACCGCGTCGAACTCCTCCACACCGGCACCGAACCCGGCGGCCCGGCCGCGGAGTTGGTCCGACGCCTCACCACGTGAGCGGGGGCAGGGCCTAGGCTGGTGCCACGGCGAGAGGAAAGGTGGGCGGACGTGGGGTTGTTCAGGCGAGGGCCGCGGCGTGACGGCGAGGACGTGCCCAGGGACCCCGAGTTCTCGTACTTCTCGGTCCGCGAGGCCGCCCTCTTCCGCAGCCGCGTCCGCGAGGCGTTCGCCGAACTCGGCCTCGAAGTCACCGTCTACGCCGACCTGGTGCGGGATGCCGACGGCCGCGCGTTCGGCCTCGGCAACCTCGCCGCCGTCTGCCACAACGACCGGCGCGGACCGCGCGTCTGGCCCGCGCTGATCCGCCGCCATGTCGGCCTGGTGCTGCGGACCATGGACGGCCCCTCGGCGCTCGACACCCTCCGGCCCGAGCAGATCCGCGCCCAGCTCTACCCGCGCGTCGTCAGCGGCGAGGGCATCGACCCCGGCACCTTCGGCTACGCCCGGAGCGTCGCGCCCGGACTGTACGAGATCCTCGCCCTCGACCTCCCCGAGAGCGTCATGATGCTCACCGACGAGGCGCTCGAACCCCTCGGCGACTTCGACGACCTGCGCGACCGGGCGCTCGCCAACCTGCGCGGGTTGCCCGTCGAAGGGCACGAGACGGTACGGGACGCCGACGGCATGAGCTTCGAGGTGATCCTCGGCGACTCCTTCTACACCGCGAGCCGCGTCCTCGACCTGGACGCCGTCGCCCGGCGCGTCACCGGTCAGGCACTCGGCGAGCACGGCGCCCTCGTCGCCATGCCGTTCCGGCACCAGTTGGCGTTCCACCCGATCCGCGACACGACGATCGTCCCCGCGCTCGGCGCGATGGCCTCGTTCGCGGCCTCCGGCTACGAGGACGCCCCCGGCGCCATCAGCCCGTACGTCTTCTGGTGGCGCGGCGGCACGCTCACCCAGCTCAGCGACCGCGACGAGGACGGCGGGGAGCTGCGGATCGTCGTCGGCGAGGACTTCCACGAGCTGCTCGAACGCCTCATCTCCCAGGGGCCGGGGCACGGCCAGGACCTGCGCTGAGCGGTCGCGTCCCCCGCGCACGACGGGCAGGATGACCCCATGTCGAGTACGCCCGAGTCCCGTACATCCCAGTCCCGTACGCCCGAGTCCGGTACGCCCCGGTCCTCCGCGCCCGCGCCCTTCACCGCTGACGACTACCGCGCCCGGATGACCCGTGCCGCCGAGTCCGCGGCCGACGCCGGACTCGCCGGCGTCCTCGTCGCGCCCGGCCCCGACCTGGTCCATCTGACCGGCTACCAGCCGACCGCGATCACCGAACGGCTCACCGTCCTCGTCCTCGCCGCCGGCCAGGACCCCGTCCTCGTCGTGCCGACGCTGGAGGCCCCGGACGCCCAGAAGGCCCCGGGCGCCGCCGCGCTGACGCTGCGCGACTGGACCGACGGCAAGGACCCGTACGCCGTCACCGCCCCGCTCCTCGACGTCGCCGGCAGGTTCGGCGTCAGCGACAACGCCTGGGCCATGCACCTGCTCGGCCTCCAGAAGGCGCTGCCCGCCACCTCGTACGTCTCGCTGACCGAGGCGCTGCCGATGCTGAGGGCCGTCAAGGACGCCCACGAGCTGGAGCGGATCGCGGCGGCCGGCGCCGCCGCCGACCAGGCGTACGGCGAGATCCTCAAGGTCGCCTTCGCCGGCCGCAGGGAGACCGAGGTGGCCGCCGACCTCGCCGCGCTGCTCATGCGGTTCGGCCACTCCCAGGTCGACTTCACGGTCGTCGGCTCGGGCCCCAACGGTGCCAACCCGCACCACGAGGCGGGCGAGCGGGTCATCGAGCGCGGGGACATGGTCGTCCTCGACTTCGGCGGCCTCAAGCACGGCTACGGCTCCGACACCACCCGTACCGTCCACGTCGGCGAACCGACCGACGAGGAGCGGCGCGTCCACGACCTGGTGCGCGAGGCGCAGCAGGCGGGCTTCGAGGCCGTACGGCCCGGCGCGGCCTGCCAGGACGTCGACCGGGCGGCCCGCAAGGTGATCACGGACGCCGGGTACGGCGAGTACTTCATCCACCGCACCGGCCACGGCATCGGCGTCACGACCCACGAACCGCCGTACATGGTCGAGGGCGAGGAGCGCCCGATCGTGCCGGGGATGTGTTTCTCCATCGAGCCGGGCGTCTATCTGCCGGGCCGCTTCGGGGTCCGGATCGAGGACATCGTGACGGCGACGGAGGACGGCGGCCCGGACGGCAACGGCGGCGGCCACCGGTTCAACAACACGCCGCACGAGATGGCGATCGTCGAGTAGCGGTCGCGGTAAAGGCAGCCCGGCCCCCTCACCCGTCGGTCAGGACCACCGCGCACTCCGCCGGCAGCCGCAGCAGTCCGTCGGCGCCCGGGGCCTCGACCGGTTCCCAGGCCGCGAGGACCCGGTCGCGGCCGTTCGTGCCCAGCGGGATCTCCGCCGGCTCCTTGCCCAGGTTGACCGCGATCCGCAGCACCCCGCGCCGGAACGCCAGCCAGCGGGCCCCTTCGTCGAAGGCGACCCGGACCGCAGCCAGGTCCGGGTCGGTGAGGTCCGGCAGGGTGCGGCGCAGCGCGATCAGCTCCCGGTGCCAGGCCGCGAGCCGGTTGTGCGGGACGCGCTCGCGTTCCGTACGGTCAAGGACGGAACGGTCCCGGGTCGTCGGGTCCTGCGGGTCGGGGATGTCCTCCTCCGCCCAGCCGTGCTCCGCGAACTCCCGCCGCCTGCCCCGTCGTACCGCCTCGGCGAGCTCCTCGTCGGTGTGGTCGGTGAAGTACATCCAGGGGGTGGTCGCCCCCCACTCCTCGCCCATGAAGAGCATCGGCACCGAGGGCCCCGTGAGCACCACCGTCGCAGCGCACGCCAGCAGCCCGGGGGAGAGGGTCGCCGAGAGCCGGTCGCCCAGGGCCCGGTTGCCGATCTGGTCGTGCGTCTGGGCGTAGGCGAGGAAGCGGTGCGCGGGCGTACGGACCCGGTCCACCGGACGCCCGTGGTGGCGGTTCCTGAAGCTCGAGTACGTACCGTCGTGGAAGAAGACGTGGGTCAGCGTCTTGGCGAGCGCGGCCAGCGGGGCGCGCGCGAAGTCGGCGTAGTAGCCCTGGGACTCCCCGGTCAGCGCCGTGTGCAAGGCGTGGTGGAAGTCGTCGTTCCACTGGGCGTGGAGGCCCAGGCCGCCCGAGACGCGCGGGGTGGTCGTGCGCGGGTCGGCGAGGTCCGACTCGGCGATCAGGAAGTGCTGGCGGCCCTGCTCCCGCGCCAGCTCGTCCACCGCCTCGCTCAGCTCCTCCAGGAACGTCAGCGCCCGGCCGTCCACCAGGGCGTGCACGGCGTCGAGCCGGAGCCCGTCGATCCGGTAGTCCTGGAGCCAGGCGAGCGCGCTGTCGCGCAGATAGCGGCGGACCTCGTCCGAGCCCGGCGCGTCCAGGTTCACGGCCGCGCCCCACGGCGTGTGGTGGGTGTCGGTGAAGTACGGGCCGAAGGACGGCAGATGGTTCCCCGACGGGCCGAGGTGGTTGTGGACGACGTCCAGGACGACGCCCATCCCGAGCCCGTGCGCCGTGTCGACGAACCGCTTGAGCGCCGTCGGGCCGCCGTACGGCTCGTGGACCGCCCAGGGCGCCACGCCGTCGTACCCCCAGCCGTGCGTACCCGGGAAGGGACAGAGCGGCATCAGCTCCACATGGGTGATGCCGAGCCCCGCCAGCTCCCCGAGCCGCTCCGCCGCCGCGTCCAGCGTCCCGTCCGGGGTGAAGGTCCCGACGTGCAGCTCGTACAGGACGGCGGCGCGCAGCCGCAGCCTCGGTGCCTCGTTGAACCAGACGTACGCGGACTGGTCGACGACCGCGCTCAGGCCGTCCGGGCCGTCCGGCTGGCGGCGGGAGCGGGGGTCGGGCAGGACAGGGCCGCCGTCCAGGGAGTAGCCGTACCGGTCGCCGTCCTCCGCCGGCACGACGCCGGTCCACCAGCCGACCCGCTCGGGGTCCCGCTCCAACGGGTGTCCGGTGCCTTCGAGCTCCAGCGTCACCCGGTCACGGGCCTGCGGGGCCCACACCTCGAACAGCACCGGCCGATCCCCTCGTCGATGGTCCTCGCGCCGCTGTGCCACGGCAGCGGCGACAGCGACTACGGCTTCCATCCTGGCAGTCAGGACCCGGCCGCGCCCGGCGTGTCCCACACGAAGTCGATCGACCGCTCGAAGTTCACATAGCCCGCGCGGGCGAAGGACTTCGCCATCGGGACGTTGCCCAGGTCGGTCGCCGCACGGATGCGCGGAACGTCCTGACCGGCCAGGACGCGGGTGCCCTCGGCGAGGATGTCGTCGATGTAGCCCTTGCCGCGGTGGGTGGGCAGTACACCGATGTAGGCGATCGTGTGGTTGTAGTTGTTCCGCGCGGGGACGACGAAGCCGACCGGCTCGCCGCTCTCCGGCAACTGCGCGACCTGCCACCACTCCCGCGGCGACGTGTAGTGCGCGAACTCCTCGTCGTAGTGCAGCTCCGCCGCCTCGCGGGGCGACAGGCCGGAGGCGAGGTCGGCCTGCCCGTGCGCGTCGAGCGTGCCCTCCATGACCGGGGTCATCAGGTCCACGAGGTCCTCGCGGTCGCGTACCGGACGGAACTCCAGACGGCCCTTGGGCTCCGGCAGCGGGGTGCCGGGGAGCCACTCCAGGCGCAGCCGCTCGACCAGCGGGCGGGCCCCGGAGGCCTTCAGGACGCCGAAGAGCGTCTCCAGGTGGGCCCGGGTCTCGGGCACCTCGCGCCAGTCCGGCGGCATGAACCGGTTGTACTCGGGGCGGGTCGCGCCCTCCGGTACGACGGCGGCGGTCGCCGTCTCCAGCAGACGCAGCCCGATCGCGGCGCGCTCCTGCTCGGGCAGTTCGGGGTCGAGGTCGAAGAAGTCGAGGAAGAGCGGCTCGCCGCCCTCCTTCTTGGTCCACCAGGAGAGCCTGGCCAGGACTCGGTCGCCGCGCAGGGCGACCCACATCCACGCGGGCACGCGGCGGCCGGTGGCGAGGTCGTCCTCGAGTTCGTGGTCGAGGACGTAGTTGAGCCGGCAGAACAGCTCCAGCTCCTCCGGTCCGGAGAGCGGGCGGAGTATCACGCCGTCGGGCGCGTCGGTCGAGGACGTGGTCACGTCATATCCCCCTGGGAGTCGAGTGCGGAGAAGGTACCAACGATCTTGATCGGGCGGGTACGGGATTTCCCGACGACCCTTGCGCCGTGGGGCGGGACGGTGCCCCAGGCCCCGTTCTGGACACCTCGGGCCTCTCGGACCGACAATCACGATGTGACGACCCCTTTCGAGTTCTCCACGCACCCCGCTCGGCTCTCCGACGCCGAGCGGGACCGCGCGCTGGAGCTGCTCCGTGAGGGTGCCGCGCAGGGCAGGCTCTCGCACGACACCTTCCTCTTCCGGATGGAGCGGGCGCTCGCCGCGCGTGCGCCCGACGAACTCGCCCTCCTCACCGCCGATCTGCGGACCGAGTCCGGCTGGACCCGGCGCGTGGTCGGGGCGGTGGAGAAGATGTCCGCGTTCACGGCGAAGCTCGGCCGTGCCTGGCACACCGAGCGCCTGCCGAAGCTGCTGCTTCCCGAACCGGGGCCGTACCCGCTGCGGATCGGCCGCGACCCGGTGAACGGGCTGCGGCTCAGCCACGAGACCGTCTCCCGCATGCACGCCGAACTCTCCCTCCAGGGCGGCCTCTGGGTCCTCCGCGACCTCGGCTCGACCAACGGCACGACCGTCAACGGACGCCGGGTCACGGGTGCGGTGGCGGTCAGGGCAGGGGACGCGGTCGGCTTCGGACAGATGTCCTTCCGGCTCTCCGTGCGCTGAACCTTCCTTTCCCCGGCATCCCATTCCCCGGCATCCCTTTTCCGCCCCGGGGACTTCCCCTACGGGTAGGGGTAACCCCCCTTCGGTACACGGGAGTCCACCAGTGACCGCGTACCGCCTCCGACGGGAGGCTGGGCACCATGAGAAGAACAGGTGCTCCGGTCACGGTCCGTACGGCGCAGTGGTGCGCGACCCATCCCTGGAAGGCGATCGCGGGCTGGGTGCTCCTCCTCGCGCTCTGCGTCGGCGCGGGGGCGGCCGCCGGGACGAACAAGGGCACGTTCGCCGACTTCTGGATCGGCGAGGCGGGGCGGGCGGAGGCCATGGCCTCGGGCAGCGGACTGACGCCGCCGCCGGTGGAGCAGGTGCTGATCGAGCGGAAGGCGAAGGCGGGCGGGGACGAACCCGCTGCCGCCGCGCGCGAGATCAGCCGGCGGATGGCGGCGCTGCCGGCGGTGGAGTCGGTCGGCGCACCCGTCGTCTCGTCCGGAGCCGGAGCCGGAGCCGGAGCCGGAGCTGGGGCTGGGGTCGAGGCCGCGGCCGGAGGCCGAGGCGGGGACGCGGTACGGGTCGCGGTCACGCTGCGAGGGGACCGGGAGACGGCGAAGAAGGACGTCGAGACGCTCCTCGCGCAGACGGCCGCCGTCCAGCGGGCCCACCCCGACCTGACGATCGAGCAGACCGGCAGCGCCTCCATCTCCGTCGCGGTCAACGACAAGCAGGGCCAGGATCTCCAGCGGACCGAGATGATCAGCCTCCCGGTCACCTTCCTCATCCTCCTGGTCGTCTTCGGCGCGGTCCTCGCCGCCGGGATCCCCGTCGTCCTCGCCCTCTTCGCCTTCGTCGGGGCGGTCGGCCTGTACGGGCTCGCCTCCTGGGTCTTCCCGGACGCGGGCGGCGCGGCGCTCAGCGTCATCTTCATGATGGGCATGGCGGTCGGCGTCGACTACTCGCTCTTCTACCTCAAGCGGGCCCGTGAGGAACGGGAGCGCTCCGGCGGCACGATCTCGCACGCCCGCGCCGTCGAACTGGCCGCCGCGACCTCGGGCCGGGCGGTCGTCGACTCGGGCCTCGCCGTCGCCCTCTCCCTCGCCGGTCTCTACCTCGTCGGGGACGTGATCTTCTCGTCGATCGCCACAGGGGCGATCCTCGTCACGCTGGTGGCGGTCGGCGGCTCCCTGACCGTCCTGCCCGCCCTGCTCGCGAAGTTGGGCCACCGGACGGACGGCGGCCGGCGCGCCCGCCGACGCCGCGCGCGCCGCACGTCAGGCATCGGCGAGGGCGGCGGCGAGGGGCGCGTATGGGCCGCGCTGCTGCGACCGGTCGTGCGCCGCCCACTGGTCGCGCTGCTCGCCGGCGTCGCCGCGACCGTCGCGCTCGCCGCTCCCGCGCTCGGGATGCGGCTCGGTACCGAGGGCAAGGAGACGTTCCCCGACAGCATTCCTGCCGTGGCGGCGTACGACCGGCTGGTGGCGGCCTTCCCGTCCGAGGGGCCCGCGCATCTCGTCCTCGTACGGGGCGATGACCCGGCCGGGCCGCTGCGGAAGCTGGCGGCGGCGACGCGTGGCGACGCGCTCTTCGCGCAGAACGCGGCGCCGGTGGTACGGACGGCCGAGGACGGGCGTACGGCGCTGCTCGCGCTGCCCGTCCCGTACGCGGCGAACTCGCCCGAGGCCGAGCGCTCCTTGGAGCGGGTCCGCGAGGTGCTGCTGCCCGCCGCCGTCGAGGGCGCGCCGGGTCTCGAACGGGCGGTGTCGGGCGAGATCGCGGCGGGCGCCGACTACGCGGCGCACCAGGAGCAGCGGCTGCCCTGGGTGATCCTCTTCGTCTCGCTGGCCACGCTGGCGGTCATGTACGCGGCGTTCCGCTCGGTGGTGATGGCGGCGCTCGGCACGGCCCTCAACCTGGCGGCGGTCCTTGTGGCGTGGGGCGTGCTCACCCTGGTCTTCCAGGGGACGTGGGCGGAGGGCCTGTTGGGCTTCGAGTCCCTGGGCTTCGTCGGCTCCCGTACGCCGCTGATGGTGTTCGCGATCCTGGTGGGGCTCTCCACGGACTACCAGATCTTCGTGGTCAGCCGGATCCGCGAGGCGGTGCGGCGTGGGGTGCCGACGCGGGAGGCGGTGGTCGACGGGATCGCGGGCTCGGCGAGCGTGGTGACGAGCGCGGCGGTGATCATGGTGTCGGTCTTCGTGAGCTTCCTCTTCATCGACCGCATCGAGATGAAGCAGATCGCCGTGGGTCTGACGGTCGCGGTCCTCTTCGACGCGATCGTCCTGCGCGCCGTGATCCTCCCCTCGGCGATGGCCCTCCTCGGCGACCGCGCGTGGTGGCCGCGCCGCCCGTCCGAGGCGCCGGCGGTGACGCGGTCCGGCGCGGTGGCCGGGGAGAAGGTCCTCGCCTGAGGCCCACGTACGAGCTCCCTCGCGAAGGCGGGACGGCGCGAGCCGCCCCGCCTTCGCGCTCGCCGGACCATCCGACTAACCCAGCGTGCCGCCCGTGTTCCGGATCATCCGGCGGAGCACCTTCAGGGTGGTGACGTAGTCGGCCTCGTCGATGCCCTCGTGGATGCGGGCGAGGATCGCCGGGGCGTGGCCCCTCATGGTCACGCGGGCCTCGTCCCCCTCGCCCGTGATCCACAGGCGGTCCTCGGCGTCGCGGGTGAGCCAGCCGCGGGCGAGGAGGACCTCGGACTCCGCCGTCAGGTCGTCCTCGGGCTGGAGGTAGGAGCTCATCGCCCGTTCGAGCTCCGGGACGGTCATGCCCTCGCCGTCGGGCGAGATGTCGTGCTTCGACAGATGGCGCAGCAGCCAGAGCTGGGGCTGGGTGAAGCCGTGTTCCCCCTGCCGGGCCCTGGTGAAGGCGAGGAGGGCCTTGTGGGCGATCCCCGTCCAGTACGCGGCCGGCTGGGCGGCGAGTTCGGCGTCGGAGAGGTGCTCGGTCGTGGTCATCGGAGGCCCCCTGTGAAGGTTCGTTCGGTCTCCGTACCGTAGAAGCTGAAGTTTGGTTGAGGTCAAGCGTCCTCGGATCACGACCCACTCACTCGCCCATTCACCCGTTCGGCGGTATGCGGGCTGCGCCCCGCCCCTGCCGGTGGTCAGGTGGGGAGACGTACCCACGCCGGACCGACAGGGGGCGCGATGAGCGACGAGTCCCAGCCTGGGATAGGGCCCGACCGCTGGGCGGACCTGCCGCCCATGGAGCCCGGGCCGCCCCCGCCGGGCACCCCTGCCCGCGCCACCCTCGCCGCCCCGGCAGCGCCGGCGGCCGCCGGACGCGTCAGGGCTGACGGACGCGATCGGGCCGACGGCCGGGTCCGCGCCGACAAGCCTCCCGCCGCCGAGCGGTCGGCCCCCGCCGAGCGGTCGTCCAGCCGGACCGTCGCCCCCAGCCCCCTCGACCCAGGCGTCACGCGGGACCCGCACCGCGTCCACCGTGTCCTGCGCGAGGAGTTCCCCCTCACCTACGACCCCCTGCTGCGCGCCTGGGTCCTCAGCCGGTTCGCCGACGTCGCCCCCGCCCTCACCGACGCCCGGTTCACCCACGGCCACCGCCCCGGCGACCCGCCCTGCTCCCGCACCCACGTCGACGTCGACGAGGCCGAGCTCCGCAGCGTCGCCGCGCGCACCGCCCACGTCCTCGCCCGTCGGATCGCCGACAGGACCCAGGCCGACCTGGTCGCCGACTTCTGCCACTGGCTGCCCGCAGGCACCGTCGCCGCCGCCATCGGCGTGCCCTACCGGGACATGATGCGCCTGGTCAGGGGCCGCGCCGCCTCCGCGCTCGCCGGCCAGTGCACCGGCCAGATCGCCGTACGGGAGAAGGCCCTCGCCTCCTTCCTCGCCAACGTGCTCGCCGACCCGGACCACGCGCGGGAGCTCCACGACGCGCCCTCCGGAGAGCTCGCCCGCGCCTGGACCGAGTCGCTGCGCCGCGATCCGCCCGTCCAGATCGCCGTCCGCCGCACCGCCGCCGAGGTCCGGGTCAGCGGCGGCACGATCCCGGCTGGGGAGCCCGTAGCCCTGCTGATCGGCGCCGCCTGCCGGGACCCGGAACGCTTCCGCGCACCCGACCGCTACGACCCGCTCCGCGACGACCCCGGCCAGCTCACCTACGGCAGCGGCGCCTGCCCGGCCGTCCTCCTCGCCGGACTCGAAGCCGAGTACGCCCTGCGGGCGCTCCTCGACGCCATGCCCCGCCTCCGGCTCGCCGAGGGCTTCCGGCCCGAGCGGACCGGCCTGATCACCCGCGCCCCACGGAGCCTCCTCGTCAGGCCCGGCGGCTGAGCAGCGCCACCGGACGCGCGTCGAACAGGTCGACCGGCTTCACCGCACCCCCCGCGAACTCCCTTTCCCCGTCGAGGACATCGGCCCAGCGGCCCGGCGGAAGCACCAGCTCCGTGTCCTGCCAGCCGCCCGCCTCCGCAAGCCGCAGCGGCAGCCGCGTGACCGCCGTGACGACCTCGGGCGCGGAGCCCGCGTACCCGCGCGCGAAGGCCAGACAGTGCGGCGCGGCGGCCCCGGTCACCGTCAGCGGGACGTACGAGTCCCGGGCGGCGAAGACCTCGGGCCGCAGCCCCCGCAGGGCGAGCGCGGCCCGCACCAGCGCCGTCAGGTCGTCGTCCTCGCCGACCGTGAACGGCCGCCGGTTGTCCGGGTCGACCAGCGCCCGGTACTCCCGCTCCGTCCCCTGGTACAGCTCCGGCACCCCCGGCATCGTCAGCTGGACCAGCGTCGCGCCCAGCATGTGCGCCCGGATGTGCGGCTCCAGGGCGAACGCCGCCTCCGAGGCCGCCCGCAGCGGGATCCGGCCGGGACCGGCGGCCACGAAGTCGGTCACCGCCCGCTCGTACGCGGGGTCGGGCTCGGTCCAGCTCGTGTGCAGTCCCGCCTCCCGTACGGACTTCAGCACCGCGGGGCCGATCCGCTCCGGATCCGGGGTGCCGAAGCCGAACGCCGTCTGCCACGCCGTCCACGCGAGGTGCGGATCCGGCGCCGGAACCCCCGCCACCTCGTCCAGCAACTCCCGCCACACGGACGGGCATTGCGAGAGGACGGCGATCCCCGCGCGGACGTCCGCGCTGCGCTTGGTGTCGTGCGTGGACAGCACCGTCCCGGTCGCGGGCCAGTCCCGGGAAAGCCGCAGGCAGTACGCGTGGAACTCCTCGGGGCCGACGGCCGGACGCCCGGGGTCGCCGCCCACCTCGTTCGCCGAGAGGAGCGGGGTGTAGCGGTAGAAGGCGGTGTCCTCCACGGACTTGGCGCGCAACGCCGAAGAGGTCTGCGCGAACCGTGCACGGAACGCCCGGTGTTCGTGCGGGAGCAGCGCGCCGTCGCCGAGCGTCCCGAGCGCCAACTCCCGTACGGTGTCGACCGCCGCGGCCTCCTCCGGCACCGCGAAGGCCGCCTTCGCGCCGCGTGCCGCCTCGGGGGTCAGGACCGAAGCCGCGTCGGTGCGGTAGAAGCGGTAGACCGGTACGCGGACGAGGAGTTCGCGGATCGCCGTCCGCAACGCCCAGGGGGCGTGGTCGCGCAGTCCAGGCTCTGCGGCGCAGATCCGGTCCGCGAGTCGGGTCAGCGCGGCCGTCTCGGCGTCGAGGTCGTGCGTCACGACCTCGTACGCGGCGCGGCGGGCGGTCGCCTCCCAGGAGCCGCCCCTGTCACCGGCCCGCCCGACGAACTCCCGGTACAGATCGGCCAGTTCATCGGCACCGATCCCGTCCACGAAGACTCCGTCCACATACCGCAGGGCGTCGTAGCCGGTGGTCCCCGCGACCGGCCAGGATGGGGGCAGGGGCTCCGAGCCGGTGAGGATCTTCTCCACGACCGTCCAGCACCGGCCGCCGGTCGCCTCCCGCAGCCGCTCCAAGTACCCCTCGGGGTCGGCGAGTCCGTCCGGGTGGTCGATCCGAAGCCCCTGGATCACCCCGTCCCGTACCAGCCGCACGATCGTGCCGTGGGTCGCGTCGAAGACCTCGGGGTCCTCGACGCGGACCCCGATCAGCTCCGAAATGGTGAAGAACCGCCGGTAGTTGAGCTCCGTCCGGGCAAGCCGCCACCAGCCGAGCCGGTACCACTGGGCGTCGAGCAGCTCGGGCAGCGGCAGCCCCTCCGTGCCCGCGCGGAGCGGGAACGACAGGCCGTCCACGTGCAACTGGCCGTCGGCGACCCGCATCCGCTCCCGTACCTCCGGCAGCCGGGCAGGAAGCACCGGCAGCAGGATCTTCCCGTCCCCCGCCGCCCAGTCGACGTCGAACCAGCGGGCGTACGGCGAGTCCGGGCCGTCCCGGAGCACCGCGCGCAGCGCGTGGTTGTGCGTGGGCGAGGCCGCCATGTGGTTGGGCACCAGGTCCACGACCAGGCCCAGACCGTGCGCCCGGGCCGTCGCCGCGAGCGCCCGCAGCCCCTCCTCGCCGCCCAGCTCGGCCCGGATCGCGCGGTGGTCGGTCACGTCGTAGCCGTGCGTCGAGCCGGGCACGGCCTCCAGGACGGGGGAGAGGTGGAGATGGGACACCCCGAGCCCGGCGAGGTACGGGACGGCCCGCTCGGCGTCCGAGAAGGCGAAATCCGGCTGGAGTTGGAGCCGGTAGGTGGCGGTCGGCGTGGTCCGGACGGTCGGCGAGGACGGGAGCGAGGACGTCATGCGAACGTACGTACCCGGCGAGACGGCTTCTGTGTCATCGCCTCATGCGCCCGTTCGGGGGTATCGCGTTACGTTCTGGCGATGCTCCGCATGTATCGCGACACGTTGTCCCTGCTCGGACCGGTCCTCCCGGTCCTCTCCTTCCTGGGACGGCTCCCCACCGCCATGTGCCAGCTCGGCAGCCTGCTCCTGGTCGCCGAGACGAGCGGGTCGCTCACGACGGCGGGCCTCGCGGGCGGGGCGCTCGCGGCGGGGCAGACGGTCGCGGGGCCCGTCATCGGCCGGCTCGCGGACCGGCGCGGCCAGCGCGGGGTGGTCCTGGCCGCGTCCCTCGCCAACGCGGTCGCCGTCGCCGCGCTCGTCCTGGCCGCGCTGGCGCACATGGCGACCGGTTGGCTTGTCGTCCTCGGCGTGCTCGCCGGCGCGACCGTCCCGCAGGTCGGGCCGCTCGCCCGGACCCGCTCCGTCGCCCTGGCCCGGCGCTCGGGCGCGGACGACCGGCTGGTGGGCACGGTGCTCTCGTTCGAGGGCACCCTCGACGAGGTCTCCTTCGTCCTGGGTCCCGCCCTCGTGGGCCTCGCCGCCGCCCTCGCCCATCCGGCGGCGGCCCTCCTGACGGCGGCGGCCCTCCTCGCGATCTGCGGCACGGCGTTCGCGCTGCACCCCTCGGCCGCAGTGGCCGAGGGCGGCGAGGGCGATGCCACCACCCGTACGGGCGCCGCCGAACGAGGTCGGCTGCCGGGATCCGCGTACGCCCTTCGGGTCGCGATGGTGCTCCAGGGCGCCATGTTCGGGGCCTCGCAGGCCGGGATCACCGCGCTCACCGAGAAGCTCGGGGCGCCCGCGCAGGCGGGGCTCGTCTACGCGGCGATGGGCGTGATGAGCGCCGCCGTCGGGCTCTCGATGGCCGCCGTGCCCGCGCGGATCGGGCTGCCGACGCGTTGGCGGGCGGCCACGGCCGCGCTGGTCGTCCTGTCGGTCCCGCTGCTGTTCGTGGACTCGCTGGTGGGGCTCTACGCGGTCGTGACGGTCCTCGGCGCGGCCTACGCTCCGCACCTGATCACCGTCTTCGGCCTGACGGAAAGGACCGTCCCGGCGTCCCGGCTCGCCGAGTCCATGGCCTTCCTCACGAGCGGGATCGTCGGTGGCCAGGCCCTCGCCCTGGCCCTCTCGGGCCGGCTCGCGGACACGCACGGCGCGCCGGCGGCCTTCGCGGTGGCGGTCGTGGCGGCGGCCCTCTGCGCCCTCCTCTCCTTCTGGGTCCGCACCCACGACCCCCGCCCGCTACGCGGGGCGCTTCAGCACCGTCAGGCTCAGCGGAGCGAGTGACACCCGTTCACCCGCCGCCACCTTCGGGCCCTCCTGCGGCGGGATGCCCTCCGGGTGGGACGTGTCCACGACCACCCGCCAGCTCTCCCCGTGGTTGATCGGGACCTCGAACTCCAGCTCCTGCGACGACGCGTTGAACATCAGCAGGAACGAGTCGTCACCGATCCGCTCGCCCTGCGTCCCCGGCTCCGAGATCGCGTTGCCGTTCAGGAAGACCGACAGCGCCTGCGCGTGCGCCGCCTGCCAGTCCCGCGCCGTCATCTCCTCGCCCTCCGGCGTGAACCAGGCGATGTCCGTCAGCTCGTCGTGCGTCCCCTCCACCGGACGCCCGTGGAAGAAGCGGCGGCGCCGGAAGACCGGATGGTCCCGGCGCAGTCGCACCATCGCCCGGGTGAACTCCAGGAGCGTGCCCTCCTCCGACGCGCCGGGCTCCGGCCAGCGCACCCATGACACCTCGTTGTCCTGGCAGTACGCGTTGTTGTTGCCGCCCTGCGTCCGGCCGAACTCGTCGCCGTGGCTGAGCATCGGCACGCCCTGCGACAGCATCAGCGTCGCGAGGAAGTTCCGCATCTGACGGGCCCGCAGCTCCCGGATCCCGATGTCGTCCGTGTCGCCCTCGACCCCGCAGTTCCACGACCGGTTGTAGCTCTCGCCGTCCCGGTTGCCCTCCCCGTTGGCCTCGTTGTGCTTGCCGTCGTACGACACGAGATCGCGCAGCGTGAAACCGTCGTGGCAGGTCACGAAGTTGACCGAGGCCAGCGGTCGGCGGCCGTCGTCCTGGTACAGATCGGAGGAGCCGGTGAGCCGGGACGCGAACTCGGCCAGGGTGCGCGGCTCGCCGCGCCACAAGTCCCGTACGCAGTCCCGGTACTTGCCGTTCCACTCGGTCCACAGCGGCGGGAAGTTCCCCACCTGGTAGCCGCCCTCGCCGACGTCCCACGGCTCGGCGATCAGCTTCACCTGGCTGACCACCGGGTCCTGCTGCACCAGGTCGAAGAAGGACGACAGCCGGTCCACCTCGTGGAACTGCCGCGCCAGCGTCGCCGCGAGATCGAAGCGGAATCCGTCGACGTGCATCTCCGTCACCCAGTACCGCAGACTGTCCATGATCAGCTGCAGCACGTGCGGCGACCGCATGAGCAGGGAGTTCCCGGTGCCGGTGGTGTCCGTGTAGTACCGGCGGTCGTTCGAGAGACGGTAGTACGAGGGGTTGTCCAGGCCTCGGAAGGAGAGCGTGGGGCCCAGGTGGTTGCCCTCCGCCGTGTGGTTGTAGACCACGTCGAGGATGACCTCGATCCCCGCCTGGTGCAGGGCCCGTACCGCCGACTTGAACTCCAGGACCTGCTGGCCCCGGTCGCCCCAGGAGGCGTAGGCGTTGTGCGGGGCGAAGAAGCCGATCGTGTTGTAGCCCCAGTAGTTGGAGAGACCGGCGTCGACCAGACGGTGGTCGTTGACGAACTGGTGCACCGGCATCAATTCGAGCGCCGTGACGCCCAGTTCCTTCAGGTGCCCGATCACCGCGGGGTGCGCGAGCCCCGCGTACGTCCCGCGCAGCTCCTCCGGCAGCTCCGGGTGGAGCATCGTCAGGCCCTTCACATGGGCCTCGTAGATCACCGTCCGGTGGTAGTCGGTGCGCGGCCGCCGGTCGTCGCCCCAGTCGAAGTACGGGTTGACCACGACCGAGGTCATCGTGTGCGGCGCCGAGTCGAGGTCGTTGCGCGAGTCCGGCCGCCCGAAGTGGTAGCCGTACACCGCCTCGCCCCAGTCGATCGAGCCGGAGACGGCCCGGGCGTAGGGGTCGAGGAGCAGCTTCGCCGCGTTGCAGCGCTGCCCGCGCTCCGGTGCGTACGGACCGTGGACCCGGAATCCGTACCGCTGACCCGGCATCACTCCTGGCAGATAGGCGTGCCGGACGAAGGCGTCCGTCTCGCGCAGCTCCACCGCCGTCTCCGAGCCGTCGTCATGGAGCAGACACAGCTCGATCCTGTGGGCGGCCTCCGAGAAGACCGCGAAATTGGTTCCGGCGCCGTCGTACGTGGCGCCAAGGGGATACGCCTGTCCCGGCCAGACCTGCATAGATACGACTCTTCCATTCTGATCCGGGTGTTGGGGTGCACTCCGGCCAGATTGCCCGAAAGAGAGCCGGGGGCGGGCGACCCGACACGCCGGGCGCGGCGAGGATCGGCCACGGCGGCGGCCCTCCCGCCGCCGCGTCAACGGCGGGACGCCCGCCGACCCTGTCGTACCGGTCGACATCCTGTTCCCTTCCCTCCGGGAGTCGGGCCGGCGGCCACCGGTCGTCGACCGGCGGGGCTTCCCGCACGCACCCAGGGACGTTTCCGCTATGAATCCGCTCACTCCGCCCGATCTCGCCGGACGGAACGGCGCTCCCAATCAGGGGAGTTGAGCAAGCAGCCTGTCGATCCGGCTGCACCGCCTCCCGCTCGCGGAGTACCCTTCCTTGATCGTTGACAGACGGTCGGATCGGGCGTCCAGGAGCAGAAGGCGGTGCGCGGGTGAGCTCGGGAGGTCTGGAGCTGCCGCCAGGTGACGCGGGTCACGAGGGGGGCTCGCCCGACCCCGTGGAGGTACCGCCCGGAGCGGTCTCCGTCGCCAGGCCGATGGAGATCGGAGCGGAGCTCGACTGGGGCGCCGAGGCCTGGAGCGAGGTGCGGACCCGCGCCCAGCGGGCCGGTCGGGCCTACATCTGGCTGAATCTCGTCGAACAGCGGCTGCGCGCCGTGGTCGCCGCCGTGCTGCGCCCGGTGTACGAGCCGGTGCACGGCGAGGAGTGGGTGGTGGCCGCCGCGGGGCCCGCGGGTCAGGAGTGGGTGCAGCGGGCCGTCGCCGTCCGCGAGGTCTCGCGGCGCAAGGGCTACCTCCTGGACCCGGCGGACGACAACGTCCTCAGCTTCCTCACGCTCCCGCAGCTGCGGGAGCTGATGGTGCAGCACTGGCCCTGCTTCGAGCCGTACTTCGACGACCGGCGTGAGGTCGAACTCGCCCTGGACGAGCTGGAGGTGACGCGGAACGTCGTCTCCCGCAACCGCGCCCTCTCCCTCACCGTCCTCGCCCAGTCCGAACGGGCGTCCGCCCGGCTCCTGGAGATCCTCGGCAGCGGGGCGGGCGTGCCGTCCGCGGACCGGCTGCCGGTCGACGCGGTCGAGGACCTGGTCGGCGACCGGTACGCGGACGTGGTCTCCGTCCACCCCGACCGGGTGCGGCTGCAGCGCCAGCTGCCGGCCGAGGACCTCTTCGGGGGCGCGCGCCGCCTCGACGCCACGGGCATAGGCCTGAACCTGCTCGTGCAGAACTTCTCCGGGCGGCGGCTCGTGCGGCTCGCCGAGTCCGGCTGCCGGATACGCCTGCTGTTCCTGAACCCGGCGAGCAGCGCGGTGAAGCGGCGCGAGCGTGAACTGGGGCTGAAGAAGGGCGAGCTGAGCCGCTCGGTGGAGATGAACATCCTCCACATGCGGCGGGTGCGGTCCCGGCTGCGCGACCCGGGCGCCTTCCAGATCCATGTCTTCGACGAGACCCCGCGCTTCACGGCGTACCTGGTGGACGGGGACGGTCCGGACGGGGTCGCCGTGATCCAGTCGTACCTGCGGAAGGCGCGGGGGATGGAGGCGCCGGTCCTGGTGCTGCGCGGGGGCGGCCGGAACCTGGTGCGTTCCGGACAACAGGGACGTGACGGAGAATACGGACTTTTCTCTACGTATCGCGAGGAGTTCGAGTCGGTCTGGCTCGACTCGCGCCCGGTCTCCTGAGGCCGGGACCGCCCGCCGGGACCGGTTGTCAGTGGCTCGTGCGAGGGTGTTCAGCACCACGGGGGAGATCACGTAAGGAGGCCCGATGGCTTGGCACGGGGAACCGCTGGTCGGATTCGACCTGGAGACGACCGGTACGGAACCGCTGGAGGCGCGGATCGTCACCGCCTCGGTCGTCGGCGTCCACCGCGGAGAGGTGGTGCGGCAGCGGGACTGGCTCGCCGACCCCGGCATCCGCATTCCGGCGCAGGCGTCCGCGATCCACGGCATCAGCAGCGAACGGGCGGCCGCCGAGGGCAGGCCGGTCGTCGAGGTGGCCGACGAGATCGCCGAGACCCTGACGGGGTACTGGAAGCAGGGCGTCCCGGTCGTGGCGTACAACGCCTCGTTCGACCTCACGCTCCTCTCCGCCGAGCTGCGCCGCCACGGACTGCCCTCGTTGAGCGAGCGGCTCGGCGGCGCCCCGATAGGC
Organism: Streptomyces sp. NPDC048370; assembly: GCF_043200825.1. Classification (NCBI taxonomy): domain Bacteria; kingdom Bacillati; phylum Actinomycetota; class Actinomycetes; order Kitasatosporales; family Streptomycetaceae; genus Streptomyces; species Streptomyces sp. NPDC048370. Next base: position 285,021 of record NZ_JBICYI010000005.1, on the reverse strand, counting down.
CCGGTCGTCGACCCGTACACCATCGACAGGGCCGTCGACCGGTACCGCAGGGGGAAGCGGACCTTGGAGGCCGTCTGCGCCGAGTACGGCGTCGTCCTCGAAGCGGCCCATCAGGCGGCCGCCGACGCGGTGGCCGCCGTGCGGGTCGCCGTGGCGATAGCCGAGCGCCACGCGACGGTCGCCGAGCTGACCCCGGCCGAGCTGCACGGGCGTCAGATCGACTGGTACCGCACGTGGGCCGAGGACTTCCAGGACTTCCTGCGCCGCAAGGGCAGCCCGGAGGCGGTCGTCGACCCGTCGTGGCCCCTGCGGGAGCTCGCCGGCGTGGCGCGCTGACGCCACGACGGGGACGTCCGTCCGACCTCTACTGGGGGTGGACCTGGATCTCGCCGATACCCGAGCCGAGGCTCGAGCAGTGCGCGGTCGACTGTCCGGAGTCACCCGGGGCGAGGGTCACGTGCTCACCGTCCGCGTCCGGGGACCAGCCACAGATCAGGTGGACCCAGAAGGTCCGGGTCTCGGTGCCGTTGTTGGTGCACAACGCCCAGCCGGTGTAGTCGTCGATGTTGTGCTTCCCGGTCTCGCACGCGAACCCCGGCGGGGCGGCGGACGGAGCGGCGCTGGCCGTGGACATGCTGAAGGGCAGTGCGAGGGCGAGGGCGGCGGAGGCGGTGAGGCCGGCGCGCAGAGCGACGCCCGCCTTCCGGTTGATGAGCTTCACGACGGTTCTCTTCCTGAGGTGCGGACGGATTCCTCCCCCACACTTCCGCGTGTCGAGCGGACGAAAACAGCGCCCGATTTCACGCTGAGTCAGCGAAAGGTTCCGGCACATCGGCCCCCGTGCGGCCCCCGTGCGGCCCCCGTGCGGCCCCCGCGCGGGCCCCTTGCGGGGACCCGCGCCGGACCCGGGAAGGAACGCCCCCCGAAGCCGTGTCAGCCGATCGGGTTCTCCGCCAGGAAGTCCAGGATCAGCCTGTTGATCCGCTCCGGCTGGTCCAGCTGGAGCCAGTGGCCCGCTTCCTCCACGCGCTCGTAGCGCCAGGTGCCGTCCACGTGCTTGCCGGTGCCGGTCATGGACTGCTCGGTCATGAAGCGGTCGCCGGCCGACCAGATACCCAGGACGGGACCCGGCAGCGGCGGAAGGGGCAGGGCGGGACCGAACTGCACCTCGGCGGGGAGGCCCGCCCGGTAGATGTTCAGCGCCGCCGTCAGCGCGCCCGGCGTCCGCACGTGCTCGATGATCGCCTCCGCGTCGGGGTGCTCGCCCAGCATCTCCCGGAGGTTGGCGAAGTCGTCCCGCGCGAGCCAGTCCTCGGCGAGCCCCGGGAACTGGAACAGGATCATGTACCAGGACCGCTGCTTCTGCTCGAAGCCCGCGTCACGGATCGCCGCCAGATGACCCACCGACAGGATGCTCAGGGACGCCACGCGCTCAGGTGCGACCTGCGCCAGGCCCTGGACGATGCCGGAGCCCCAGTCGTGCCCCACGAGATGGACGCGGTCGATCTCGAGCCGGGCCAGCAGCTCGATCAGGTCGCCGACGTGCTTGGCCGGGTGGTACCCCTCGACGCCCTCCGGCCGGCCGGAGGCGCCGAAGCCCCGCAGGGTCGGAGCGACAGTACGGTACCCGGCCGCGGTCAGGGCCGGTACCTGGTGGCGCCAGAGGTGGTGGCTGTCGGGGAAGCCGTGCACCAGCAGGACGGCCGGTCCTTCGCCGCTCACCTCGACGTCGAGGGTCACCTCGGACAGTTCCACACGCATCACAACACCCCGTTCGTGACTGGGAATTCGCACGGACCGACCCCGACATGATGTCAGAAGGGGTACCACCGCACCGTGGCATCACCCTCCCGCAGCGAGGCCACCCGGCGCTCGAATTCGGCCAGTGCCTGGGGGTTCGTCGGCGCGTGCTGGGCCACCCAGGCACAGCTCGCGGTCTCCCGCGCCCCGCGCAGCACGGCGCAGCCCTCCCACTCCCGGACGTCCCAGCCGTACGCCTCGGTGAAGGCGTCGTAGGCGGCCGGATCGAGGCCGTACCGGTCGCGGGAGAGGGCGAGAACCACCAGATCGTGCTCGCGCAGATCGGAGGAGAAGGTCTCCAGGTCGACCAGAACCGGCCCCTCGGGGCCGACATGGACGTTGCGGGGGAGGGCGTCGCCGTGGATGGGGCCGGGGGCGAGACGCGGAGTGAGCGCGGCCGCGGCCGGGGCGAAGGCGTCGCGCCGCTCGCGCAGGAAGGCCGCGTCCGCCGGGTCGATGGCGTCGCCCGCGAGCCGCAGCCACCGCTCGACCCCGCCGAGGAGCTCGCGGCGCGGCAGCGTGAAGCCCTCCGGCTCCGGCAGGGCGTGGATCCGCCGCAGCAGGGGCGCCAGATCGCGGGGCTCGGCGGGCCGTACGGCCTCGGGCAGCTTGTGCCAGAGGGTGACCGGGTGGCCGTCCACCAGACGGGGCTCGGACTCCGCCGCCCGCACCGCCGGGATGCCGGTCTCCGCCAGCCAGGCGGCGAGCGCGAGCTCTCGCTCGGCGCGGGGGAGCAGCTCCGCGTCCCGGCCGATCTTCACCACGAGCCCGTCCACGGCGAAGACCGCGTTCTCGCCGAGCGCGAGCAGCCGAGCCTCCGGCTCGCGGGCTCCCGGCGCGAGAGCTGCCGGCGCGAGGGCTCCCGGGGCGGCGGCTTCCGGATTCCGAGCCTCCGGGTTCCGAGCCTCCGGCCCCCGCGCCGACAGCCCCGCGGCGGCCAGGATCTCCCGTGCCCGCGCCTCGTCCATCCGTCTCTCCCAGCTGCCCCGATGCATGTGCGAATCAGCCAAAGTCTCGCATCCATGCAGGTTGCCTTGACGAACCGACGGCCCGTCAGGACCATGACGGAGGCCGAGGCGAATTCGCAAAAGGCGCATAAGGGGTCGATCTGTGGGAGTGGCGACCGCAACGAAGCGGTCCGGCGGTACGACGGCCGCCGGCAGGAGACCCGGTCCCCCGCGGGACCACGGAGCCTGGTTTCTGGTGCTGCCCGCGCTCATCCCCATCCTGGTCCTGAGCGTCGGCCCCCTCCTCTACGGCATCGCGCTCGCCTTCACCGACTCCCAGTCCGGCCGCACCCAGCCCACCCAGTGGGTCGGCACCCTCAACTTCCAGGACCTGCTGCACGACACCCTCTTCTGGGACTCCTTCCGGATCGGCCTGCTCTGGGCCGTCGGCGTCACCGTGCCGCAGTTCCTCCTCGCCCTTGGCCTCGCGCTGCTGCTCAACGAGAAGCTCCGCTTCCGCTGGCTGGCCCGGGCGCTCGCGATCATCCCGTGGGCCATGCCCGAGGTCGTCGTCGGCATCATGTGGCGGCTCGTCTACAACCCGGACGCGGGCATCCTCAACGAGACCATCCGCGACCTGGGCCTCGGCGAAGGACGCGACTGGCTCACCGGGCTCGCCACCGCCCTGCCCGCCGTGATCCTCGTCGGCATCTGGGCGGGCATGCCCCAGACCACGGTCGCCCTGCTCGCAGGCCTCCAGAACACCCCGCACGAACTCCACGAGGCCGCCGCCCTCGACGGCGCGGGCGCCTGGCGCCGCTTCCGTACCGTCACCTGGCCCGCCCTCAGACCGGTGGCCCTCGCCATCACCGCCCTCAACTTCATCTGGAACTTCAACTCCTTCGCCCTGGTCTACGTCCTGACCAACGGCGGACCCGGCGGTCGCACCCGGCTGCCCATGCTCTTCGCCTACGAAGAAGCCTTCCGCTACGGGCAGTTCGGCTACGCCGCCGCCATGGGCTGTGTCATGGTCGCCGTCATCTCCGTACTCCTCGCCCTCTATCTCGTCGGACGGCTGAAGGGGGACCAGGACCGGTGAGCACGCTCCGCACCAGCAGACCCGCGCGAATCGGCCAGTACCTCGCACTCCTCGCCTATCTGGTCTTCCTCGCCTTCCCGTTCCTCTGGCTGATCTCCACCGCCTTCAAGCCGGCGACCGAACTCGGCTCGCTCCACCCGACCTGGATCCCGAAGGACCCGACCTTCGACAACTTCCGGCAGGCGTTCGACGAGCAGCCGCTGCTCCAGGCCGCCGGGAACAGCCTGATCGCCGCCCTCTCGGCGGCCCTGATCGCCGTCGTCATCGCCACGCCCATGGCCTATGTGATGGCCCGCCACCGCAGCCGGCTCTCCACCGCCGCCACCGGCTGGGTCGTGATCAGCCAGGCGTTCCCCTTCGTGCTCGTGATCATCCCGCTCTTCCTCGTCCTCAAGAACCTGCACCTGATCAACAGCCTCTTCGGCCTGGTCCTGGTGTACGTCGTCTGGTCGCTGCCGTTCGCGCTCTGGATGCTGGTCGGGTACGTACGGGCCGTCCCGGCCGAGTTGGAGGAGGCGGCGGCCGTCGACGGCGCGGGGAAGCTCCGTACGCTCGTCTCGGTCACCGCCCCGCTGCTCGCCCCCGGCATCGTCGCCACGGCGCTCTTCGCCTTCATCACCGCATGGAACGAGTTCTTCTTCGCGCTCGTCCTGCTCAAGACCCCGGAGAAGCAGACCTTGCCGGTCGTCCTCACCCACTTCCTCGGCGCGGAGGGCGTCGCCGACCTCGGACCGCTGGCCGCGGCCGCGTTCCTGGCCACGATCCCCTCGCTCGTCCTCTTCGCGATCATCCAGAAGCGCATCACGGGCGGGATGCTGGCCGGGGCGGTGAAGTCCTGATGCGGGTACGGACGTTCGCGGCGGCGGCCGCCACGCTCGCGCTGCTCCTCACCGGCTGCTCGGCGGGGGACGAACCCGACGGCGGCCCGGTACGGCTCCGCTTCCAGTCCCTGGCCTGGCAGAAGGAGTCCGTCGACGCCAACGAGGAACTGGTCGCGGAGTGGAACGCCACCCACCCCGACATCCAGGTCGACTACGTCCAGGGCAGCTGGGACTCGGTCCACGACCAGCTCCTCACCTCCTTCGAGGGCGGCGAGGCGCCCGACATCATCCACGACGCCTCCGACGACCTGGCCGACTTCGCCTACGGCGGCTACCTCGCCGATCTGACCGGCCTCCTGCCCGAGCGGCTCAAGGCCGACATCCCGGCGCGCAGCTGGGAGACCACGACCTTCGGCGGCGGGATCTACGGTGTGCCGTTCCTCCAGGAACCGCGCGTGATCATGGCCAACAAGCAGATCCTGGAGTCCTCGGGCGTCCGCCTCCCGACCCCCGAGAAGCCCTGGAGCTGGCCGGAGTTCCGTCGGATCACCAAGGAGCTGACGGGGAAGATGGGCGAGGGGAAGTACGCGATCGCCTGGCCGCTCAAGGAACCGGTCTCGGTCAGCCTCAACCTGGGACTCTCGGCCGGCGGACAGCTCTTCCACCGGGAAGCCGACGGGAAGGTGACGATCCGCTTCACCGAGGAGGACGGCGTCGTGCCCGGCACCGTCCACGACCAGGTCAACGCCGACCGCAGCGCCTCGCGTTCCACGCTCGGCAGCGGCGGCTCGGACGCCCTGCCCGGCTTCTTCGGCGGCAAGTACGCGATGGTCCCGCTCGGCTTCTCGTACCGCCAGCAGATCACCCAGCAGGCGCCGAAGGGCTTCGAGTGGATCGTTCTGCCCGCGCCCGCCGGGAAGGACGGGCTCGCGCAGGGCGTCAGCCCGCAGACGCTCTCCATCGCCGAGGACAGCCGGCACAAGAAGGAAGCGGCGCAGTTCCTGGACTTCTTCCTCCAGCCCGCCAACATGGTCCGCCTCGCGCGCGGCGACTGGATGCTGCCCACCGGGACGGCGGCGCTCGCGGACCCGTCCCTGCACACGGCGAAGGACGGCTGGGCGACCGGCGCCGCCGTCGCCGAGCATCTGCGCTCCGCGCCCGCGCAGTCCGTCCGGGGCTATCCGGAGTGGAAGGACAAGGTGGCCACCCCGGCCTACCAGGAGTACTACAGCGGGGCGATCGACGCGGCGGAGCTGCGCAAACGCCTGGAAGAGGACGGCAACCTCGTCCTCGCCCGCTACCAGCGAGGCTGACCCGTACCCGCCCCCTGAGCAGACCCCTCGTCTTCAATTGACTGGACGAGACGTCTCGTCTCGCTTACTGTGGGCGCATGACCACCACGCCGCGCCCCGCCCATATCGCCATGTTCTCCATCGCCGCCCACGGCCACGTGAACCCGAGTCTCGAAGTGATCCGCGAGCTCGTCGACCGGGGTCACCGCGTCAGTTACGCCATCCCCGCCGCCTTCGCGGAGAAGGTCGCCGCGACCGGCGCCACCCCCGTCGTCTACACCTCCACGCTCCCCACCGACGACGACCCGGACGCCTGGGGGACCGAACTGATCGACCACGTCGAACCGTTCCTCGCCGACGCGATCCAGGCCCTGCCCCAGCTGGCCGAGGCCTTCGAAGGCGACCGGCCGGACCTCGTCCTGCACGACATCACCTCCTACCCGGCACCTGTCCTCGCCCGGCGATGGGGCGTCCCCGCCGTGGGACTCTGGCCGAATCTCGTCCCCTGGGAGGGGTACGAGGAAGAGGTCGCCGAGCCGATGTTCGCGGAGCTGAAGGCCTCCGAGCGGGGCAAGGCGTACTACGCCCGCTTCGAGAACTGGCTCGCCGAGCATGGCGTGGACACCCATCCCGACCGCCTCGTCGCCCGCCCCCGCCGCGCCCTCGTGCTCATCCCGAGCGCCCTCCAGCCGCACGCCGACCGGGTCGACACCTCCGTCTTCACCTTCGTCGGCGCATGTCAGGGCGAGCGCGCGGACCAGGGGGAGTGGCACCGTCCCGCGGACGCCGAGAAGGTGCTGCTCGTCTCCATGGGCTCGGCCTTCACCAAGCTGCCGGACTTCTACCGGACGTGTGTGGCGGCCTTCGGTGACCTGCCCGGCTGGCACGTGGTGCTCCAGATCGGCGCCTTCGTCGACCCCTCGGAGCTGGGTGAGATTCCGGCCAATATCGAAGTGCGGTCCTGGGTACCCCAGTTGGCCATCCTGAAGCAGGCCGACGCCTTCGTCACCCACGCCGGAGCCGGCGGCAGTCAGGAAGGGCTCGCCACCGCCACCCCGATGGTCGCGGTCCCGCTGGCGACCGACCAGTTCGGCAACGCGGACATGCTCCAGTCCCTCGGGGTGGCCCGCCGGACGGACATGGAGGAGGTCACCGCCGAGCGCCTGCGCGAGGCCGTGCTCGCCCTCGTCGACGACCCCGAGGTGGCGATCCGCGCCAAGGAGGTCCAGGAGCGGATGGCGCGCGAGGGCGGCACGCGCCGGGCGGCCGATCTCATCGAAGCCGAACTCGCCGAAGCCGAACTCGCCGGCGGCGAACACAGCGAACACAGCGAACAGAGCGAATCCGAACTGCCTTGATCCCGTGTGCAGATGGCCCCCGGATGAACCCGGGGGCCTTGTTCTGTGCCGGAGTTGGGTGGGATGCGTGGCTTTATTATTACGAAGGCTTGTTGCTTAAGTCACAGCTGCATGAAGGTCTTGATTTGCACTCGTCAATGAGCAAGGGTTTCGAGGCAGCCGCCGGAGGGTTTCCTTTCGGAGGCTCAACCCCCCACAAATCCTGGCGAGGAGACCCCTCTTCATGGCAATACACAAGCGTGCCCGCAAGACGAAGCTCATCGTCGCCGTCTCGACTGCGATCGCGGCCGCGGCCGGAGTCACCGTCCTCACGAGCCCGTTCGCCGGCGCGGCCCCCACGCCCGCCCTCGGAACGGTCCACGGACTCGGCGTCGAAGGCGCTGTCGCGGGAAGCTACATCGTTCTGCTGGACGAGAAGGCCGACAAGGGCGAGCTGGCGAAGGAGTACGGCGGCACCATGCGCCGCAGCTACGACTCCGCGGTCAACGGCTTCTCGGTCAACGGCCTTACGGAGACCGAGGCCAAGCGCCTCGCCGCCGACCCGGCCGTGGCCAAGGTCGTCCAGAACAAGAAGTTCACCATCAACGCGACCCAGGAGAACCCGCCGTCCTGGGGTCTGGACCGGGTCGACCAGGCCGAGACCGCCGGCGACAAGAAGTACACCTACCCGGACGGCGGCGGCGAGGGCGTCACGGCCTACGTCATCGACACCGGAGTCCGCACCACGCACAAGGACTTCGAGGGCCGGGCCACCTCCGGCTTCGACGCCGTCGACAACGACGACGACGCCTCGGACGGCAACGGCCACGGCACCCACGTCGCGGGCACCATCGCCGGCGCCTCGCACGGTGTCGCGAAGAAGGCGAAGATCGTCGCCGTCCGCGTGCTCGACGACAACGGCTCCGGCACCACCGAGCAGGTCGTCGCGGGCATCGACTGGGTCACCACGAACCACAAGGGCCCGTCCGTCGCCAACATGAGCCTCGGCGGGGGTGCCGACCCGGCCCTCGACGAGGCCGTCAAGAAGGCCATCGCCTCCGGTGTCACCTTCGGTGTCGCCGCCGGCAACGAGTCCTCCGACGCCGGCGAGGGCTCCCCCTCCCGCGTCCAGGAGGCGATCACCGTCGCCTCCTCGACCGAGGACGACCAGCAGTCCAGCTTCTCCAACTTCGGCTCCGTGGTGGACCTCTACGCCCCGGGCTCGGAGATCACCTCGACGTGGAACGACAGCGACGAGGGCACCAAGACCATCTCCGGTACGTCCATGGCCACCCCGCACGTGGTCGGCGCCGCCGCCGTCTACCTCGCGGCGCACCAGGACGCCACGCCGGACCAGGTCGCCGAGGCCCTGGTCTCGGGCGCCACCCCGGACAAGATCAGCAACCCGACCGGTGGCACCGCCAACAAGCTGCTCAAGATCGTCGAGTAGCCGAGGCCCGTTGAACCGGCGGCCGCCGTGCCCTCCCCCACGGGGCACGGCGGCCGCCTTATGGTGTGCCCATGACGACGACGTACGCCGCGCTGCTGCGCGGGATCAACGTGGGCGGCCACCGCAAAGTCCCGATGGCGGAACTCCGTTCGGTCCTGGAGGAGCTGGGGCACCGTGATGTCCGTACGTATCTGCAGAGCGGCAACGCCGTCTTCACCACCGATGCCGACGGGCCGACGGCCGGCGGGCCGAGCGCCGATGAACTGACCACCGGGCTCCAGGACGCCATCGAGAAGCGCTTCGGCTTCCGCGTCGACTGCCTCGTCCGGGACGCCGCGTACCTCGCGGCTGTCGCCGACGCCTGCCCGTTCCCGGCCGCCGAGCTGGAGGGCAAGCAGCTCCACGTCACGTACTTCTCCGAGCCGGTCGGCCCCGAGAGGTTCGCCTCGATCGACCAGGACGCCTTCCTGCCGGAGGAGTTCCGGCTGGGCGACCGCGTGCTCTACCTCTACGCGCCCGACGGCCTCGGCCGGTCGAAACTGGCGGAGGCGCTCGGCCGACCCGCGCTCACCAAGGGCATCGTGGGGACGACACGCAACTGGAACACCGTCGTCAAGCTGGTGGAGATGACCCGGGGCTGAGCCTTGGTGGAGATGACCTGGGGCTGAGCCGCTTCAGGTCGGTCCGCGAGAGGCGGAAGAGGGAGTTGATCAAGGGAAGGAGGTGTTCCCACTCCTTTCCACTCTTAACTTATAGCGCATGGGGGGGCTTGCGGCAAGGCCCCGGTGGTGGCGCAGAATCTCAGGCCTTGGCCCGAATCTGTGGAAGTACCGAGGAGATGAACCCCCTGACCACCAGCGCGTTCGACCTTTCCGACCGACTGTCCTCCAAGGCCGACCCGGCCTTGATCGCCGGCGACGAGCAGCACTTCGCGGCCATCGCGGACTGCCTCGACCGGACGATCGCCGAGCTGTCCGACCAACTCGCCGCCGCGCGCAAGGCGCCCGGTGGCGTCGGCCGGGAAGCGATGGACCGGGACGCGGAGATCCACCGGCTGACCGCCCGCCTGCGCACCCTGCGCCGGTTCGGCCTGGACCTGTGCCTCGGGCACGTCGTCCTCGCGGACAGCCCCGAGCCCGTCTACATCGGCCGCCTCGGCCTCACGGACAGCACGGGCAACCGACTTCTGATCGACTGGCGTTCCCCCGCCGCCGAACCGTTCTTCGCGGCGACCCACGCCCAGCCGATGGGCCTGGCGAGCCGCCGCCGCTACCGCTGGACCCGTGGCCGGATCAGCGACTACTGGGACGAGGTGTTCACCGCCGACGGCCGCGAGGGGCACGCGGCGCTCGACGACCACTCCGCCTTCGTCGCCAGCCTGGGCGGTGAGCGGTCGTCCCGGATGCGTGACGTGCTCGCCACCATCCAGTCCGACCAGGACGCCATCATCCGGGCCGGCTCCAAGGGCGCCCTCGTCGTCGACGGCGGCCCCGGCACCGGCAAGACCGTCGTGGCCCTGCACCGCTCCGCGTACCTCCTCTACTCCGACCCGCGCCTCGGCCACCGGAGGGGCGGCGTGCTGTTCGTCGGCCCGCACCAGCCCTACCTGAACTACGTCGAGGACGTCCTGCCGAGCCTCGGCGAGGAGGGCGTACGGACCTGCACCTTGCGCGACCTGCTCCCGGAGGGGGCCGACGCGCCGGCCGAGACCGACCCGGCCGTGGCCGGCCTGAAGTCGTCCGCCGACATGGTGCGGGCGATCGAGAAGGCCGTCCGCTTCTACGAGGAGCCGCCCACCCGGGGCATGACCGTCACGACCCCGTGGTCCGAGGTCCGGCTGACCGCCGACGACTGGGCCGAGGCGTTCCGTGCCCCCGGGCCGAGCACGCCGCACAACGAGGCCCGCGAAGAGATCTGGGAGGAGCTCGTCACGATCCTCCTGGACAAGCACAGCGGCGACGTCCCGTCCGAGCAGCAGTTCCGCCAGTCGCTGCTCCACGACGAGGAGCTGGTCGAGACCCTCGACGGCGCGTGGCCGATGATCGACGCCGCCGACCTCGTCGGCGACCTCTGGTCGGTCCCCGCATACCTGCGGATGTGTGCGCCCTGGCTAGGCCCGGACGACGTGCGCGCGCTGCAGCGCAAGCACGCCCCCCAGGCCTGGACGGTCTCCGACCTGCCCCTCCTGGACGCGGCCCGGCAGCGGCTCGGCGATCCGAAGGCGTCCCGGCGCAAGCGCCGGCACGAGGCCTCCGTGGCCGCCGAACGCGAGCGCATGGCCGGTGTCATCGAGAACGTCATCGCGGCCGACGCCGACGGCGAGGGCGCCGTGACGATGCTGCGCGGACGGGACCTCCAGGACAGCCTGATCGACGAGGACGCGCTGCCCGGCACGGAGCGCGAGCTGCTCGACGGGCCGTTCGCGCACGTCGTCGTCGACGAGGCGCAGGAGCTGACCGACGCCGAGTGGCAGATGCTGCTGGTCCGCTGCCCGTCCCGGAGCTTCACCATCGTCGGCGACCGCGCCCAGGCCCGGGACGGGTTCACCGAGTCCTGGGAGGACCGGCTCAAGCGGATCGGGCTCGACCGGATCGAGGTGGCCTCGCTCTCCATCAACTACCGCACGCCGGAAGAGGTCATGGCGGAGGCCGCGCCGGCCATCCTGGCCGCGATCCCGGACGCCAACGTGCCGACCTCCATCCGCAGCAACGGCATCCCCGTCGTCCACGGCTCGGTCGCGGACCGGGACACGATCCTCGACGACTGGCTCGCCACCCACGCCGACGGAGTCGCCTGCGTCATCGGCGACCCCACCTTCGAGGAGTCCGCACGCGTGCGGTCGCTGACGCCCAGCCTCTCGAAGGGGCTCGAGTTCGACCTGGTCGTGGTCGTCGACCCGGAGACCTTCGGCGACGGCGTCGAGGGCGCGGTCGACCGCTATGTCGCGATGACCCGGGCGACCCAGCGGCTCGTGGTGCTCACGAGCTAGGGACGGGCGGCAGCGGGGGGTGCGGAGGCGCCCCCCACCTGCCGGAACCCGTCAGCTGGGCGGAGCCGCAGCCGAGCCGTCGTACGGGGAGGCCGCAGCCGAGCCGTCGTACGTGCCCGGGATCATGGACGGACGCCACCTGAGCCGCTCTGTCGCGATTCTTCAAGACCGGGCGGCCGGGCGCTCCGTAGCGTCGGCCGTATGAACGCCATCCACACCCACCTCACCGTCTGCGCCGCCGAGGCCGCCCGCGTCGCTCGTGGCGTCAGCGCCGACCGGCTCGCCCAGCCGTCCGTCTGCGCGGACTGGACCGTACGCGAACTCGTCAACCACCTCGTCCTCTACTCCTCCCACGGCCTGGAGCGCCGCGCGCTGCGCGAGCAGCTCCCCGAGGCCACGGTCGAGCGGGACTTCACCACCGACGCCGACTGGGCGGAGCGGTACGCGGCCCAGTTGGAACGGGCGCTGGCCGCCTGGACGAGGCCGGACGTCTGGGAGGGCGACGTGGACACCGGCCACTCGGTCATGCCCGCGCGGGAGATCGCCTCGCTGATCGTCATGGAACTCGCCCTGCACGGCTGGGACCTGGCCCGTTCCACCGGCGGGCATCTCACCCTCCCCGACGGGACGGCGACGTTCCTCCGCGCGGTCGTCGAGGAGCACGCCGAGCTCTACCGCCGGTACGAGGGCTACGCCGCCCCCGTCGAGGTAGCCGAGAACGCCTCCGACTTCGAGCGTGCCCTCGCCGTCAGCGGCCGCGACCCGCGCGCCTGAGCGTCAGGGGAGGGGGAGGGTGTACGTGACGAGGGCGCGTGCCGGGCTCGGGAAGCGGTCGGGGGCGACCGTCGAGCGTTCGACGAGGACGTCGACGGAGTCGTTGGCGTAGGACCAGACGGGTCCGCGCAAGGGGGAGCCGCACAGCCCCTGGGGGAGTTCGGGTTCGCCGTCACCGAGCCCGTACTTGGTCCCGTTCCGGCCGCCGACGAGGGGCCCGTCGTCTGCGAGGAGGCCCGCGCGATGGAGATAGTCCGGAATCCGGCTGCTCAGGAAGGAGACCTGGGCGCGGCCCTTCCGGGTGACGTAGTGGACGTCGGAGGCGTCGTCGGGGAGGGCCGCGCCCCCGGGGGCGATCACCGCGGGCAGGGGCGTCTCGCTCCCCTCGCAGGCCCGGACGTCGCCGAACGGCTCGAACAGCTCGTCCTGGAACAGCCAGACGAGGCCGCCGACGGGCACCGCGATCACGAGCGCGAGGATCCCCAGACGCACCGGCCGGCGCCGAGGCCGGGCATCCGCCGGGCCCGCTTCTTCTTCCCGATGCTCCGTCATGTCCATGTTTCTGCAGCCTAGGCGGGCGGCGGGCGTGACATGTACGTGATCGGCACGCCGTAGCCTCCTTGTGATCAAGGATTCACCGGGTACGGAAACCACGGCGGGGGCGGGGACATGACATACCGGCGAGCGGCGATACCGGCACTGGCGGGAGCTCTTCTGCTCACCGCCCTGCTGTGGTGGGCGGGGGCGAGCGTGCAGGCGCTGCAGCTGCAGGGCTCCACGAGCGTGCTCGGCGGCCGGGCCGCCGCCGAGTTGGAACACTGGCTCGTCCCCTGGGCGTACGACCCGCCGGACTCGTACCGGCTCGGCGCCGAGGTGTCCGGCGGGATCGGCGACACCGCGTCGGTCGACAACAGCCGCTATCTCTCGCTCCACACCACCGCGATGCAGATCCGGTTCGGGGCGGTCTTCGCCTTCTTCGTCCCCGGGGCGCTGCTGCTGATCCGCAGGCTGCCGCCGGTACGGGGCCGGATACCGGCCACGCTGCTCGGGGTGTGGGCCTGGGGCGTGGTGGCCGGAACCCTGGCGGTGGCGGTCTCCGCGCCGTGGCTCATCGCGGCGAACGGGCGCGGCAGTTACCGCTTCCTGCCGAACCTGGCGAGCGTGATCGCCTCGGGGCGGCAGGTCCTCGTGCTGACCGCGCTGGTGGCGGCGGCCGTGACGGTGGTCGTCGCGCGGATCACCGCCAAGGGCGCCGGTCCGCTCCCGAGGCGCACGGTCCCGGCCGGCCCGGTCCGCCTGGCGGCCACCGCGGGGACTGCCGTGATCGCCCTGTCCCTGGTGGTCCTCTCGTACGAGCGGGTCGCCGCGGCCATCCAGGCGGTGTCCCCGGACGGTGGACTGTTCGTCACACCGGGGGACCTCCTGCGGCAGTGGCTGCTGCTCGGCGGTTGGACGGCCCCGGCCGGCGGCTCCATCGGCGGCTGGCTCCTGTACCGGGTCGGCGACGTGCTGCTGCTCGCCGTGGTGTGGTGGGCGCTGCGCGTCCTGCCCGGACTGCTCACCCGCGTCACGCTCCCGGCCATGGCCGTCGGCGCCGTCTGCGCGACCGTCATCGGCCTGCTCGCGAGCCAGCTGCTTGGGATGGCGACGAACCCGACGGGCCTGCGCTGGGGCCTGATCCAACTCGCGGCCTCCCTCGGCAACGGCGTCCCGGCGGCCCTGACCTGCGGCTTGGTGGCGGGCACCGTGGCCACGATCACGCTACGGCTGACGTTGCGCGGCCATGCGGAGAGCCCTGCCCCGGACAGCCAGGGAACGCCCGCGACCGCCTAGGCGACGGCGACGCGTTCCGCCGTGCGGCACTCGTCGTGGCGCTGGATCAGGAGGCGGGCCAGCTCCTCCGACGGACCCAGGACGTCCGCCAGGACGTCGGCCTCGGCCGAGCCCGCCGCGATGCGGTCCGGGAGGCGGCCGGGGGCGATGACGTAGGGGGCCACCGCCACCCGGCGCACGCCGTCGGCGCGCATCGCCCGGACCGCGTCCTCGGTCCTCGGGAGAGATGCGGAGGCGAACGCAGGCCGCACGGAGCACCAACCGGTGCGCCGCAGCTCCCGCGCCGTTTCTGCGATCGCTGCGATCGCCTCCGGGTCTGTGGAGCCCGCCGAGGCGAGGATGACCCCGGTCGTGCTCTTGTCGCCGGGCGCGAGCCCGGCCTCGTACAGCCGTCGCTCCACCGCCGCGACCAGCAGCGGAGAGGAGCCGAGTACCTCCGCCTGGCGGATCCGCAGGGACGGCGGGGCCTGGCGGAGGACGGCCGGGATGTCGGCCTTCGCGTGGAAGGCGCGGGTCAGGAGCAGCGGCAGGGCCACCACGTCCCGTACGCCCTCGGCCGCGAGGCGGTCGAGGGTCCCCGGCACGGACGGCAGGTTGAAGTCCAGGAACGCCGTCTCCACCCGCAGCCCCGGCCGCAGCGACCTGACCCGCCGCACCAGGGCGTGCACGGTCGCGGCGTGCCGCGGATCGCGGCTGCCGTGGGCGACGACGAGAAGGACCTCGGACATGGCGCTGCTCAGCCCTTCACCAGCAGACCGCGCCCGCGCAGCACCGCGCGCTCCAGCGGACTGAAGATCAGCAGGTCGATGGCGACACCGACGAGCAGGATCAGGATGATGGCCAGGAAGATCCCCGGCATGTCGAAGTTGTTCCGGCCGTTCTCCAGCAACTGGCCGAGGCCGAGTCCCAGGTCGGGCGAGGACGCGATGATCTCCGCCGCCATCAGGGACCGCCACGAGAACGCCCAGCCCTGCTTCAGGCCCGCGAGGTAGCCCGGCAGCGCGGCCGGCATCACGATGTGCCAGGCGCCCTTCAGGCCGGTCGCGCCGAGCGTGCGCCCGGCCCGCAGAAAGAGCGGCGGGACCTGGTCGACGCCGGCCACAAGGCCGTTGGCGATCGACGGCACGGCGCCCAGCAGGATCACCGCGTACATCATCGAGTCGTTGAGGCCGATCCACAGCACGGCCGGGGCGACCCAGGCCACCGACGGCAGCGACTGCAGACCCGCGAGCACAGGCCCGATCGCCGCGCGCACGAACCGCACCCGGGCGACGAGCAGGCCCAGCGGCGTACCGATCGCGAGCGCCATCAGGAAGCCGAGCAGGGCGCGCGACACGCTCGTCCAGAGGACTTCGAGGAGCGTGCCCTCCAGCCACATGGTGGTCAGGCTGTCCCAGACCGCCTTCGGCGCGGGCAGCTTGGACTCGTCCGTGACCTCGGCCATGACGAGCAGCTGCCAGACCACGAGGACGAGGAGCACGGCCAGGACCGGCGGCAGGACCTTCTTGACCAGGACCTCGCCCACCGGCGTACGGCGCACCTGCACCGCGTCGAGGGCGTCGAGGCCCGCTTCCAGACCGGCCAGGTCGTCGGCCTTGGCGGCCTTGGTGGCCTTGGTGGCCTTGGTGGTCGTCTCAGTGCTGGCCATGACGGCGGATCTCCCCACGCAGTTCTTCGGTGATCTCGATGGACAGTTCCGCCACGTCGGCGTCCTCGATACGGCGCGGCTGCGGGATGTCGATGGTCCACTCCCGGGCGATCCGCCCGGGCCGGGACGACAGCAGCACCACGCGCTCGGCGAGCCGCACGGCCTCGCGCACGTTGTGGGTCACGAACAGCACCGAGAGGTTCGTCTCGCGCCAGATCCGGGTCAGCTCGTCGTGCAGCACGTCCCGGGTGATGGCGTCGAGCGCCGCGAACGGCTCGTCCATCAGCAGCAGGTCGCTGTCCTGGGCGAGCGCCCGGGCCAGGGCCACGCGCTGGCGCATACCGCCGGACAGCTCGTGCACCCGCTTGCGGTACGAGCCGCTCAGCCGCACCAGTTCGAGCAGGCGCTCCGCCTCCGGGCGCCGCTCGGCCTTCGGCACCCCGCGCAGCCGCAGGGCGAGTTCGATGTTCTTGCCCGCGGTCAGCCACGGGAAGAGGGCGTGCTCCTGGAACATCAGGGCCGGCCGGCCGCCGGGGGTCTCGATGGACCCGGCGGAGGGCCGGTCGAGGCCCGCGACCAGGTTGAGCAGGGTGGACTTGCCGCAGCCCGAGGCGCCGAGCAGGGTGACGAACTCACCCGGGGCGACATCGAGCGAGATGTCGTCGAGGACGAGCTGCCCCCCGCCGGGTCCTGCGAAGGACTTCGAGACGTGGTCGAGCCGGGCGGCGTGCGTCACCGCCGTACGGTCCTCGGCCTTGGCGAGCGTCGCGGTCGTGGCCATGGTCGTCACCTCCTGGGAATCCTGAACTCGGGCTGATGTGCGGTTACTTGGCGCCGAGACCGGCGTCGGAGGCGGCGGACCGGCCCGCTGCCTTCAGGACCTTGTTGAGGGGTCCCAGGTCGTAGATGCCGTTCAGGTCGGGCTGCTTGAGGAGACCGGCCTCCACCGCGTGGTCCGCCTGGGCGCGGAGCGTCGCGGCCAGCGGGTCGTCGGTGAACTGGATGGAGGGCCACGCGGCGTCGATCACCCCGGCGCTCAGCGGCTTGCCGGTGAGTTCCTTGAGCTTGGTGTTGGCGGACGCCGTGGCCTTGTCGGGGTTGGTGTTGATCCACTCGTTCGTCTTCGACGAGCCGCGCAGGACGGCTTCGACGACGTCGGGGTGCTCGGTGAGGAACTTCTGGGACACGATGATGTTCGTGATGACGAACTTCTTGTCGGGCCACAGCGTGGACTCGTCGAGGAGGACCTTCGCGCCTTCGCTGACGAGCTTGGAGGCGGTGGGTTCGGGGACCCAGGCGCCGTCGATGGAGCCGGACTTGTAGGCGTCGGGGGTGACCTTGTTGTCCGTGCGCAGGACGGAGACGTCGCCCTTGCCGCTCTGGGCGTCGACCTTCCAGCCCTTTTCGGAGATCCAGTTGAGGAAGGCGACGTCCTGGGTGTTGCCGAGCTGGGGGGTGGCGATCCGCTTGCCCTTGATGTCGTCGAGGGTCTTGATCTTGGCGGGGTTGACGACGAGCTTCACGCCGCCGGAGGCGGATCCGGCGATGATGCGGAGGTTCTTGCCCATGGACTTGGTGTAGCCGTTGATCGAGGGCGAGGGGCCGATGAACCCGATGTCGATCGAGTCGGCGTTCAGGGCTTCGATCTCCGAAGGGCCGGCGTTGAAGGTGGAGACCTTCAACTGCGTGCCGCCCAGCTCCTTCTGCAGGATGCCTTCCTGGTCGCCCACCAGGGCGGTGGCGTGCGTCAGGTTCGGGAAGTAGCCGACCCGCACCGACTCCGCCGAGAGCTTCGCGCCCTCCGCGGCCACCTTCTTCTCGTCACTCTTCGCCTGGGATCCGTACCCGCACGAGGCGAGCGCGCCGATCAGCAGCGGCAGGGCCGCGAGAGCGGCGATCGAGCGGCGCGGGATGGTACGGAAGGCAGGCACGGAGGTGGTCCCCTCAGGGTCTTCGAAGGCTTCTTCGGCTATGTCGTTCGTGGTACGGGTCGAGCGGCATCGCGCCGCGTACGCGGCGCGTCGGAATCAACAGGCACATCGCGCGACACCCCCGCTGCCCGCGCCGAGGGCGCCGGAACCCACGCGGCCGCCCTCCTTGGCGAAGGTGCCGTAGACGTCGTCGTAGGCCATGTCAGAAGTCCCAGCCCTCGTCGTCCGCCGCGTCCGCACCGGCCGCCACGGCCTTGGAGTCGGCGAAGGCCTCGCCCGCCATGCCGGCCGCGAGCGTGGTGCCGTCCGCCGGGTCGATCAGCAGGAACGATCCGGTACGGCGCGAGTCGGCGTACGCGTCGAGCGCGAGCGGCTCGGCGGTACGGACCTTCACCCGGCCGATGTCGTTGGCGACCAGCTGCCCCGGCTCGGGGTGCTGGGAGAGGTCGTCCAGGGTCAGCCGGGACGGGATCTCCTTGACGATCGCCTTGACCGTGCGGGTCGTGTGCTTGAGCAGCACCCGCTGACCCACCGTCAGCGGCTGGTCCGCCACATGGCAGACCGTCGCCTCGACGTCCTGGCTGGTGGCCGGGGAGTCGCCGCTCGGGGCGAGGAGGTCGCCGCGCGAGATGTCGATGTCGTCCGCAAGGCGGATCGTCACCGACTGCGGCGCCCAGGCGATGTCCACCGACTCGCCCAGCGCGTCGATCGCGGTGATCGTGGACGTCTTCCCCGAGGGGAGGACGGTGATCTCCTCGCCGACCCGGAAGGCACCGGCCGCGATCTGGCCCGCGTAACCCCGGTAGTCCGGGTGCTCGGCGGTCTGCGGACGGATCACGTACTGCACCGGGAAACGTGCGTGGCAGGCCGTGAGGTCGTGGCTGACCGGGACCGTCTCCAGGTGCTCGAGAACGGTCGGGCCGCCGTACCAGTCCATGTTGGCGGAGGGCTCCACCACGTTGTCGCCGGCCAGCGCCGAGATCGGGATCGCGGTGATCTCCGGGACGCCGAGCTCGGAGGCGTACGTCGTGAACTCCTCGGCGATCGCGGCGAAGACGGGCTCCGCGTAGTCGACGAGGTCCATCTTGTTGACCGCCAGGACCACGTGCGGCACCCGCAGGAGCGCCGCGACGGCCGCGTGGCGCCGGGTCTGCTCGACCACGCCGTTGCGGGCGTCGACCAGGACCACGGCCAGCTCGGCGGTCGAGGCGCCGGTGACCATGTTCCGGGTGTACTGCACGTGCCCGGGGGTGTCGGCCAGGATGAACCGGCGGCGCGCGGTCGCGAAGTAGCGGTACGCCACGTCGATCGTGATGCCCTGCTCCCGCTCGGCCCGCAGGCCGTCGGTGAGCAGCGCCAGGTCGGGCGCCTCCTGGCCGCGCTTGATGGACGCGGCCTCCACGGCCTCCAGCTGGTCGGTGAGGACCGACTTGGAGTCGTGCAGGAGCCGGCCCACCAGCGTGGACTTGCCGTCGTCGACGGATCCGGCGGTCGCGAAACGCAGCAGGGTCGTCGCCGAGACGTCGGCGAACTGCTCGGTGGTGCTCGTCATGGCTAGAAGTACCCTTCGCGCTTGCGGTCTTCCATCGCGGCCTCGGACATCTTGTCGTCGGCGCGGGTCGCACCCCGCTCGGTGAGACGGGAGGCGGCGATCTCGGCGATGACGGCGTCCAACGTGGTGGCGTCGGAGTCGACGGCGCCCGTGCAGGACATGTCGCCGACGGTGCGGTAGCGGATGAGCCGCTTCTCCACCGTCTCGGTGTCCTTGGGGCCGCCCCACTCGCCGGCCGTCAGCCACATGCCGCTGCGGGCGAAGACCTCGCGCTCGTGGGCGAAGTAGATCTCCGGCAGCTCGATGCCCTCACGGGCGATGTACTGCCAGACGTCCAGCTCGGTCCAGTTGGAGAGCGGGAAGACGCGGACGTGCTCGCCGGGCGCGTGGCGGCCGTTGTAGAGCTGCCACAGCTCCGGGCGCTGGCGGCGCGGGTCCCACTGCGAGAACTCGTCGCGCAGCGAGAACACCCGCTCCTTCGCGCGGGCCTTCTCCTCGTCGCGCCGCCCGCCGCCGAAGACGGCGTCGAAGCGGAGCTGCTGGATCGCCTCGGTCAGCGGCACGGTCTGCAGCGGGTTGCGCGTTCCGTCGGGGCGCTCGCGCAGCTTCCCGGCGTCGATGTACTCCTGCACGGAGGCGACGTGCAGCCGCAGCCCGTGCTGGGCGACGACGCGGTCGCGGTACTCGATGACCTCGGGGAAGTTGTGCCCGGTGTCGACGTGCAGCAGCGTGAACGGCACCGGCGCCGGCGCGAACGCCTTCAGCGCCAGGTGCAGCATGACGATGGAGTCCTTGCCGCCGGAGAAGAGGATCACCGGCCGCTCGAACTCGCCCGCCACCTCACGGAAGATGTGGACGGCCTCGGACTCGAGCGAGTCCAGGTGCGACAGCGCGAACGGGCTGTCGGTCTCCTCATGAACATGGGCAACGGTGGTGGTCACGCCAGGCCCCTCTCGGTGAGCAGCGCGTGGAGCTGCGCCGCGGACTCCTGCACGGTCTGGTTCTGGGACTCGATCCGCAGATCGGGGTTGCGCGGCTCGTCGTACGGGTCGTCGACCCCGGTCAGGCCGCTGAGCTCGCCCGCGGCCTGCTTGGCGTAGAGCCCCTTCACATCACGCACGGAGCACACGTCCACCGGAGTCGCGACGTGCACCTCGACGTACGCGGTGCCCTCGGACTGGTGGCGCTTGCGGACGGCCTCGCGGCTGTCCTCGTACGGGGCGATGACCGGGACCAGCACCTTCACGCCGTTCGAGGCGAGCAGTTCGGCGACGAAGCCGATCCGCTGCACATTGGTGTGCCGGTCCTCGCGGCTGAAGCCGAGGCCCGCGGAGAGGAACTCGCGGATCTCGTCGCCGTCGAGCACCTCGACCTGGTGGCCCTCGCCGCGCAGGGTGCCGGCGAGCTCGTACGCGATGGTGGTCTTGCCGGCGCTGGGCAGGCCCGTGAGCCAGATGGTGGCACCGGTCACGTGAGTCTCCTGGGGTTCCGAAAAGTTCTGAGTGGCGCGAGGGGCCCGAGTGTCCTGAGGGGCCGTCATCCGTGCAGCCCGCATTCGGTCTTGCCCCGCCCGGCCCAGCGGCCGGCCCGGGCGTCCTCGCCCTCCTCGACGCGGCGCGTGCAGGGTGCACAGCCGACGGAGGCGTAACCGTCCATGAGGAGCGGGTTGGTGAGGACGCCGTGCTGGGCGACGTAGGCGTCGACGTCGTCCTGGGTCCAGCGGGCGATGGGGGAGATCTTGACCTTCCGCCGCTTCTCGTCCCAGCCGACGACCGGGGTGTTCGCCCTGGTCGGGGACTCGTCGCGGCGCAGTCCTGTCGCCCACGCGCGGTACGCGGTCAGGCCCTCTTCGAGCGGCTTGACCTTGCGCAGCGCGCAGCAGAGGTCGGGGTCGCGGTCGTGCAGCTTCGGGCCGTACTCGGCGTCCTGCTCGGCCACCGACCGACGCGGGGTCAGGGTGATGACGTTGACGTCCATCACGGCGTCGACCGCGTCGCGGGTGCCGATGGTCTCGGGGAAGTGGTAGCCGGTGTCGAGGAATACCACGTCGACCCCGGGCATGGCCCGGGAGGCGAGGTGGGCCACCACCGCGTCCTCCATGGAGGAGGTGACGCAGAACTGCTTGCCGAAGGTCTCGGCCGCCCACTGGAGGATCTCCAGCGCGGAGGCGTCCTCGAGCTCGCGTCCGGCCTGCTCGGCGAGCGCCTTCAGGTCGGTGTCCGTGGTGTCCTCGGTGATGGCCTGAGTCGTCGTCATATCTCTTCCCCTCCAGCTGGATTGCTCGAAGTGCCCGGGGCGAGGAGCCCCAGGAACTTCAGCTGGAAGGCTCGACTGCATGCCCGGCATTCCCACGCGCCGTGACCCTGCTCGTGCGGGAACAGGTCCTCGTCGCCGCAGTACGGGCAGTAGAACGGTGCGGCTCGCTCGCTCACGACAGTGCCTCCTCGGAGGCGCGCGCCGCCCAGGTGGCGAAGCGCTCGCCGTCCTCGCGCTGCTCCTGGAAGCGCGTGAGGACCCGCTCGACGTAGTCCGGCAGCTCGGTCGACGTGACCTTCAGGCCACGGACCTTGCGGCCGAAGCCGGCCTCAAGGCCGAGGGCGCCGCCCAGGTGGACCTGGTAGCCCTCGACGCGGTTGCCCTCGTCGTCCAGGACCAGCTGGCCCTTGAGACCGATGTCCGCGACCTGGATACGAGCGCAGGCGTTCGGGCAGCCGTTGATGTTGATGGTGATCGGCTCGTCGAACTCGGGGATGCGGCGCTCGAGTTCGTCGATGAGGGAGGCGCCGCGCGCCTTGGTCTCGACGATCGCCAGCTTGCAGAACTCGATGCCCGTGCAGGCCATCGTGCCGCGCCGGAACGGCGAGGGGTTGACGCGCAGGTCCAGGGACTCCAGGGCGGAGACGATCGACTCGACCTGCGCCTCCTCGACGTCCAGGACGATCATCTTCTGCTCGGCGGTGGTACGGACCCGGCCCGAACCGTGCGCCTCGGCGATCTCCGCGATCTTGGTGAGGGTGGTGCCGTCGACGCGGCCGACGCGCGGGGCGAAGCCCACGTAGAAGCGGCCGTCCTTCTGCCTGTGGACACCCACGTGGTCGCGCCACTGTCCGGCCGGCTGCTCGGGGGCGGGGCCGTCGGTCAGCTTGCGCTTCAGGTACTCGTCCTCCAGGACCTGCCGGAACTTCTCCGGGCCCCAGTCGGCGACGAGGAACTTCAGCCGGGCGCGGGTGCGCAGCCGGCGGTAGCCGTAGTCGCGGAAGATCGAGATGACGCCCTCGTAGATGTCCGGGACCTCCTCCAGGGAGACCCAGGTGCCCAGGCGGACGCCCAGCTTGGGGTTGGTGGAGAGGCCGCCGCCGACCCAGACGTCGAAGCCGGGGCCGTGCTCAGGGTGGTTCACGCCGACGAAGGCGATGTCGTTGATCTCGTGCGCCACGTCGAGCAGCGGCGAACCGGAGACGGCCGACTTGAACTTGCGGGGCAGGTTGGAGAAGTCCTTGTTGCCCACGATCCGGCGGTAGATCTCGTCGATCGCGGGGGTGCCGTCGATGATCTCGTTCTCGGCGATCCCGGCGACGGGCGAGCCGAGGATGACACGCGGGGTGTCACCGCACGCCTCGGTCGTCGACAGGCCGACCGCCTCCAGGCGGTTCCAGATCTCCGGGACGTCCTCGATCCGGATCCAGTGGTACTGGACGTTCTGCCGGTCCGTGATGTCGGCGGTGCCGCGCGCGAACTCCTGCGAGATCTCGCCGATGACCCGCAGCTGCTCGGTCGTCAGCCGCCCGCCGTCGATGCGGACCCGGAGCATGAAGTACTCCGCGTCCAGCTCCTCCGGCTCCAGGACACCGGTCTTGGTGCCGTCGAGGCCCTCCTTGCGCTGGGTGTACAGACCCCACCAGCGCATCCGGCCCCGAAGGTCGTTGGGGTCGATCGAGTCGAATCCACGCTTGGAGTAGATCGTCTCAATGCGTGTCCGCACATTGAGACCGTCGTCGTCCTTCTTGAACTGCTCATTGCCGTTCAGCGGCGTGAAGTGCCCCACGGCCCACTGGCCCTCGCCACGGTGACGGCTCACCTTGCGGCGGGGCGTGGCGGGTGCGGGGTTTTCCGGGGTGGCGGCCATGGCGTTTTGTCCTTCGGGACTGCGGGAGGGCGGCTCTGACCTGCACACTCGTACGTGGGTCAGGGGATGGCGCGACGGTGCGCAGCAGGGTCGGTCTGAAAGGTGCTCGCGGCGGTGCTGGTTCTCTCAGCGCGCCGAACACATGGCGCTGGACATGCGGCCGAGGTCGACGTGCCGCCGACTCACCAAGGCAATTCCAGTTCCAGACATGACGGAAGCGTGTCACGGGACTTTGGACCCAGTCCAGCTTCGTCCGCTATGTGGACAAGAGTGTCTCGCTGTGCGAGATGATGTGTCGTGGGTCACGTCCCGGGTCCTCCCGCGGGCCCGGGACGTGCGACGGGGGCAGGGCTCAGGCGTGCGCGCCGGGCCAGGGGCCGGGGGTCTCGGACTCCTCGACCTCCTCCACCTTGGTGTCGAACAGCGTGAAGCCCCGGCGCAGGTAGTTGTCCATCGCGTGCGGCCCGTCGAGCGAGCACGTGTGCAGCCAGACCCGACGCGTCGCCTCCCGCTCCGGCCACCGCTCGGCCAGGTCCCAGGCGCGCTGGACACCGTACGAGAGCAGGTGCCCGCCGATGCGGCGGCCCCGGAAGGCGGGGATGAGCCCGAAGTAGACGATCTCGACGACACCGTCGTCCTGCGGGTCCAGCTCCACGTACCCCGCCGGCGTCCCCTTGTCGTACGCCACCCAGATCTCGGCCCCGGGCTTCTCGACGATCTCCTGCCACTGCTTGTACGTGAGCGACAGCCGGTCGTTCCAGCGGATGTCGCCACCGACCGCCGTATAGAGGAAGCGGCTGTACTCGGGTGAGGGCACCTCGGCGCGCCGGACCGTGACGTCGTCGCCCTCCGGCGGGGGCGCGGCGCGGAGATCGGACGGCGAGGTCTGTTCGAGGGACCAGGTGGTGAGAGTGATGCGCATGGCCTCATCGCATCATGCGGAGCAGCGGATTCCCAGGCCGGTCCTGTGTGAGGCGGTCGGCGGTCGGCGGACTGCGGTCGGTGGGCCGACGGCTCCGTGGACCGCTGTCCGCATGGTGGACAGGGTTCCGCTCGGCCCCCTCGACCCGGGTGGCCGCCTACGCGCGGCCGAGTCGGGCGGACCGTACCGCCGGGGCCGTCGAGTGGGGCAGCAGGTCGGCGGGGTCCTCCGGACCCACGATCTCGACCCCGACCTCCTCGCTGAACCGGTACGGGCGGTGGGCGAGCACGCTCGCCAGGTTCCGGCGGATCCGCGACATCTCCGCCCGGACCGTCACCGTCCTCGTCCGGTCGCCGAACACGTCCTCCGCCAGCTCCGCCGCCGTCCGCCCGTCCCGGTGCAGGGCCAGGACGTACAGCAGCTCCGCGTGGCGCGGGCTCAGCTCCTGGGACCAGCTGCCCGCCGCCCCCGACACCGCCACCGACCAGCGGCGCGGCCGGCTCAGGTCGAGCACCACCCGGCTGACCGCCTCTGCGCCCGGCAGGGAGGAGACCCCCGACCGGTTCTCGTCCTCGACCCGGAGCAGCCAGCCGCCGGGCAGCGGCTCCACCGCGCACATCCCGAGCGACGGCAGCCACACCCGCCCCGCCCGGAAGGACTTCGGCAACGCGATCCGGTCCACCGGGGCGAGACCGGTGACCGCCGCCGTCCAGCCGTGCGCGTCCACCGCGACCGCGCGACCGCCCACCCGGCAGAGGATCGGCGCGGCCACCGAGCGCAGGCGCTCGATCGACCGCAGATGGCGGTCGCGCATCTCCGCCTCGGCGAGCTGCGCCACCGAGCCGACGAGCGCGAGCGTCGCCGGATGGAAACTGGACGCGGGTCCGCTCACGTCCACGATCCCCAAGAGCCGCTGGTCGCGCGGATCGTGGACCGGGGCCGCCGCACACGTCCAGCTGTGCAGAGTCTGGACGTAGTGCTCGGCCGAGTGGACCTGGACGGCCCGCCGCATCGCGAGCGCCGTCCCCACCGCGTTCGTCCCGGTGGTGTGCTCGGTCCAGGCCGCGCCCTCCTCCAGACAGATGCCGTTGGCCTGCCGCAGCACCGAGAGGTTGCCCTCGCGCCACAGCACCCGGCCCTGCTCGTCGGTCACCACCATGATCTGCATCGAGGCGTCCGCGATCCCGGCGAGCATCGTGCTCAGCGTCCGCATCACTTCGCCGAGGACGGTCGTGCGGCGGCGCTGCTCCAGCTCGTCGCGCTGGAGCAGCACGCTGCTGGTGCCCTGGTCCGGGTCAAGACCGAGCCGGAACATCCGCTGCCAGGAGGCGTCGATGACCGGCCGGGGGGCGATCGGCGGCGTGCGGCCCGCGAGCGTCTCCTCCCGTACCTGGTGCAGCAGTCGGGTCGCCTGGGCGGCGTCCATGGTGGCGAGCCGGTTCATGTCGAGCCGAGTGTTGTTCAGCTGCGTGTTCTTCATCGGTCTCTCCCAGCCACCCTTGCTGCTGCCTCGGTGCTGTATCGGTTCTGCGGGATTCCGGAGTGTGGTGCCCATCGTGCCGTCCTGTGGTCTCCGATGAGGGCGGGTTCGGGTAATCCTGCAACCCTTTGCAACTCTGGTAGCAACCGCTCTCGTGCGTGAGGGTGGTGCGAGCGGAGGGTGGTGCCGTGTCGGCGCAGCACCACCCACCGCTTCTCCCCGCGGCCCACGCAAGAACGACCCCGCGGCGGCCCCGCGCTCAGACCTCCACCCTCGCGCAAGCGTCCGACCGCGCTCAGACCTCCACCCTCGCGCAAGCGTCCGACCGCGCTCAGACCTCCGCCCTCGCGCAGACGTCCCATCGCGCGCAGACGTCCGACCGCGCTCAGACCTCCGCCCTCGCGCAGACGTCCGACCGAGCGCAGACGTCCGACCAGGCTCAGACCTCCGCCCGCGCCCGTTCCACCACCGTCGCCAGGTCCAGCGTCGACGGCAGCGTCCCGAACGCCGTGCCCCAGTCGCCGCCGAGACGCGAGGCGCAGAACGCGTCCGCCACCTCCGCCGGCGCCCACCGCACCAGCAGCGACCCCTGCAGCACCAGGGCCATCCGCTCCACCAGGCGCCGCGCGCGCCCCTCGATCCCGTCCAGATCGGCCAGTTCGGTCAGCATCCCCCGGATCGCCCGGTCGAGCCGGTGATCCGCGCCCCGCGCCTTCCCGACCTCCGTCAGGAACGCGTTCAGCGCCATCGGCTCCCTCTGCAAGGCCCGCAGCACGTCCAGCGCCTGGACGTTCCCGGAGCCCTCCCAGATCGAGTTGAGCGACGACTCGCGCAGCAGCCGGGGCATCCCCGACTCCTCGACGTAACCGTTGCCGCCCAGACACTCCGAGGCCTCCGCCACCGTCGGCGTACACCGCTTCGTCACCCAGTACTTCGCCACCGGCACCGCGATCCGGGCGAACGCCCGCTCGGCCTCGGAATCCGTGTCGTACGCCGCCGCGAGACGCATCCCGAGGACCGTCGCCGCCTCCGACTCCAGCGCCAGATCCGCCAGGACATTGCGCATCAGAGGCTTCTCGATCAGCACCCCGCCGAACGCCCGGCGGTACGCGGCGTGGTGCACGGCCTGCGCCACCGCCTGCCGCATCAGCGCCGCCGAGCCCAGCACACAGTCGAGCCGTGTCGCCGCCACCATCCCGATGATCGTGCGGACCCCGCGCCCCTCGTCCCCGACCCGGCGCGCCCAGGTCGTCCCGTCGAACTCGACCTCGGCGGAGGCGTTCGACCGGTTGCCGAGCTTGTCCTTGAGCCGCTGGATCGCGAACGCGTTCCGCGTCCCGTCCGGCAGGACCCGGGGCACCAGGAAACAGGTCAGGCCCCCCTGTCCCCCAGCGGGGGATGCCTGCGCGAGGACCAGGAAGCCGTCCGACATCGGCGCCGAGCAGAACCACTTGTGCCCGGTGAGAACGTACGTGCCGTCCTCCGCCAGCGGCCGCGCCTCCGTCGTGTTCGCCCGTACGTCGCTGCCGCCCTGCTTCTCCGTCATCCCCATCCCGAAGAGCACCCCGGCCTTCTCCGCCGGCGGCCGCAGCCCCTCCTCGTACACCCACGAGGTCAGCAGCGGCTCCCACACGGCGGCCAGCTCCGGGTCGGTCCGCAGCGCGGGCACGGCCGCGTGCGTCATCGACAGCGGGCAGCCGTGCCCCGCCTCGATCTGCGTCGTCAGCATGAAGCCCGCCGCCCGCCGCACATGACCACCCGGACGGCCCCACGCGTCCGTGAGCCCGGCGCCCACCGCCCTCCCCAGGAGCCGGTGCCAGGCGGGGTGGAACTCGACCTCGTCGATCCGGTTCCCGTACCGGTCGTGGGTCCGCAGCCGGGGCGGACACTCGTTCGCCAGCACCCCCCACTCCCGCGCCTGTTCCGAACCGGCGGCCCGGCCGAAGTCCGCCAGCTCCCCGTCCGCCTCCGCGAAGACCTCCGGGTCGAGATGGCGTTCCACGGCCTCGCTGAGGGCCCGGTCCGCGGTGAAGACGTCGTATCCCACCAGGGGCGGAGGCTGGTTGGTCACGGTGTGGGTGCTGGCTGCCATGCCGATACGGTAAGGAGGTGCAGGCAGCAAACGAAACACCCGAGCGGCGGCCCGGGACACGACTCCACCGGGCGCGAGTCCTCTACCGCAACGTCTCGAAGCGGAAGATGGTCTGGCTGCTCCTGAAGGACACCGTCAACTCGTGCATCGAGTACCGCATCCTCGGCCTCGCCGCCGAAGCCGCGTTCTTCACCCTGCTGTCCCTGCCCCCGCTGCTCCTCGGACTCATCGCCCTCCTCGGCTACGCCGACGACTGGACCAACACCGACACCGTCGCGAGCATGCGGGAGAACATCCTCCGCGCCGCCGGAACGGTCCTCTCCGACCGGGGCGTACGCGACATCGCCAAACCGCTCCTGGACGACGTCACCCAGGGCACCCGCCCCGAACTGGTCTCGCTCGGCTTCGCCATCGCCCTGTGGTCCGGCTCGCGCGCCGTGAACGTCTTCATCGACACCATCACCGTGATGTACGGACTCGACGGCCACAGGGGCATCGTCAAGACCCGGCTCCTCGCCTTCCTGCTCTACATCGTGGCGCTGCTCATCGGCGCGGTCGTGCTGCCGCTCGCCGTGGTCGGTCCCGACCGGGTGGTGGAGCTGATCCCCTGGGGCACGGAGGTCGTCTCCGTCCTCTACTGGCCGGTCGTCATCCTCCTCTCCATCGCCTTCCTCACCACGCTGTACCACGTGTCCGTGCCCGTCAGATCGCCGTGGATCGAGGACATCCCGGGCGCGCTCGTGGCCCTCGGGATGTGGGTGCTCGGCAGCTTCCTGCTGCGGATCTACCTCACCAGCCAGGTCGAGGGCCCGACCATCTACGGCTCCCTCGCCGCGCCCATCGCCGTCCTCCTCTGGATCGGCATCTCCGCCTTCGCCGTGCTCGTCGGCGCGGCCGTGAACGCGGCCATCGACCGGGTCTGGCCCTCGGTCGCCACCGCCGCCGCCCGCGAGGCCAGCGACCGGGCCCGCGCCGCCCAGGCCGCCGACCTCGTCGCCCGGCTGCGCGCGGAGGCGGAGGAGGTGGACGACGACGACCCCGACATGCCCTCGGAGTTCCCCGAACGCTGGTCGCGCTTCCTGCCCCCGGACGACGTCAAGTCGCGACTGCACTCCGGCTGGGAGAAGGACTAGGGGCTGTCCTACCCCGATCCGCCGGACAGGCCCTGGCGCGGGGCCTAGGCTCAGAAGGGTGTACGAGGAACGCCCCGCGCGCCTCGACGGCGCGGTCGTCTGGACCCTCACGCCACCGCCCGTGGGCGAGGAGCCGGTGCCCGTGCTGCCCGACGGCTGCATGGACCTGATCTGGCACGAGGGCCGGCTGTTCGTCGCCGGACCTGACACCGGCGTGTACGTCCCCGACGGCGATCCCGGCCGCTACGCCGGGATCCGCTTCGCACCCGGAGACGCGCCCGCCCTGATCGGCGTCCCGGCGAGCGCCCTGCGGGACCGGCGGGTCGGGCTCGGCGCGCTCTGGGGCGAGGCGCGGGCCCGGCGGCTCGCCGAGCGGGTGTCCGCCGCGCCCGACCCCGCCGCCGCACTGGAGAACCTCGCCGTCCACCGGGCGGCGGACGCCCCGGACCCCGACCCGGTGATCCGCGCCGTCGCGCGGCGCCTGGCCGCCGGACGGCCCGTGGCCGAGACCGCCGACGCCGTCGGCCTGGGCGCCCGTCAGCTGCACCGGCGGTCCCTGGACGCGTTCGGCTACGGGCCCAAGACGCTGGCCAGGATCCTGCGGCTCCAGCGCGCCCTGGCCCTGGTCAGGGCGGGCGTCCCGTACGCCGAGGCGGCCCTGCGCGCGGGCTGCGCCGACCAGGCCCACCTGGCCCGCGAGACCCGCGCGCTGGCCGGTACGACGCTGTCCGCCTACGCCTCTGCCTGGGCGAAGAGGGAGACCCCGCAGCCGTCCGGGTCGAGCACGACGGCGTAGCGCTGGCCCCACACGGCGTCCCAGGGCTTCAGATGCCCCTGGTACCCGGCCGCGACGAGCGCCTCGTACGTCGCGTCCACCTCCCGGGGCGAGTCGCAGAGGAACGCGAGCCCGATCCGGTCACCGCCCTCGGGCCGGGACCAGCCGGGATCGAAGGAGCGGACGACCTCCTCGGTGTCCCACGCGATCCGCATCCCCCCGGGCAGAGCGGCCTCCACGTGCGGCTGGCCGTCGGCCTCGGCGGGAACGTCGAGACCGAGCCGCCGGTAGAAGGCGAGCGAGGCGGCCATGTCGGAGACGACGAGGCCGATGACGTCGAGTCGTGGTGTGTTCATGGGGGAACGGTAGGCACGGCGCGGCCGCCGGGTCTTGCACGAATCGGACGCGGACGCACCGGGAAGTGGGGGCCAGGGGCCCGACGTACGCTGAGAGCGGGACCGCGCCCGACGGAGGTGCCGGCATGACCGCATCGGCCATTCCCCAGGGGCCCGGGGCCACCGTCTGGGCACCCGAGACGGTGACCACGGAGCCGTACAACGCGCAGACCCCCATGGCCGCGCTCGGCGACCCGGTGACGCCCGCCGACGCCCTCTTCGTACGCGACCACTTCGGCGTCCCGCGCACGGAGATCGGCCGGTGGCGGCTGCGCGTCGACGGCGCCGTCACCACACCGCTCACCGTCGACTACGAGCAGCTCATCGCCCTAGGCCGCGCCGACCCCTCCGGTCGCCGCGAGTTCGACGTCGTCCTGGAGTGCGCCGGGAACGGACGCGCCCTGATGAACCCCCGGCCGCCGGGCCTGCCCTGGGAGCGCGGGGCGGTCGGCTGCGCCCGGTTCGCGGGCGTGCCCTTCCGCCTGGTCGCCGAACGGGCCGGGGTCGACCCGGATGCCGTCGAGTTCGTCTTCGCCGGAGCGGACGAGGGACCCTTCCACGGGCGCAGGACCGCCTTCGAGCGCGCCCTGCCGCTCGCCGAGGCCCTGCACCCCGACACCCTGCTCGCCACCCACCTCAACGGCGAACCGCTCCCGCCCCGGCACGGCGCCCCGGTGCGGCTCGTGGTGCCCGGCCGGTACGCGGTCGCGGACGTGAAGTGGCTGGTCGGGGCGCGGGCCGTCACCGCACCCTTCACCGGCGTCTTCCAGACCGAGGAGTACGTCTACATCGCCTCGGACGGCACCCCCGACGGGCCCGTCGGCGCGATCCGCGTCAAGTCGCTCATCACCGCCCCCGAAGCGGACGAGGACCTGCGGCGCGGGACCGAGACCGTCGTACGGGGCAGGGCCTGGTCCGGCGGCGGCCGGACCGTCGGCCGCGTCGAGGTACGGGCCGAGGACGAGGACGGCACAGGACCGGGGGAGAGCGCCCCGGACGCGGGATGGCACGACGCCGAACTGGAGCCGCCCACCGGCCCGTACGCCTGGACGGGCTGGTCGTACCCGTGGACACCGCGCCGCCCCGGGCGGTACCGGCTGTTGGCCCGCGCGACCGACTCCCACGGCGCCACACAGCCGGAGCGGGCACCGTGGAACGCCCAGGGCTACGGCTGCAACACGGTCGCCACGGTCGAGGTGGTCGTCGTCTGACCGGCCGGTGGCCGCCCGCCGGCCGTCCGGCGGCCGTTCGGATTTTTCGGCGCGTGAAAATCGATCGCGCGGTCGGCCGGGGTGGAGCTAGGGTGTGGTCGTTCCTGCGGGTCGGACGGCCGAATCGTCCGAGTTCTGCCCTCCGCGGGTGTCGCCGTGTGTGTGATCCAGGAGGTGTGACCGATGGCTGTCATGACGACGGGCGCTGCCCTCATCCAGAAGCTCATCAACTCCACCCCTGTGGTCTCCGGCTGACCTTCCTTCTTCTCTGCGCGTCCACGCGGCGCGTGCCGGGGCCACCCTTGTGAAGGGTCACCCCTTGTCTTTCTCCTCTCTTGAGGCTTCTTCTCTTCAGGCTTCGACCTCGCACGCCCTCATCCCGTACGGCTGGGACGAGGGCTGGGAGGCCGCCTTCGCTCCCTACGCCGAGCAGGGGCTCCTGCCGGGTCGCGTCCTGCGGGTCGACCGGGGTCAGTGCGACCTGGTCACCCCGATCGGCACCCTCCGGGCCGACACCGAGTTCGTCGTGCCCCGCGACCCGCTGAAGGTCGTCTGCACGGGCGACTGGGCCGCCGTCGACCCGGACGGCGATCCCCGTTACGTACGGAACCTCCTCCCGCGCCGCACGGCGTTCGCGCGGTCCACGTCCTCCAAGCGGTCCGAGGGGCAGATCCTCGCCGCCAACGTCGACCACGCGATCATCACGGTCTCGCTCGCCGTCGAGCTCGACCTCGGCCGCATCGAGCGCTTCCTGGCCCTGGCCTGGGAGTCCGGCGCCCAGCCGCTCGTCGTGCTCAGCAAGGCCGACCTGGTGCCCGACCCGGTCGGACTCTCCTACCTCGTCGAGGACGTGGAGACCGTGGCGCCGGGCGTCCAGGTGCTGCCCGTCAGCTCCACGACCGGCGAAGGGCTCGACGTGCTCGGCGCGCTCGTCGCCGGCGGGACGAGCGTGCTGCTCGGCGTCTCCGGCGCGGGGAAGTCCACGCTCGCCAACACGCTCCTCGGCGAGGACGTCATGGGCGTCCAGGCGGCCCGTGACGTGGACGGCAAGGGCCGCCACACCACGACCACGCGCAACCTGCTCCTGCTGCCCGGGGGCGGTGTCCTCATCGACACGCCCGGTCTGCGCGGCGTCGGGCTCTGGGACGCCGAGACCGGCGTCGGCCAGGTCTTCTCGGAGATCGAGAGCCTGGCGGAGGAGTGCCGCTTCCACGACTGCGCCCACGAGGCGGAGCCCGGCTGCGCCGTGACGGCGGCGGTCGACGACGGCTCCCTCTCGGTGCGCCGACTGGAGAGCTACCGCAAGCTCCTCCGCGAGAACCAGCGGATCGTCGCCAAGACCGACGCCCGCGTGCGCTCCGAGATCCTCAAGGACTGGAAGCGCAAGGGCGCGGAGGGCCGCGCGGCGATGGAGGCCAAGCGCGGCGGCGCCGGCGGCCGCGTGCGGCACTCGGGCCGGTAGCGGTCCCGCCGGTCTCGTACGAGACCCGGTCCGGTACGGGAAGCCCCGGGGCAGCGCGGTGTCCGAAAACCGCCAGCCGCGCCCCCGGGGCTCCCGCACACTGGACAGCGTGAGGGAACAGGACACCAGCCAGGAGACCGGCCAGGACACCAGTCAGGTCACCGGCCACGGCACCAGTCACGACACCGGCCAGGACGTCGGTGAGGACCGCCGGTACGAGGCCGTCAGCAGCCGGGACGCACGCTTCGACGGCGCGTTCTTCTTCGCCGTCGAGACGACCGGGATCTACTGCCGGCCCAGCTGCCCCGCCGTCACGCCCAAGCGCAAGAACGTCACGTTCTTCCCGACGGCCGCCGCCGCCCAGGGCCACGGCTTCCGCGCCTGCCGGCGCTGCCGCCCCGACGCCGTGCCCGGCTCCGCCGAGTGGAACGTCCGCGCCGACGTCGTCGGCCGCGCCATGCGGATGATCGGGGACGGCGTCGTCGACCGCGAGGGCGTCCCCGGCCTCGCCGGGCGGCTCGGCTACAGCGCCCGCCAGGTGCAGCGCCTGCTCACCGCCGAGCTGGGCGCCGGACCCGTCGCTCTCGCCCGCGCCCAGCGGGCCCACACCGCCCGGCTGCTCCTGCAGACCACCGGGTTGCCGGTCACCGAGATCGCCTTCGCGTGCGGCTGCGCCAGCGTGCGCCAGTTCAACGACACGATCCGCCGCATCTACGCCCGTACCCCCACCGAGCTGCGCACCGAGTCCGGCACCGGCGCGGGGCCCCGCACCGCGCTCGCCGCAGGGGTGCCGCTGCGGCTCGCCCACCGGGGGCCCTACGCCGCCCGCGAGGTCTTCGACCTGCTCGCGGCCGAGGCCCTGCCCGGTGTCGAGGAGGTGCTCGGCGACCCCGGCGCCCGCACCTACCGTCGTACGCTCCGCCTCCCGTACGGCACCGGCCTCGTCTCCGTCGACGAGCGCTCCGCCGGGCCCTGGCTGGAGGCCCGGATCCACCTCACCGACCTGCGCGACCTGACCACCGCCGTCCAGCGGCTGCGCCGGCTCCTCGACCTGGACGCCGACCCGTACGCCGTCGCCGAACACCTCGGCGCCGACCCCGGCACCGCGCCCGTCCTCGCCGAGCTGGTCGCCGCCCGCCCAGGCGTACGGTCGCCGGGCGCCGCGGATCCCGAGGAGTTCGCGGTCCGGACCGTGACAGGCCCCGACGAGGCGGCGCGCCTCGTCCTGGCGCACGGCACACGCCTGGACACCGCCTGCGGCACGCTCACCCACATCTTCCCCGAGCCCGCCGCGCTCACCGCCCACCCCGAGGCAGGCCCGCTCGCCGCCGCGCTCACCAGCGGGGCCGTATGCCTCGACCCGGGCGCCGACCGCGACGAGGCGGAGCGCGCCCTGCGCGCCGTTCCCGGCGTCACCGCCGCCCAGGCCGCCCTCATCCGCATGCGGGCCCTCGGCGACCCAGACGTGGATCCCGAGGGCGCCGCCCGCTCCGAGAGATGGCGGCCTTGGCGCTCGTACGCACACCGGTATCTGGAGCTCGTCCCCCTAGGGGCCGGCGGACAGGCCCTGGGGGCCGGCCGGCCCGTACCGCCCGTACCGGCACAATGACTCCATGATCAACACTGACCTGCTCGGCCCCGGCGACCGCGACGCCTGGGAGCGTCTCTTCCGCGCGTACATCGACTTCTACGGCCGCAGCGAGGCCGACGCCCTCTACGACCGGGCCTGGAACGCCTTCCAGGAGGGCACGCGGCTCCACGCGCGCGTGGCCCGGCTCGACGGCCGTGTCGTCGGCTTCACCCACTTCTTCGTCCACCCCAGCACCTCGGGGCCGGACGTCTGCTACCTCCAGGACCTCTTCACCGACCCCGAGGCACGCGGTCAGGGCGTGGCGCGCGCCCTGATCGCCGCCGTCACGGAGTGGGCGCGGGAGCAGGGCTGCGACCGCGTCTACTGGAACACCCAGGCGTCCAACACCACCGCACGCCACCTGTACGACAAGGTCGCCCGCGACACCGGCTTCATCAAGTACCAGATCGATCTTCCGAAGTAGCCGCGGAGGTCTCCGGAAGGCCCCAGCTGTGGATCCGGCGGGGGTGGATCCGGATGACCTCCTCGCTGAAGTGCGGGCCGAGCTCGTGCGGCCCCACCAGGAGCTCGGCCACGCCCCGGATCTCCACCCCGCGCACCCGCCAGGGCCGCACGCTCGCCAGATCGTCGACGACCAGGGCAACCTTGGGGTTGGCCCCCAGGTTGCGCCACTTCTTCGAGCGGCCCATGGCCAACCCGCCGACCAGGACCGTGCCGTCCGGCTGCGGGAAGAAGCCGACCGGGTTGGCCTGCGGCTGGCCCGTCGGGTCGACCGTGGCCATCCGGGCGAGCCGCTGCGTCCGGAGATAGGCGAGCTCGGCCTCGCTGAAGCCCTCGAAGTCCCTCATACGGCCAGCATCGCGCGCCGCCCGTGGCGAGCGCATCGGCGCTCCGACGGAGATCCGGGCGGCCGGGGGTCCTAGGACCTCAGCCCCCGCTCAGGTAGAAGCCCCCGCTCAGGCCCTCAGCCCCAGATCAGCGCGCCCACCCACGCGCCGACGATCAGGAGGCAGGCGAAGAGCTCGACCAGGATGCTCGTGCCCGCCGCCCGCATCACCGTGCGCGTGGAGGCCATGGCCTGGCCGTGACCGCCCAGGCGGAGCCGCTCGGAGAGGTAGATCCCGCCGATGAATCCGGGGATCGCGCCGAGCACGGGGACCAGGAAGAAGCCGAGGAAGGCCCCCACTCCCGCGTACGTCACCATCCGCCGGGTGATGCCGACCCCCCGGATCCGGCGCTGCGGCAGCAGCCATACGACCACCTGGGTGAGCAGGAGCAGCGCGGTCGAGGCGACGAGCAGGATCCAGGCGAGCCCGCTCTGCTCGTGCAACGCCCACCAGAGCATGGCCGCCCACACCAGCCACGGCCCCGGCACGCCGGGAGCCAGTACCCCGAACAGGCCGAGCAGCATCACCATCGCGACGAGCAACAGCTGCCACACACCCATCTGCCCAGCGTGCAGGACCCATGATCTCCTCGCAGGTCGCAGCGTACGGACGGGGGGCGCCGCCCGGCCTCCCCTCCGCCGCGACCGCCCGGCCGCCGGCCCCCTACCCGCGGGCCACCCACCCCTTCTCGTACGCGTGCCAGCCCAGCTGGAGGCGGGTCGTGACGCCCGAGAGTTCCATCAGGCCCTTCACCCGGCGCTGGACCGTGCGCAGGCCCAGGTCCAGCTGCTTCGCCACGCTCGCGTCCGTCATGCCGGCCAGAAGCAGCGAGAGGACTTCCAGGTCCGTCGCGTCGGGGCCCGGCGCATCCGTCTCCGTGACCTGCGCGCCCGCGCCGAGACGTAGCGGCAGCGCCTCGCGCCAGACCGCCTCGAAGAGGCCCATCAGGGACTCCAGGAGCCCGCTCGCGTGCACCACGAGGGCCGCGGGCTCCGCTCCCCGGCCCGTCAGCGGGACCATCGCCAGGGCCCGGTCCGCGACCACCAGCTTGGTGGGCACCCGGTCCACCACCCGGATCTCCTCGTCCCGGCCGAGCGCCGCCGACAGCTCGACGATCCCCGACGGCAGCGTCAGGACCTCCCGCTCGACCACCACGCGGTAGCGCACGCCCCGCCCGGCGGCCAGCTCCTCCGCGTCGTTCTCCATGCCGGTCACCGCGATGGGCTTCCCCGTGACCAGCGCGCAGACCTCCTCCGTCGCGCCCAGCTGGAGCTGGAGGAAGCGGTGCGTGACCGCGCTCGCGCCCGTCACCACCTCCACCAGGTCGTGCACGGCGGGCTCCGCCGCCTCCGCGCGGTACTCCTCCGCGAGCAGCGCCGCCGCCAGCTCCGCCTGCTCCAGCTCGTGCCGCTGCTGGGTCAGCAGTGCGCCGAGCGCCACCCCCGGCGGCGCAGCCACCCACCGCCCGGTCCGCGCGGAGGACTGCGCGGCGAGCCCCTGCGACTCGAGGCGGCGCAACGCCCGCTCGGTGTCCGACTCCGGCAGGGCGAGCCGGTGCGCCAGATCCGTCACCTCGGCCGCGCCCAGCGCGACCAGCGCCCGATACGCGGACTCCTGCCGTTCGTCGAGACCTATCGCTCCCAGCATCGCTGCCCCACCCCTCACCGGACGTCCTGGTGCGTCCCGGACATTCCCCGGACGTTCACCGGACGCATTCGTTCCGTTGGTGCCCTGGCGGGAATCGGCCACGGCGCATTCCCGCCGCGCACATCATCCCTGCACCACCCTCACCTCTGCCAATGTGGCGCCACCGCAGCACCAACAGCCTCCGGTCACGGGCCCTTTGCCCGCCCTTGCCCGGAATCAGATGGGGAGAGCGATGCGCCCGATTTCGCGTACGGCCCTGGGGGCGGCGACCGCCGCCGTCCTGGCCGTCACCGCGGTCGCGCCGTCCACGGCCGCCGTGCCGCAGGACGACTCGACCGGCAATCGACCGCTGGTCGGCAGCGAGGCCCACGCGGCCCGCGCCGCGGAGCGGGCCGCCACCGTCACGCTGGTCACCGGTGACCGTGTCCTGGTCACCCACGACGCCGCCGGGAACCCGGCCGCCGCCGCACTGCCGCGCGAGGACGGGACCGTCCCCTTCGTCCAGACCCGCCGTTCGGGCAAGGACCTGTACGTCTACCCCGAGGACGCCACCTCCGCCCTCGCCGCCGGCCGTGTCGACGAGGAGCTCTTCAACGTCACCGGCCTGATCCGGCAGGGATACGACGACGCCGGCACCAAGACGCTCCCCCTCATCGCGGTCTACGGCTCCGACCTCGCCCGCTCCGTCCCGGCAGCCCCGCGCGGAGCGCAGCGCGGCCAGGTCCTCAAGGCCGTCGACGGCGTCGCCCTCAAGGCCGACAAGAAGCAGGCCGCCACCTTCTGGGCCGATGTGAACGCCCCCGCCGCCCGCTCCGCCTCCGGCCTGAAGAAGCTCTGGCTGGACCGCAAGGTCGAGGCCACCCTGGAGCGTTCGACCAAGCAGGTCCACGCCCCCGATGCCTGGGCCGCCGGCTTCGACGGCACCGGCACCAAGGTCGCCGTCCTCGACACCGGCGCCGACACCCAGCACCCCGACCTCAAGGGCCGGATCGTCGCCTCCGAGAACTTCACCGACTCCGACACCGCCGAGGACCGCGGCGGCCACGGCACCCACACCATCTCCACCGTCGGCGGCTCCGGCGCGGCGAGCGGCGGACAGAAGAAGGGCGTCGCGCCCGGCGCCGAACTCCTCAACGGCAAGGTCCTCAACGACTCCGGTTCCGGCGCCGCCTCCTGGATCATCGCCGGCATGGAGTGGGCCGTCGGCCAGGGCGCCGACGTCGTCTCCATGAGCCTCGGCAGCTCCGTACCCACCGACTGCACCGACCCGATGAGCGTCGCCGCGCAGGAACTCGCCCAGAACAAGGGCACGTTGTTCGTCATCGCCGCCGGCAACTCCGGCCCGACGCTCAACACCGTCTCCTCGCCCGGCTGCGCCCCCGACGTCCTGACCGTCGGCGCCACCGACCGCGACGACTCCACCGCGTACTTCTCCAGCAGCGGTCCGACGATCGTCCACCACACCCTCAAGCCGGAGATCGCGGCCCCCGGCGTCGACATCTCCGCCGCCGCCGTCGGCGGCCGGGGCGTCTACGCCTACCGGTCCATGTCCGGTACGTCGATGGCCACCCCGCACGTCGCGGGCGCCGCCGCCATCGTCAAGCAGCGCCACCCCGACTGGCCGGCCCAGCAGATCAAGGCCGCGCTCGTCTCCTCCGCCGAGAGCGCCGTCCCCGGCGACGTACGCCAGGTCGGCGGCGGCCGGCTCGACGTCAAGGCCGCGATCGACCAGACGGTCCTCGGCGCCGACGCCGTCCAGGGCGGCACCTTCAACTGGCCCCAGGACACCGGCGACCGCACCTCGGTGGCCGTCCCGTACACCAACACCTCCGACAAGGCCGTCACGCTGACGCTCGCCGTCGAGAAGGTCACCGGCAACGACGGCTCCCGCGTCACGTCCTCCGTCGCCCGGCTCGCCGGGCGCACGGTCACCGTCCCGGCCCGCGCGACCGTCGAGGTCCCGCTCCACCTGGCCCCTGCCGCCCACCTGGAGCGCGCCCAGTACGGCGACGTCACCGGACGGGTCGTGGCCACCGGCCGCGACGGCATCCACGTCTCGACGCCGTTCTCGCTCTACGTCCAGCCCGAAACGGTCACCCTGCGCGTCAAGTTGATCGACCGTCAGGGCAAGCCCGCCGACGGCCCGTCGTCGCTGGACCTCATCGGCACCGACACGGCGACCGGCGAGCGCCGCTTCAACGAGGGCGCCACCGACCAGGTCTTCCAGCTGCGGCCCGGCAGCTACTTCCTCAGCTCCTTCGTCGCCACCCCCGACGCGGGCGAGGGCGCCACGCTGAACGACTCGCTCAGCTACCTGGCCCGCCCGCAGATCGAGGTCAAGAAGGACACCACCGTCGTCCTCGACGCCCGCAGGGCCCACAAGCTGTCGGTGCAGACCGACAAGGCCGGTGAGCGGCGCGGCACCACCCTGGCCTTCGCCCGCTCCTGGGACGACACCTGGCTGCACGCCGGCACGGCCGCCGGCACCCGCTCGATCCGCGGCTACTACGCCTCCGTCGAAGGCCGCGCCGACGACGGCGACTTCGAGTTCGGCAGCTACTGGCGCACCGCCGCCCCGCAGGTCACCTCGCTGAAGACGGCCGACGGCACCGTCCTGCACCCGGTCACCGGCTCCCTCGGCTCCGACAACCTCGACGGCACCGGCTCCGCCCGGCTCGTCGACGCGGGCACCGGAACGCCCGAGGAACTGACGGCCGCCGACGTCAAGGGCCGCGTCGCCCTGGTCCGCCTCCCGGACACCTCCACCAACGTGGCCGCCGTCGCCCGGAACGCCAAGGCCGCCGGAGCCGTCGCCGTCCTCGCCCACCGCACGTCCACCGCGCGCTGGTACCCGACGGCCGGCTTCACGGGAGCCGGGCTCCCGGTCCTCGCCGTCGACGCGGCCGAGGGCGCGGCGCTCCTCGGCAAGCTCTCCGCCGGCGAGGTCACCCTCTCCTGGAAGGCCACCGCGAAGAGCCCGTACCTCTACAACCTCGCGTTCCCCGAGTCGGGCCAGATCCGGGACGACAGGACCTACCGGGTCCGCGACGGACAGCTGGGCCGCACCGAGTCCACCTACGGCTCCATGGGCGTCGCCACCGACTTCGTCGACAGCCCGGCGGCCTACCGGCCGAACGGCACCGCGGTCTACTTCGGCGCGATCGAGACGGCCCCGGCGCCCGGCACCCGGACGGAGTACTACACGGCCGGGGACACCCAGTGGGAGACGGTCCTCTCCTCCAGCTTCCCCTTCGGGGAGTTCATGATGGGCGCCAGGCACGCGTACAAGGCGGGGGAGAAGCGCACCGAGCGCTGGTACGACGGAGTCATCGCCCCGACGGCCCCGCGGGACGCCACGGGTAAGCCGGTCCTCGTCGCCGAACGCCAGGGCGACCTCATCGGTTTCGCCGACTCCATGTGGGCCGACAACACCCACTACTCCCAGCCCGGGTCCTTCGGGGACATCGGCAACCTCCGGCTCAGCAAGGACGGTGAGGTACTCGGAGAGACCGGATGGCCGTTCGGGGCCTTCGAAGTCCCGTCCGAGCGCGGTACGTACACGCTCGAACAGAACACCATGAAGATCGGCAGCAAGGTGTGGAACCGCTCCACATCTGTCAACTCGGTATGGGAATTCACCTCCGAGCTCGACGAGAGCGTCTACTCTCAAGGCATCCCGATTATCTTCCCCCGGTACAACCTGCCGGAGGACGGACTGAAGACCCTCGCCGCGACCGACGGCCAGCAGATCGGCCTCACCGCGACGGGTCACGCGGGCTACACGCCCGCCGCGCTCACCTCGGCCAAGCTCTCGTACTCCTACGACGGAGGCACGACCTGGGCGGAGGCGCAGGTCTCGCAGCGGGGCGGCACCTGGACGGCGACCGTGAATCACGCGGGCGCGTCCGGCAAGCCGGTCACCCTGAAGACCGAACTGACGGACGCCAAGGGCAACTCCGTCACCCAGACCGTGGTCCGCGCTTACGACGTGCGCTGATCACGCCGGTCCGCCGGGCGTCCTTCCCGTGGGGGGTGGGGTCGCCCGGCGGGCCTCTTTTTCGGCATGTCCCGTTTTCTGACGCCCTGTGCGGTGGACAATAAGGGCATGACTCAGCAGGGGGACAACTGGTGGGACAAGCTCTACGACGAGTCGGCGCCGGACACGGCCCCGACGACCACGGGCGACACGCTCGACGACCGTTTCGACTCCGCGTCCCGGGCGACGACGGGCACCACGCCGGCCGCCGGGACGGCGCCCCCGGCGAAGGCACGGCCGCCTCAGCCGCCCAGGCCTCCTCAGCCTCCCCGGCCGCCGCGGGCTCCGTGGGAGCCCCTCGACGGCCCCGGGCCCGGCCCCGGCCCCGGCTCCGAGGCCGACCTCGACCTTGACGGACCGCGCTCCTTCCCGGCGGCGCCCCCACCGGGCCCCGACGCGCACGCGCACGCGGACACGGATACGAACGCGGACACGACCGCCGACGCGGACCCCACGCTCGTCGTCGACCTGCCCGCGCCGGACGAGCCCACCGCGCCCCCACCCCTGCCCCGCCCCCGTACCGCGCACATCGGGAACAGGCCGCCCACCTACGAGGCCGAGCCGACCGCGCTCCCCATGGCCCGGCCGGGCGAACTCGGCGAACTGGTCGCCGACACCGTCCTCGACGGCGCGCGCTACGGCTCGTACACCCTGCGCGCCGCCTCACAACGCGGCGACTCCGCCCGCTACCGCGGCGAACCCCGCAGGGACGCCCTGCTCACCGCCCGGTTCGGCCACGAGGAGGCCGCGCTCGTCCTCGTCGCCGTGGCGAGCGGCGCCCGCGCCGCCGAGGGCGCGCACCTCGCCGCCGCCGACGCCTGCCGCTGGATCGCCGAGGCCGTAGGCCGCAGCCACGCCCGGCTCTCCGAGGACATCCGCTCCGGCCGCAGGGGCGACCTGAAGTCGGGGCTCCACCGGCTCACGGACCGTACGTACGGCAAGCTGCGCGCACGCGCCGCCGAACAGGGCGTGGAGCCCGAGGAGTACACCGCGAGCCTGCGCTGCCTGCTGCTCTCCGCCGACCCCGACTGCCGCACCCGGGTCTTCTTCGGCATCGGCCCCGGCGGCCTCTTCCGGCTCCGCGACGGCGCCTGGCAGGACATCGAGCCGCTGCTCCCGGAGCCCGCCTCGCTGAGCGGCGCCCCGGTCGTCGGCTTCGGCTCCCCGCCGTCGGAGACGGCCGAGGGCGACCGACAGACCATGCGGCTCGGCGTCACCGGTCCCCCTGGCGCCCCCTTCGTCGAGGACCCCCTCCCACCGCCCGCCGAACCGTTCCGCTTCCGTGCCTCCGTCGCCCGCCCCGGCGACACCCTCCTCCTCGCCTCGAACGGTCTCGCCGAGCCGATCCGGAGCGAACCGGCCCTCGCCAAGGAACTCGCGGAGCGCTGGGCCTCCGCCGAGCCGCCCGGGCTCGCGGCCTACCTCGCCGACACACAGCTCCGGGTGAAGGGGTACGCCGACGACCGTACGGGGGTGGCCGTCTGGGAGGCGTAACGGTCCGCCCCATGTGTTGATGGATCCATGGCCAAACAGAACGTTGCGGAGCAGTTCGTCGACATCCTCGTCCGGGCGGGCGTCCGGCGCCTGTACGGCGTGGTGGGCGACAGCCTGAACCCCGTCGTCGACGCCATCCGCCGTACGCCCGACATCGACTGGATCCAGGTCAGGCACGAGGAGGTCGCCGCCTTCGCCGCCGGGGCGGAGGCGCAGATCACCGGCCGTCTCACGGCGTGCGCCGGCTCCTGCGGCCCGGGCAATCTGCACCTGATCAACGGCCTGTACGACGCGCACCGCTCGATGGCCCCGGTCCTCGCGCTGGCCTCGCACATCCCCTCCAGCGAGATCGGCCTCGGCTACTTCCAGGAGACGCACCCGGACCGGCTCTTCTCCGAGTGCAGCCACTACAGCGAGCTGATCTCCAACCCGCGGCAGATGCCGAGGCTCCTCCAGACGGCCATTCAGCACGCCGTCGGGCAGAGCGGCGTCAGCGTCGTCTCGCTCCCCGGCGACATCGCGTCGGAGCCCGCGCCCGACACCGCCTTGCAGACCGCCCTCGTGACGTCCCGGCCCACCGTCCGTCCGGGTGACACCGAGATCGACGCGTTGGTCCGGATGGTCGACGAGGCCGATCGGGTGACGCTGTTCTGCGGCAGCGGCACGGCCGGCGCGCACCCGGAGGTCATGCAGTTCGCCGAGCGGGTGAAGGCCCCGGTCGGCCACGCGCTGCGCGGCAAGGAGTGGATCCAGTACGACAACCCGTTCGACGTCGGGATGAGCGGCCTGCTCGGCTACGGAGCGGCCTACGAGGCCACCCACGAGTGCGATCTGCTGATCCTGCTCGGCACGGACTTCCCGTACAACGCCTTCCTGCCGGACGACGTCAAGATCGTCCAGGTGGACGTCAGGCCGGAGCGCCTTGGACGGCGCTCCAAGCTCGACCTGGCGGTCTGGGGAGACGTACG
This sequence comes from Streptomyces sp. NPDC048370, assembly GCF_043200825.1. Taxonomy (NCBI): domain Bacteria; kingdom Bacillati; phylum Actinomycetota; class Actinomycetes; order Kitasatosporales; family Streptomycetaceae; genus Streptomyces; species Streptomyces sp. NPDC048370. The sequence goes on along the minus strand of NZ_JBICYI010000005.1, from coordinate 241,329 downwards.
GGAGACACTGCGCTGCCTCACGCCGCGCGTGCGCGCGAAGACGGACCGCCGCTTCCTCGACAAGATGCTGAAGAAGCATGCCGACGCCCTCGAAGGGGTCGTCAAGGCGTACACCCGCAAGGTCGAGAAGCACGTACCGATCCATCCGGAGTACGTCGCCTCGGTCCTGGACGAACTCGCCGACGACGACGCGGTGTTCACCGTGGACACCGGCATGTGCAACGTCTGGGCGGCGCGCTACATCACCCCCAACGGGCGCCGCCGCATCATCGGTTCCTTCTCGCACGGCTCGATGGCGAACGCCCTGCCGCAGGCGATCGGAGCGCAGTTCACGGACCGCCGCCGCCAGGTGATCTCGATGTCGGGCGACGGCGGATTCTCCATGCTGATGGGCGACTTCCTCACCCTGGTCCAGTACGACCTCCCGGTGAAGATCGTCCTGTTCAACAACTCCTCCCTCGGGATGGTCGAGTTGGAGATGCTGGTGTCCGGCCTCCCCTCGTACGGCACGACCAACCACAACCCCGACTTCGCCGCCGTCGCCCGCGCGGCAGGCGCCTACGGCGTCCGCGTGGAGAAGCCCAAGCAACTCGCGGGCGCGCTCAAGGACGCCTTCAAGCACAAGGGCCCGGCCCTCGTCGACATCGTCACCGACCCCAACGCCCTGTCGATCCCCCCGAAGATCAGCCGCGAGATGGTCTCCGGCTTCGCGCTCTCCGCCAGCAAGATCGTCCTGGACGGCGGGGTCGGCCGCATGCTCCAGATGGCCCGCTCCAACCTCCGGAACGTGCCTCGGCCCTGAGGGCTCACTCCTGGGGGTGGAACCCGCAGGTCAAGTGGGCCCAGCACGGCCATGCCGGGGCCGCGGGAGGCCGGCGCCGCAGAAGGCTGTGGGCCTCAGGTACCGACCCACGGAGTACTCGCCCATGCCTCTGTATCCCCCCTCGCGCCGGGCCGGGCGCATCGCCGCCGCAGCCGGCGCCGCCGCCCTCGCGCTCGTCATCACCCTGCCCGGAGCGGCGACCGCCGCCCCCGGCGATCTCGACCCCACCTTCAGCGGCGACGGCAAGGTCATCACCGACACGTCCGCCGTCGAGGACAACCGGGACGTGGCGGTCCAGGCGGACGGCAAGATCGTCACGCTCGGCAGCGGATTCAACTTCGACGGGCCGAACGACTTCGTCCTGGTGCGCTACAACGCCGACGGCAGCCTGGACACCACCTTCGGCGGCGGCGACGGCATCGTCGTCACCGACTTCGGCGACTTCACCAACGACGAGGCCCACGCCCTGACCCTGGAGGGCCCCGGCATCGTCGTGGTGGGCAGTAGCGACACCGCCGACGGCAGCCCGTCCCAGCTCGCGGTGGCCCGCTACACCGCGGACGGCTCCCTGGACACCACCTTCGACGGCGACGGCAAGGTCCTCACCGGTTTCGGCGGGACCGTCCCCACCGTCGGCCACGCGGTGATGATGGGCCTGGACGACAACATCCTCATCGGCGGTTCCTACGGCGGCGACGCCATGGTGACCCGCCTCACCCCCGCCGGCAGCCTGGACATCTTCGGCGAGGACAACTCGGGCAAGGCCGTCTTCCCCTTCGAGGGCGGCGACTCGGCGATCCACGCCCTGAGCGTGTACGGCGGAGGAACGATCATCGCGGCCGGCTCCAGCCCCGTCGGCTTCGGCCTGGTACGCCTCGGCATGGAGTTCGGCGGGCGGGACGCGACCTTCGGCGACAACGGCCAGGTGGCCACCCCGTTCGGCGTCTCGGTCCGGGGCGTGGAGCTCGTGTCCGGAGGCAAGATCGTCGCCGCCGGGTCCCACGGGACCGGCGTCAACTCCGAGTTCGCGGTGGCCCGCTACGACGGGAACGGCGACCTGGACCCGACCTTCGGCGGGGACGGCACGGTGACCACCGGCTTCGGCACGAACGGTGCGGCGGGCAACGACATGGCGCTGCAGGACGACGAAAAGATCGTCGTCGCGGGCGACGCCACCGGCGACTTCGCGCTCGCCCGCTTCACCACGGACGGCTCCCTGGACACCGACTTCGGCGGCGACGGCCGGGTGACCACCGACTTCGAGGGCAACTGGGACGAGGGCCGCGCGGTGGCCCTGCAGTCCGACGGCAGGATCGTCGTCTCCGGCAACGCCAGCGACAACCACGGGGTGGCCCGCTACTCGATCAGCGGCACGCCCCCGCCGCCCACCGTGGACGTGTCGGTCACCAAGACCGGCCCCGCCACCGTCAGCATCGGTGACCAGGCCACGTACACGATCCGGGTGACCAACCGGAGCACCACGACGGACGCCACCGCGGTCTCCATCTCCGACACCCTCACCGGCGGCTCCGGCACCCTCCTGTCGGCCACGCCCAGCCAGGGCGGCCCCTGCACCGTGAATCCGACCACGATGACCTGCCGCTTCGGCACGATCGCCCCGGGCGCCTCCGCCACGGTCACCGTCGTCGCCGAACCGCGCGCCACCGGGACCCTCACGGACTGGGTGGCGACGGCGGCCGTGGAGGAGGACCCCGTCCCCGGCAACAACAACGCCAATGCCGCCACCACCGTGAACAACGCCCGCGGCTGCACGATCGTCGGCACCAGCAACACCGAGACGCTCAACGGCACCTTCGGCAACGACGTGATCTGTGCCCTCAGCGGCAACGACGTGATCTACGGAGCGAACGGCAACGACACGGTCCACGCCGGCCCCGGCAACGACTGGGTCAGCGGCGGTGCGGGCACCGACCGGCTGATCGGCCAGACCGGCGACGACCGCCTCAACGGCGACGCGGGCAACGACAACCTCGACACGCGGGACGGCGTCGGCGGCAACGACGCGGCGTACGGCGGCATCGGCTTCGACACCTGCTCGACCGACGCGGGGGACTTCCGCAACAGCTGCCCGTAGGACACCCCGTCCGTTCGGCGCCACTCCGGTATGAATGCACGACGTTCGGTGGGGCATGCATCCCCGTGAGCCTGTTCGAGGAGATGTGTACCGACATGTGGGTGGGGGTTATGGCCGGGGAGGCACGACAGCCGACTCAACTGCTCAGAAAGGTGGGGTGCGCGGATCTCACCGCGGTGCCGGAAGTGCGGCACGCGTTGCGCAGGATGCTGCGGACCTGGGGCGGACCGGGCGCGTCCGACGTCGCGGAGCTGCTCACCAGTGAACTCGTCACCAACGCGCTGATCCATACCGACCACGGCGCGGTGGTCACCGCGACCGTGGTCCCCGAAAACCTCCGGGTCGAAGTGCGTGACTTCGTCTCCGGTCTCGCCGGTCCCCCCGAGCCGCACGTACCGCCCGCCGACGACGGTACGCACGGCAGGGGCCTCGTCCTGGTCCAGGAACTGGCCGACTCCTGGGGAGTCGAGGACCACGGCGTGGGCAAGGTGGTGTGGTTCGAACTGAACGGCGGGGCCGCGTGAGCACCCGTCGGGCTCCCACGCGGCCCCGCCGATCGTTCCGACCGCCCGGCCGAGAAGCCGGGCTCAGCCGAACTGCTGTTCCAGATCCTTCAGTTTGCGCTCCAGCGAGTCGAGCCGGGGCAGCGTCTGGGTGTCGTCCTCGGCGGTGAGGTCCACCGTCCGGGGCTCAGAACCCTTGACGGCCTGGAGGGATGGCCGGTGTCGAAGCGGCAGCTGTCCGGGATCGGATATGGCGGGCTCCGCGACGGCCGTCCCCACGGACGTCGCGGAGCCCGCGCCGGAGTTCAGGGACGGTGTCGCCGTGCCCCCGCCGGGGTTCAGGGACGGTACGTCGACCTGACGGCCGCCCCCGCCCCCGCGCCCCAGGCCGAAGGCCCGGTGCTGGCGGTTGATCGCTTTGATCCTCGCCCGGTCGAGCTTCTCCTGCTCGCGCCTGCGGTGCCGGTGCTGCTCCTTCTCGCGCCGGTCCTCACGCACCTCGTCGACGGCCTCGTCCAGCGTCCGTACGCCTTCCAGGAGCATCAGCGACCACGCGGCGAAGGTCTCCCTGGGCGCCCGCAGCCACCGTACGATCCGGATCTGCGGCAACGGCCGTGGCACCAGGCCCTGTTCGCGCAGGGCCGCCCGGCGGGTCTGCTTGAGCGCCCGGTCGAAGAGGACCGCGGCCGAGAGGGACATGCCCGCGAAGAACTGCGGGGCGCCGTCGTGCCCCAGGCCCCGGGGCGCGTGCACCCAGTTGAACCAGGCCGCCGCGCCCGCGAACAGCCAGACGAGCAGTCGCGAGCCGAGGGCCGCGTCACCGTGGCTCGCCTCGCGGACGGCGAGGACGGAGCAGAACATCGCCGCGCCGTCGAGGCCGAAGGGGACGAGGTACTCCCAGCCCCCGGTGAGATTCAGATTCTGCCGGCCGAAGCCGACGAGGCCGTGGAAGGAGAGCGCGGCGGCGACGGCCGCGCAGCAGAAGAGCAGGACGTAGGAGGCGGTTCCGTAGATCGCTTCCTTGCGTCGGCGGCGTTCCTCACTGCGTTCCCAGGAGTCTTCGGCCGCGGCCTGGTCACCGGCGCGCTTGCCGCGCGCGAGCACCGCCACCGCCGTCAGGACTCCGGCCACCATGACGCCGCCCGGAAGCAGCCAGTCAAGCGATATGTCGGTCAGTCTCATGCGGTGTCCCTTGCATCGCAGTAGGGCGTTTCGGGCGCCCATACTGGCCGACCCCGGACGCCCCACATGTGGTTTCGCGGCAAGAGCACGCCATTGGGGTCGGACGGCATACGAATAGGTGCGATCCGGTCGAACGGCCGGGCGGTGTAAGGGAGTTGCGTTCGATTCTTGCCACTCGTACGAGTGGCGTAATCCGACGGCCCGTCGGTGGAGGTGGCGGGCCGGATCGTCAGGCGGTCGCGGTGAGCCGGCGGACCCGCTCGGCGTCACAGGTCCGCGGGCACGTCAGGCAGGAGTCCTCGGGACGCAGCGTGTAGAAGAAGCAGCACGTCGCCCGGTCCCGGGTGGCACGGGGCGTCCCGTCCGGCTCCTCGGCGCCCGGCAGCTCGCGGAAGCCCGCCGCCCCGGCGTACGGCTTGGCCGTACCGGGCATCAGCAGCTCCAGCTCGGCCATCCCCCGCTCCTCCTGGCCGAGCAGTGCGGCGATGTACCAGAGTCCCTCGACGATCTCGTCCGTCGCCATGCCCCACAACGCCCGGTTCCCGCGCCGCATCCGGGGCCCGAAGCCGGCCAGGATGTCCTTGAAGTGCTCGGCGAGCGCGTCCCTGGCCTCGGCCCGCAACGCGTCCTCGTCCGGGACCACCCGGGCGCCGGGCAGCTCGGCGGCGGGGTCGCCCGGCAGACAGGCGAACCCCTCGATCCGAACGGCCATCCGGCCCACGGCCCGCTGGAAGGAGACGTTACGGGCGGGCAGACGGGGGACCCTGCGGTGCAGGAACCAGGGGACCGTGACCAGGAGGCAGGCGGGCCAGGCGTACCGGTGCAGTCCGAAGCTGGCGATCACGTCCGGGCGGGCCTGCTGTCCGTAGTCCCGCAGCACCTGTGCGTTGTCCCAGGCCAGGAAGGCGTCGAGGGCGGCGCCGCCGGCCGCGAGCTCGTCCGCACCGACCCAGCCCGCCCCGCGAGGCGGCTGCTCGTGGCTGCCCAGTTCCTCTATCCGCAGGCTGGGGAACACCTCGCCGAGGCGGGCGTACGAGGCCGCGACGGGCGAGGTGAGGGGGGTGGGGAGCAGAGCGGGGAGGGCCATACGAGACCACCGAATCGCGATCGTTAGCAGGTTAGCCTTACCTTACCCGATGCGTCCGAGGTTTGAACTGCGGCCCCGTCCGCCTATGGTGCACAGGGGGCCTCGGTATCGCGAGCCAGGCCCGGCACGACCCCGCAGGAGGACCCGGGTGGAGCAGGGCAGAGCGCGCGAGCGGGCGACCGAGCAGCCGCACCCGGCGGACTCGGCGGATTCGACGTACGGCGGCGCGGTACGGGTCCCGGAACAGGCACGGGGCGGAGCGGCGCCCGTACGGGACGGTGCGACGGCCGTACGGGACGGGTCCGCGACGGTACGGGACGGGTCCGCGGCCGTACGGGACGGTGCGGAGCCCCTACGGGGCGGGTCGACGGCCGTGCGGGGCGAGCACACCCACAGCGAGCCGCCCGCGCCCCGGCTGGTCCCCGCACCCGCACCCGCACCTGCACCCGCACCTGCCCTGGACCCCACCGACCCCACGCTCACGCCCGCGCAGCCGGGCGCCCCCCGTACCGTCCGACGTCACTCCGTGCGCGGCCAGATCCTCCAGGCCCTGCGCACCGCGCTCGTCGGCGGCGAACTGGTCCCCGGCGAGGTGTACTCCGCCCCCGTCCTCGCCGAGCGCTTCGGCGTCTCCGCGACCCCCGTGCGCGAGGCGATGCAGCAACTGGCCGTCGAGGGCGCCGTGGAGGTCGTACCGAACCGGGGGTTCCGGGTCACCGAGCGCACCCCGCGCGAGCTCGCCGAGCTGGCCGAGGTCCGCGCGCTCATCGAGGTCCCGGTCATGCTCCGGCTCGCCCGGACGATCCCGGCCGCCCGCTGGACCGAGCTCAAGCCGCTCGCCGAAGCCACGGCCACCGCCGCCGCCCGCGGCGACCGCGCCCACTACGCCGAGGCCGACCGCGCCTTCCACCGCGCAGTCCTCTCCCTCGCGGGCAACGAACAGCTCCTCGCCGTCGCCGACGACCTGCACCGCAGGTCCCAATGGCCTCTGGTGAGCGGCCCGGTGACCCGGCACGGCGACCTCGTGGCGGACGCGGCGGAACACACCGCCCTCCTCGACGCGCTGATCGCCCAGGATGTCACCGTCGTGCAGTCACTTGTCAGGGAGCATTTCACCGGATCGGCGGACTGACGACTAAGGTCGTTGCCGTCAGTCGGCAGAGGGTCAGGCGTCGGCCGTCGGTCGCCGGCCGTTGCCCGTGACCGCTGTCGCCGTCGGCCGAACCCCTCGCGTCGGCTGTCGCCGTCGTCCCGTCCGCACAGCGCCGTCCGTGAGGTGTCCCATGCCGTCCGCGACTCCCTCCCCGGCGTGGGGAAGGTGCCCGTGACCGGATCCGTCCGCGGAGACCGCCCGGCCGCCGGTACGGAGGCGGAGGCGGCGGCCCTGCTCGGCTGGCTCACCGACCCGGAGGCGCCCCGCCTCTGCCTGGTCGTCGGCGGCCCTCGCCGGGGCAAGTCCGCTCTGCTCGCCTGGCTCGCCGCGCACGGTACGCGCGCCGGCGCCCGCCGCAGGCGTGCCGCGCGCGAGCTGATCCCGCTCGCCGGCCAGTGCGCGCTCGGCGCGGCCTGGACGGTCGCGAACCGGCTCGGCGTCGTGGCCCGGACACCCGGCGAGCTCGTCCAGGCCGTCGCCACGACGGAGGCCCGGCGCGCGGCCCTGGTCCTGCCGGACCTGCACGCCGCCGCGGAGCCGGAGGCCATCGCCGACCTGATCGCCGAACTCGCCGCTTCGGGCCGGGTCCGCCTCGTCGTGGAGACCTGCAAGGGCACGCCCGCGTACGACCTCCTGACGGACGGGGGCCGCGTCACGGTGGTGGACCTGGACGGCGAGTTCGAAGGCGCCGCGGGGCGGGGGGAGTCGGGCGCAGGACCGGGTGCGGGTGCGGGTCAGAGACGGGGGCCGGGTTCGGGTTCGGGCAAGGGCGCCGGATCGGGGCCGGGGTCGGGGTCGGGTGCGGGTGAGGGCAAGAGCTCGCGTACGGGGGTGGGTTCGAGCGCGGGCTCGGATTCCGGCACCAGCACCGGCTCGGGCTCGGGCTCCGGCTCGGAGCCGAGTGGGGACTCGGTCGGGGGCTCGGGCGGGGACTGGGGCCGGGGTTGGGGCTTGGGCCCGGAGGCGGGGTCGGAGCCGTACGAGGCGCGGCACGCGGTCGACCTGGCCGATCCGGTCGCGGTCTGCACGGCGGACCCGCTGCGCGTCACCACCGCGTACGTGACCGGTCCCGGCGACGACCGTGGCGGCCTGCGGTCGGCGTGGCTGCGGACCGGGCAGTCCCTCTGCCGTGACCAGGACCCGGCCGACCGGGCCGTCGTCCTGCTCGGCGCCCTCGGGGACATGGCGGACCCCCGGCTCCGTCCGGCGCTGCACGCGCTCGCGGCGGACGCGCCCTGGCGGGTGCGATGGACCCGTGTACGGGGCGACCTGACCCCACCGTGGCCGGGACCGGTCACGGCCCTGGGCGCCTCCGGCGACCGCCTGTTGGTCGCGGGTACGACGGATGCCGTGCAGCTTCTCTGCGCCGACGACGCGACGACCGAGGGCGAGCCGCTGCGGAGCCCCTCGGGCGGCCGGATCAAGACGCTGGCCCCGGCACCCGACGGCGCGCTCCTGCTCCTGGACGAACGGGGCCGTCTGCTGCCCGTCCCCGGGCCCGAACCCCGGCCGCCGTACCTGGATCGGCTCACGTCGGCCGTGGCGGCGACCCTCACCCGGCACCCGGGCACGGCGCTCGCGGCCATCAGCGGCTCGGTGGTGGTGGGCGACCGGCTCGGCTCGGTCCACGCCTTCGGTCTGAGGGGCATTCACCAGGCCGCGCTGCACAGCGGCCGCGTCACGGCCGTGACGGCGGTCGAGACGGAGACGGGGCCGTTCCTCTGCAGCGGCGGCCACGACGGTACGGTGCGCCGCTGGATCCCTGGCCAGGACCCGGACCCCACCCCGATCGCCGAACGCCGCGTCCCGGTCGTCTCGTTGCACGCCACGGAGACCACCGAGGGCCCGCTGCTCGCGATCGCCTGGGCCGACGGCCTCGTCGAACTCCACGACCTCGAAACCCGCTCCCGCCTCCCCTTCCGCCCCGGCCCTCCGGTCCGCGCGGTCGCGGTGATGCCTGACGGGGCGGTGGCGGTGGGCATGGACGAGGCGCTGCTGTGCCTGGAACGGGTGCCCGGGTGGGTACGGCCACGGCGTCGAGGGCCGACGTCAGGCTGAGCGATGTCCGGCTGAGGTGACGCCCGGCTGAGGCGATGCCCGGTCACCGGCCCCCGGTCACCGAGGGAGTCGGCGGCAGCCGAACGGCCCGCCGCGCGGGGCGCGGTCGGGCCGTTCGGGCGAGCGGTCGGGCAGGTCCTAGGGGCGATGGTGGTCGCGCCCTCCGAGCGAGGCGAGCGGAGGGGCGCGAGAATCGCCCGACTGTCCGTCAGATCGCGGGCCGAGGCGTCAGTTGGGCCGCGAGCCAGGTCGGGACGCCGCCCAGGAGGCGGAAGAGGCGGGCCGCCTCCGCGCGGAGGCGACCGGCCTCCGGTTCCGTCTCGGTGTCCGCGAGGGCCGTGAGCGCGGGGGCCGTGCCGACCAGGTAGCCGAGTTCCTCGCGAATGCGGAGGGACTCGGCGAAGCCGTGCCGTGCCTCCGCCAACTCGCCCTCCCGTAGGGCGAGTCCGGCGAGGTGACGCCAGGTGGAGGAGAGCAGCAGTTCGTCGCCCTGGGCCGTCGCGCCCGCGTGGGCGCGACGGTAGGCGGCGCGGGCCGCCTGCGGGGAGTCGCCGATGTTCTGCGCGACAAGGCCCCGCCGGTAGTCGAGCAGCGGCCGTCCCTCCGCCGCCGGACCGATCAGCGCCGCCGCCCTGCCGAGCGCCGCGGTCGCCTCGTCCGCCCGGTCGCGTACCCCGAGCAGCGTCGACGCGTAGGCGAGATAGCCGCGTTCGCACGCGGCCGCCCCCCGCTCCTCGTCCGTCTGGGCCACGGCCTCGGCCGCGCGCAGCGCCTCCTCCGCGTCCGCCCACCCCTGTTCGGTGTACAGACACCGCTCGATCAGGAGGGCCGCCCGCTCCAGCGCGGCAGCAGGTTCTGCCGCGCGAGGTGCGAGCAGGGCTGCCGCGTCCGTCCAGCAACCTCGCGAGCGCAGACGCCATATGGCCGTCTCCACCGGGGTCGCCCCGCCGTAGCCAAGGGCCGGATCTTCGCCACCCGTTGTTCCGGAACCAGACATGGCGGTGTCCGCCACATTGCCCTCCCCGAGCGCGCCATTGAGCTGTTGGGTCAGCCCGCATCTCAGCACGAACGCGAGGCGCTGGCCAAGGGGTCAGGTGAAAGATTTCACAAAGGCAGAACCTTGACCGGTATGCGGACGCGTGCGTCCGAGCCCCGGAACGACACCCTCAGCGCCCGATCCGATCGGCCTGTGCCCCGTCCCCCGGCGCCACGAGGGCGATGTGGCCGCCGTCGTCCAGGGGTGTCGGCACCTTCAACGTCGTCAGGGGCCGTATTCCCTCGAAGAGATGAACCTCGCCATGACCGCCTCGGGTGACGGCGGTGTACGCGGCGCCCGGCGAGGCCGCGATCGCCCGCCGCTGCACGCCGTCCCAGGGCGTGCCGCCCGGACGCGGAGCGCCGTCCATGGGCGGGAGCGGCAGGCGGGCGGTGATGCGGGGGAGGGGGGTGGTGGAGGGGTCCAGCAGGACCAGTTCGTCGCCGTCGGGGTGCACCCGCGCGTACGCGATGTGCGCGGCGGCGACCGCGAGCCGGAACACCAGACCGGGGCCGAGCGGCACGCGTCCCGTACGGCCGGTCGCGAGGTCGTGGAACCAGGCGTCGTTGGTCCACTCCGGCCACCGTCCCGGGTCGGCGGGACCGCCGCGTACGCAGGACCAGAGGGTGCGCCGGACCGGGTCGAGCCGGAGGTAGTAGCCGCGCCCGGGGCCCGCCCAGTCGAGCGGTTCCTCGGCGACGAGGCGGCCGTCCTCGCGGCGGGCGCGGTGGACGCCGGAGCCGGCCGCGGCGAACAGCCGCCCGCTGTACGGGTCGAGGGCGTCACCGTGCCCGTCGTGGTCCGGGAGGGGGAGTTCGTGGTCGGGGGAGACCGGGGGGCAGGCGGGCGCGGCGGCGAGGAGCCTCTCGGCGGCGTACGCGGAGAGGGTGCCGGGTTCGCGGTGCCGCAGGACGACGAGCGGGTCCTCGTCCCCGAGCAGCGCGACACCGGGCTCGCCGATCCGGGTCCGTACGCGCACGGAGCGGGCTCGTACGACGTGGTCCCGGGCGTTGACCGTGCCTGACTGGGTCCGGGTGGTGAGGGTGGTCAGGTCCGGGCGGAGGTCGATCAGGGTCAGGAGGTCGCTCCACGGCTCCTCGTTGCGTCCGAGGCCCGTCGTCACCGCCACGAGGCGGCCGGAGGCGTCCGTCGCCAAATGTTCCGCCGGGGTCGCCACGGGGGCCGTCGTCTCGACCAGGGGGCGGCCTGCGTCGGGGCCGTACGGGTCGAGGACGACGAGTTCGCCCGCCAGGTCGTCGACGAAGGCGCTCCGGCCGCCGGGCAGGGCGAGGAAGCCGGCGTGCTCGGCGAGGTGCCGGCCCTCGACGACGCCCACGGTCGTACCGCTGGGCAGGTCCAACACGCGTATGCCTCCGGCGACTTGGTCGGCGACGAGGAGGCGGGGCGGCAGTGGCATGGGGGCTCCGGGGGTGGGGTGCGGGGCTGCGATGTTATTGATAATGATTATCATGTGGCACTCTGTGCGGTGCCAGCAGGCCCGGGGCGCCCGCCGCACACGCCTGCCCTCACCCCGGGACGACCACAGAACCGAGGAACACATGTCGCGCAGGATGCTCATGCTGCGAAAGGCGCGCCGGTGGACGGCCGCCGCCGTCCTGGGAACCCTGCTCGTCGGCTGCGGTGCCACCGCGGGCGACGGCAAGGGCGCGGGCGACGGCTCCGGCAAGGGGTCCGGGAACGGGTCCGGCGGCGGGTCCGTGACCGATACGACCGTCCGCCCGATCGCCGCCGCCCGTACCATCACCGACGCCGAGGGCGTCACCGTCACGACCCCCGCCCCGCCGAAGAAGATCGTCTGCCTCGTCGCCCTCTGCGACGACATGCTGACCGAGCTCGGCATGGAGCCCGCCGCCACCAACTCCGCCCTCCTCGCGCACGAGAAGTTCCTCGGCAAGGAGAAGGCGGCGAAGATCCCCGTCGTCCCCGGCGGCTTCCTCAGCCCCGAGACCGAGGCGATCCTCTCGTACGAGCCCGACCTCGTGATCGGCCTGGCCGACACCCACGGCAAGCTCGCCCCCGCGCTCAAGGGGGCCACCGTCTTCTGGCCCGTGCAGCCCGGCAACTGGCAGGAAAGCGTGGGCTATCTGCGTGACCTCGCCGCCCTCACCGGCCGTACGGAACAGGGCGAGGCCGCCGAGAAGACCTTCCGCGCCAAGCTCGCCGCGGCGGAGAAGAAGCGCAGCGACAGGACGGCGCTGATCATCTTCGGCAGCGACGAGAACTTCGGCGTCGCCACCCCCGGCAACGACGTCGCCGCCGGGCTGTTCCCGTCGATCGCCGACTACCCGTGGAAGAGCCGCGGCGTCGAGGGCACGTACAGCATGGAGGAGATCCTCGCCCGCGACGTCGACGTCCTCTTCGTCGAGACCCTCTCCTTCGGCGGCCCCGCGGCCCCCGGGCAGCGGCTCTCCGACAAGCTCGCCAAGAACCCGCTCTGGTCGAAGATCCCGGCCGTCAAGAACGGCCGCGTCCACGAGGTCGACGCCGAGGTCTGGGCCAAGGGGCGCGGCACCCGGTCGCTCGGCCTCGTCCTCGACGAGGCGACGGCCGCGCTGCGGTGAGCATGCTGTCGCTCCGTCAGTCAGAAGACGGAATACCGGTCTTGGCGGGTGCGGTGGTTCTGGCCGGGGCCGTCGCCTGCGCGCTGTTCCTCCCGGACGTCGACGCCGACGGCGCGACCGCCCGGGTGATCCTCACCGAACTGCGCCTTCCCCGGCTGGTCCTGGCCCTCGTGGCCGGGGCCTGCCTGGGGGCCGCCGGGCTCGTCCTCCAGGAGGCGCTCCGCAACCCCCTCGCCGTACCGGAGATGCTCGGCGTCTCCGGCGGCGCGGCGCTCGGTGTCGCCGCGCCGCTCGTCCTGGCCCTGCCCGTGCCGCTCCTCGCACAGCCGCTGCTCGCCCTCGGCGGCGCGGCCTTCGGCGGGCTGCTCACCCTGCTCGCCGCCGGGTTCGGGCGCAGCCCCAGCGCGGTCCTGCTCACCGGGGCCGCCGTCGCGGCCGCGCTCCAGGCCGCGCTGCTCGTCCTGATGGTCCTCGCCGACCAGCTCGACCTGCAGATCGTCTACCGCTATCTGCTCGGCAGCCTCTCCGCCCGGACCTGGGACGACGTCACCGGCCTGTGGCCCTGGCTCGCGGTGGCCGTCCCCGCGCTCGTGTTCTGCGCGCCGGTCCTCGGGGTGCTCCGGCTCGGCGACGACGACGCCCGCGCGCTGGGTGTACGGGTGCGGCGCGCCCGTCTCGCCGCGCTCGGGCTCGCCGTGCTCCTGATCGCCCCCGTCGTCGCGGTCTGCGGCCCGATCGCCTGGGTCGGCTTCCTCGCCCCGCACCTTGCCCGCCGGCTTCGGCCGGACGCGGGAGCGGTGACCTGGCTGCCCTGGTCGGCGGCGCTCGGCGCCCTCGTCGTGATCTGCGCCGACCAGCCCGCCCGCCTCGCCCTGGCCCCGATCGAGACCCCGGTCGGCGCCTGGACGGCCCTTCTCGGCGTCCCCGCGGGGGTCGCTCTGCTGCGGACGGGGGAGAAGCGATGACCGTGACCGCGTCGGTACGGGTTCGGCAGGTGCCCGGGTGGGTGGTGTTCGGCGCCCTCGGCGTTGCCCTCGGGCTCGTCGTCGCGGGCGGGCTCGTGGCCGGGCGGGCCGTCGGGGCGCAGGGCGTGGCCGAGGTCCTGCGGGGCGGCGGAGAGCCCCTCGCGCGCCACGTCGTGCTCCAACTCCGGCTCCCCAGAACCCTGGTGGCCGTCACCGCCGGAGCCTGCCTGGCGCTCGCCGGGCTCGTCCTGCAGTCGGCGCTGCGCAACCCCTTGGCAGGGCCCGAGGTCACCGGGGTCACCCCCGGCGCCGTCCTCGGCGCGGTGGCCGCGACCGGGCTCGGTCTCGCGGGCTGGGAGTCCCCGCTCGCGGTGGTCGTGGCCGCGTGCGCGGGCGGGTTCGCCGGGGCCGGACTGCTCTGGCTGCTCGCGGGCCGGGACCGGGGCGACCCGGACCGTACCGCCGTCCACGGAGTCCTGGTCTCGGCGGTCCTGTCCGGGCTCACCGCCATGGTCCTGCTCGTGGCGCCCGGCGAACTCGGCAGCGTCGTGCAGTGGCTCGTCGGCTCCACCGAGGGCCGGGTCATGGAGCACTGGCGGCTGCTCTGGCCGTGGGCGCTGGTCTGGGCCCTGGCCGCCTGTCTGCTTGCCGCGCCGCTGACCCTGCTGCGCTGCGGCGACGAACAGGCCGCGGCGGCCGGCCTGCGCACCGGCCGGGCCCGGCTCGCCGCGCTCGTCTGCGCCGTGGCCCTGACGGCGGGCGCGGTCGCCGTGGTCGGCGCCCTCGGATTCGTCGGCCTGCTGGTGCCGCACCTGGCCCTCGCGCTCTTCGGGGCCGATCTGCGCAGGGCGTTGCCGGGCGCGGCACTGCTGGGTGCGGTGGTCGTGGGCGGGGCGGACGCCACCGCCCAGTGGCTGTCGCCCGTCCTCGCGGACGCCCTGGGGATGGACCGGCTGAGCATTCCGACGGGTGCGCTGACCACCGGTGTGGGCGCGGCGCTGCTGCTGATCGTGGCCCGTCGAGGAACGGAGGAGAGATGAGAAGGATCACGGGGTCCCTAGGGACGCCGCCAGTGGCGGCGGCGGAGGCGGCGGAGGAGGTCGATGCGGCGGAGGTGGCGGCGGCCGTCGGCTCGATCCGTACGGAAGGGCTGCGGTTCGGCTATCCGGGTCGCGAGGTGCTCGCGGGTGTCGAACTGGACGTACAGGCGGGGGAGTTGGTCGCCCTCGTCGGGCTGAACGGATGCGGCAAGTCCACACTGCTCCGGCTCTGCGCGGGGCTCCTGAAGCCGGGCGCCGGTCGGGTGCTGCTCGACGGCGACGACCTGGCGCGGATGTCACGCCGCGCGGCGGCCCGCCGGGTGGCGATCCTCCACCAATCGGCGCCTTCTGTGCCTGGAATGACGGTACGTCGGCTGGTTCGGCAGGGCCGGTACGCGGCCCGGGGGCCGCTCGGCATGCTCCGCGAGGGCGACGACGAGGTCTGCGCGCGGGCCATGGCGGACGTGGGGGTGGAGGCCTGGGCGGACAGGCCGGTGGACGACCTGTCGGGCGGTGAACGGCAGCGCGTACGGCTGGCGATGGCCCTGGCGCAGGACACCCGGGTGCTGCTCCTGGACGAGCCCACGACCTATCTGGACCTGCGGCACCAGCTGGAGGTGATGCGGACGGTGGTGCGGTTGCGCGAGGAGCGGGGTCTGACGGTGGTGATGGTGCTGCACGACCTGGGCCACGCGGCGCGGTTCGCCGACCGGATCGTGGCGCTGCGGGAGGGGCTGGTGGCGGCCGACGGGCCGCCCGAGGAGGTCGTCACCCCTGCCCTGCTGGCTGAAGTGCTCGGTGTGGCGGGGCGGGTGGGGCGTGACCCGGTGGGCGGGTGGCCCGTGTGTTACCCGGATCACCCTCTGGAATCCGCTGAGGAACTTGCGAAATGAAAATCATATTCATTAATGTCGGGGGTGCGCCGCCGATCCGGACGGCGTGACCCATCCGCAACGAATGGAGAGTCAACTCATGGAGCAGCACAAGGTGTTCAGCCCGATCGCTGAGCAGGGCCAGCTCGCCCACCTGTCCGCCACCCACTCGAACGCTCTGGTCGAGAACCCCTTCGAGGACACCGTCGAGGCGGGCACCGACTCGGACAACTGAGTCCGGTGTCCGGTACCTGAGCCGGACATCTGATTCCGGGGGTCCGGCGCTGAGCCGGACGCCCGGGGGCCCGCCCGGATCGCCTTCCCGGGCGGGCCCCACCCGTCTCCAGACCCTTCCGCACCACCCGCCCGTCCAGGAGGAACCGCCGTGACCACCGCCCGACTTGCCCCCGGTGTCGCCCTCGTCACCGTCCCCGACCAGGGGCTCGCCGTGCGCACGCCCGAAGGGGAGTTCCTTCGCGTCGACACCGGCGCGGCCGCCCCCGAGGAGCTCGTGAACCGGCTCACGAACGGCGGGGACGGCGGGGACGGCGGAGATGGCGGGAACGCCGGAGATGGCGGGGACGGCGGTCAAGCCGCGGGCGAACTCGCCTACCTGGTCGCCGCGTTCGAGGAGGCCGGATACGCGACGCGGGACCCGTCCGTCCCCGCCGCCCGGCCCTTCGGGTCCCTCGCCGGGCGGACGGTGCTCGCCCTCGGGGACCCTGTCCTCACCGGTCCGCTCGCCCGGTGCGTACGGGACCTGGGTGGGGAGTTCCGGGACGTCGAGCCCGGCGACCTGAGCGACCTGGCCACCGAGTCCCAGCACCTGACCGCCGTCGTCTGGTGTCTCGACGGGCCGGTTCCGCTGGGACTCTGGGACGAGGCCGACCGGCTCTCGGAGGGCGGCACGGCCTGGTTGCGCTGCCACCGCGAGGGCGGTCACGTGTGGGTGGAGCCGCCGGCCTGCGGTCCTGGCGACGTCACCTCCGCCGACGTACGACTCCGCCGCCTCGCGGCGACCCCGGCACACCGCGAACTCGCCGCCTACTGGAAGGGCCTGCGCGCCGGCGACGAAGGCCCCGGTCACCACGCGGCCTCCGCCGCCCTCACCGCCGGTCTCCTGACCGCCGATCTCCTCGCCTGGGCCACGGGCCCCGACTGCCCACGCTTCCGCGCGGCCCGCCGCACCCTGCGCCGTATCGACGTACGGGACCTCACGATCACACCCCACCCGATCCTGCCGGTCCCTGAGGTGACCGGGGGCCCGGGGATCGTGGGGGCTCAAGGGGCTGTAGGGGCTCCAGGGGCGGTCGAGGCCGGTCGCGACAGGGCCTCTCGTCCCGGCAGGGCTCAGGGGGCGGCGTGAGGAGCGTTCGTATCGGCGGGCTCGCCACCGACCTCTGCCTCCCTGACGGCGCGGGCCCCCACCCCGCCGTCGTCCTCCGGACCCCCTACGACCGGCGACGCCACCGCGCCGAACTGCGGGCCTGGGCGGCGCGCGGGTTCGCCGCCGTCGGCCAGGACGTACGCGGGCGGCACGCCTCCGAGGGCGCCTGGCTGCCCTACCGCTCCGAGGCCGCCGACGGCGCCGCCGCCCTCGACTGGATCCGGGCCCAGGGGTGGAGCGACGGGCGCGTGGTCGCGGTCGGCGCCTCGTACGCCGCCCACTGCGCCCTCGCGCCCCTCCTGGCGCGCGGGGACGCTGGGCACGGGGCCGATGAGCACGTCGTCGCTGAGCACGGCGCCGTCGGGCGCGGGCCCGATGCCGTGATCGTCGCCGTACCCGCGCTCGGACCCGGTGAAGTGGCGCGGGAGGCGACCGGGGTGGAACGGCTGTCGGCCCGCGCCGGATGGTGGCTCGCGCACGGCGACCGCGCCGACTCCGACGACCAGGCGCTCGCGCGCACCCTGCGGGACACCCCCGACCTCCTCGACCGGCTCCCCGTCGCCCAGATGCTCCCGCTCGCGTCCTGGCCCGGCGTCTGGGCCGCCCGACGCGACGAGGGGCTTTGGGAGCGGGCCGCGTCGGCCCGTGTGCCGCTGCTCGCCGTCGGCGGCAGCCGCGACCCGTTCGCCGCCGAGACGATCCGGCTCTGGCGTTCCTGGGGCGGCCCGGCCAGGCTCCTCCTCGGCCCCTGGGGCCACGGCCTCACCGCCACCCCCGCGCCCGAGGCGCGTCCCGAACACCACCTGGACCTCGGCGTGTTGTACGCACGCTGGGCCCGGGAGGCGCTCGCCGGAGCCCTCGCAGGGCGGCGCGGTGCGATCGGCCTCGGCGGCAGCGCCCACTGGCGCGCGGCGGCATCGGAGATCCGGGGCCCCGGTGCGCCGCCTCCCGATCCGGAGCACGAGCGCCTCGTCCCGTATCGCTTCGGCGAGGGGGCCGGGCTGCGGCTCGTGCGTGGGGCCGAGTTCGTCGCCGAGCCCGGGCGGCCCGTGCGGTCCGACCGGCTCGACATCGACGAGCACGGCGCGCCCGACCGCTGTCTGCTCGTCGGCCCGCCGCTGCCGCGCCCCCTGGACCTGCACGGCGAGGCCGAAGTACGGCTCGTCGCGACGGCGGCCGAGGGGCGGAGCGCCGACTGGGTGGTGCGGCTCGTGGCCCTCCGCCCGGACGGCCGGGCCGAGCCGCTGGCCACCGGCGTCGTGCGGTCGGAAGGTCAAGAGAGCTCGGTGGTACGGGAGTTGACCGTTCCGCTCGGGTACCTCGCGCGCCGCTTGGACGCAGGCGTCCGGCTCCGCGTCGAGGTCGCCGGACACCACTTCCCCGCGCACGCCCGCAACCCCCACACCGGCGAGGACCCCGTCACCGCCACCCGGCTGCTGCCCTCCCGGCGGGCCGTACGGATGGCCGGCAGCGCCCTGCTGCTGCCCGTGACCCGTCGGACCGCCGCCATCGATCCCGTACAGGAGATACTCCGTTGACCCTCACCGGCGTACCGTCCCTCGACGCGCTCGTGGACCCCGTCTGCGGGCTCATACGCGGAGTCGAGCCCGTTCCGCACCCCACCGGCGCCCCGCCCCGCTACACCGCCATGACCGCCGAGGTCGCCGACGCGCGCCGGTTCGGGGCCTGGCCCGCCGACCGGGTCTCCCTGGGCACCACCTTCGGCGACCCGCAGGGTGCCCGCCTCGCCGCCGTCGCCGAGGCCGTCGAACGCTACTGCGGCAACCGGATCCCGCCGCCCGGCCACCCGGGCGCGCCCCGCCTCGCCACGGCCGCCGAACTCCTCGCGGAGGGGCGGAGGTTGTACGGCCCCGGTGACGTGCCCACGTACGCCGAATGGCAGTACGCGCGCCCCCGCTTCCCCTACCGCCGATTTGACGCCGACACCCCCGCGCTCTGGGCCCGGGGGCATGAGGGTGGCGAGGGTGGCCCCAGAGAGTGCTGGGTGCCGGTCTCGCTCAGTCACCTCAACTGGCGCCAGGGCGACCTGCGTTCGCTGCCGCGCACCCACCACCTCAACTACGCGGGCATCGCCACGGGGCAGGGCTTCGACGACGCCGTCGAACGCGGACTCCTCGAAGTCGTCGAGCGGGACGCCCTGGAGCTGTGGTGGCACCTCGACGGACCCACGCGCGGCATCGACCCGCGCTCCGTGCCCGGACTCGACCGCGACCTCGAAGGGTGCGGGCTCGACGTCCGGATCGTCGAGATGCCCTCCGAGTTCGCGCCGTGCGTCGCCGCGTGGGTGTACGACCCCGAACGCGGCATCCACGCCGCCGGGTTCGCCTGCCGCTACGACCCGGCGGAGGCCGCTCGCAAGGCGGTCCTGGAGGCGGTCCACACGTGGGTGTTCACACAGGGCGCGGTGGACGCCGACGGCTGGGTCTTCCGT
Source organism: Streptomyces sp. NPDC048370 (assembly GCF_043200825.1). Lineage (NCBI taxonomy): Bacteria > Bacillati > Actinomycetota > Actinomycetes > Kitasatosporales > Streptomycetaceae > Streptomyces > Streptomyces sp. NPDC048370. Next base: position 222,094 of record NZ_JBICYI010000005.1, on the reverse strand, counting down.
GCCATCGACGCGGGCATGCTCGCGCGCGGCCTGTACCTCGACCACCGGGCCGACAGGCGCTACCTGGACGACACCGGCGAGGACTTCGCGGCGGTACGGGACCTGGGCGCGCACGTCCAGGTCTGGCTGGACCCGAGGATGGCCTCGTACGCCCGCCGCTTCACGGAACCGGCGCTGGGCGTCGTCCCCGTGGACGCGATCCCGGCCGGAAGCCGGGCCGCCCTCGACGCGTCGCTCGCGGCCGGCGGCCACCGACTGATCACCGTCGACCTGACGACGGAGGACATCGCCGAGACGCCCCTGCGGGTGGCGCGGGTGCTGGTGTCCGGGCTCGTACCGAACGCCCCGGCGGCCTTCGCGTACCTCGGCTGCGACCGCTTCGGCCGCGCGGCGCTCGAACGCGGCTGGCGCACCACGGCCCCGACGGCCCCGGGCGACTTCACGCTCGCGCCGCCGCCGCACATGTGAGGGCGGGGAGACGATGACGTACGAGGACGGTTGCGGTGGTGGCGGCGGGCTCCGTGCTGCGCTCGTGCTCGCCCGGTCGCCGCGCGAGCCGGGGCCGGACTTCCCCGCCGGGGCGGCCGTCGCCGCATGGCCGGGGGAGGCGGTGCGCGTGCCGGCCGAGCTGGACGCGGTGCTCGCGGGGGCGCTCGCGGGCGGGCGGCTTCGGCCCGCCGCCTCGGCGGGGGCGCTGCACCCCGTCAACGCCCACCTGCTGGTGGGGCCGGGAGGGGAGTTGGCGCCGGGGCGGTACGCGTACGACCCGGGCGCCCATCGCCTCCGCGCGCGGAGCGGCGCGCCCGCCGACGCACCGCCGGGCGTGGCCGCGGTGCTGACGGTGACCGCCCGCCGTACGGTCTCCCACTACGGTCACCGCGCCTGGCCCCTGCTCCTCCTCGACACGGGCCACGCGCTCGCCGCGCTCGCCCTGGCGGGGGCGGAGGCGTACTGCGGGGACGCGGACGGGGCGCTGTTGGCCGCCGCGGCGGGCCTGCTCCCGACGCCGGGCCTCGGCGAGCTCGAACACGCCGTGGCGGCCGTGTGGTTGGGGCCGGGCGGTCGGCCCGTGGTAGAGGTCCTCACCCGCTGGGCGGCTCACGGCCCCGGGGATGCGCCGGTGGGGCCTGGGAGGCCTGCACCCGCCGTGCTTGTCGCGGCGTGGGAAGTGCTGCGGGAGGTCACCGGCGGGGGAGGGAAGGGCAGTTGGTCCAGTTTCCCGGGCCTGCCGGTGCCGGTGGCGGCAGGCCCGGTGGTGGCGGGTCCGGTGGTGGTGGCGACGGCGGGTCCGGTGACGGTGGCAGCCGGGCCGGCGCCGGTAGCTGCGCGGACCCGGCCCGGTCGTCGCGCGTCGCGCGGCTCCGGCGGGGTCCCGGACGGCGTCGGACCGACCGGTGTTGCTGAGGCTGGCCGAGGTGCGGCGCCCGGCTTGCGTGGGGTTCCGGACGGCGTCGAGCGGGCCGGGATCGTGCAGACCGCGGGGGTTCGTCGGAGCGCGGCGCCCGGTTTCCGTGGGGTGCCGGACCGTGCCGAACTGGTCCGTCTCGTACGGGTCGTCGAGGCGGCCGGGCCCGAGGGGGTGCGCTGGTGCGTGGCCGTCGGTGGTCCCGAGCCGGCGGTCCTCGGCGGCCCCGAACTGCGCCTCCTGGCCACGGGGGACGCCCGGCCCACGCTCGCGCGCTGGGCGGCGGGTCAGGCCTGGCTCGCCGAGGCCGGAGCCGTACTCCTCGCGTACGGCTGCCCCGACGGCGCTCCGGCCGCCGAGGTCCGCCGCGCGCACCTCGGCGCCGGATACGCCGTGGGACTCGCCCAAGTCCTGGCCGGCACGGCCGGGTTGCCGTCCCGACCGGTCGGCTCCTGGCAGTCGGCCGACCTCGGCGCGGCCCTCGGCGCCCCACCGGGCAGCGGCCCGATCCTCCACGCCCTGGCCCTCGGCCGCCGCCCTTCACGTCCTCCGACCAACCCGTCCGTACCCCCGCAAGGAGCCCCGCCGTCATGATGGTTCACCCGGAGCTCGTCCGTGCCGTGCGGCCCGCGTGGGGGAGGCTCGCCGTCGCCACCGGGCTTCTCGTCGGCCTCGCCGCCACGCACCTCATCCAGGCCGTCCTGCTCGCACTGGCCCTCGCGCGGATCGCCCGGGGCGCCACCGACGGGCTGGGCCCGCTGCTCGCGGGGGTGCTCGGGGCCGTCGTCGTACGGGCCCTGCTCAGCTGCTTCCAGCGGCGGGCAGCCGTGCGCGCGGGCGCCACCGTTCGGACCGGGCTGCGCGACACCCTCCTCGCGCGGCTCGGCGTCCTCGGCGCGCCGCGTGCCGCCGACGCGCGTGCAGGGGCCGTGCGCGCCACGCTCGTCGACGGCGTCGAGGGGGTCGACGCGTATGTCTCCCGCTACCTCCCCCAGCTCCTCGTCACCGTCGCCGTACCCCCCGCCCTCCTCCTCGCCGTCGCCCTCGTCGAGCCGTACGCCGCGCTCGTGCTCGCGCCCGCCCTGCTCCTCGCGCTCTTCGCGCCCCGCTGGTGGGACCGGCTGCTCGCGCGGCGCGGGCAGGAGCATTGGGGGGCCTACGAGGCCCTGTCCGCCGACTACTTGGAGGCTCTCCAGGGCATGCCCGCCCTCCGCGCCGCCGGCGCGGTCGCGCGGACCCGGGCCCGCCTTGAGGCGCGGTCCGCCGAGCTCCACCGGGCCACCGTCGCCAAGCTCCGCGTCTCCCTGGTCGACACGGGCATCACCGACCTCGCCGTCCAGGGCGGTACGGTCGCCGCCGCCCTCGTCGCCTGCGCCTCCGCCGTGTCCGGGCGGACGACGGCGACCGGCACGTACCTCGTCCTGATGCTGGCGGCCGAGTGCTTCCGGCCCGTACGGGACCTCTCGCGCGAATGGCACTCCGGCTACCTCGGCATCTCCGCCGCCGACGGCATCGCGGCGCTGCGGACCTCGGTCGGCACCGTCCCGGACACCGGGCGGACCGTCGCCTCCTGGACCGAGGCGCCCGAGATCCGCTTCGAGGACGTCCGCCACACGCACCCCGGAGCCCCCGAACCCGCCCTGCGGGGCGTCACGTTCACCGCAGAGGCGGGGCGGACCACGGCGATCGTCGGCCCGTCGGGCGCGGGCAAGTCCACGCTCCTCGGGCTGCTCCTGCGGCAGGGCGGCGACCCGGACGGCGGGCGCATCATGGTCGGGGGCGCGGACCACGGCTCGTACACGCTGGCGTCCCTGCGGCGCGGGATCGCGGTCGTCTCCCAGGACACGTACCTCTTCCACGCCTCCGTCGCCGACAATCTGCGCCTGGCGAGGCCGGACGCCACGCACGCCGAACTGAGGGCGGCGGCGCGGGCGGCGGGCATCGACGAGGAGGTACGGGCGCTGCCCGACGGCTACGAGACCGTCGTCGGCGAGCGGGGCGCGACGCTCTCGGGCGGTCAGCGCCAACGGCTCGCCCTGGCACGGGCGTTGCTGGCCGACGCGCCCGTCCTCGTCCTGGACGAGGCGACGAGCGCCGTCGACGAACGCCGCGAGGCGCACATCGGCCGCGCCCTGCGCGCGGCGGCGCGCGGGCGCACCTGCCTGGTGGTCGCCCACCGCCTGGCGTCGGTACGGGACGCGGACCGGATCGTCGTCCTCGACGGCGGACGGGTCGACGCGATCGGCACGGACGCGGCCCTGCGGAAGCGGGAGGGGTTGTACGCGCGGCTGCTCGCCGCGGGAAGCACGACGAAGGAGGAGACGGCGGCGTGAGGGACGACATGGCCAAGGGCGACACGGCCGGGGACGAGAGGGCCTCCGAGCCGGGCGGGCCGGGAGCGGGCGGGGGTCCGCCCCCGCCCCCGAGCCCCACCCGTCCGACGACGTCCCCAGACCCAGACCCAGACCCAGCCCCAGCCCCCGCCCCCGAGCCCCCGCCCCGCTCCCTGCGGGCCCTGCTTCCCGTCCTCGGGGCCCATCGGGGGATGACCGTGCGGACCTTCGGGGCCGCGCTCGTCGATCAGGTGGCGCTCGTCGGGCTCGTCACGCTGGCCGCGCACACCGTCGGGACGGCCGTCGTGGAGGGGGAGGCGCCCGGTGCCCGTACCGTGCTCGCCCTCGTAGGGCTCGTGCTGCTGCGATCCCTCGCCACCTGGCGGGAGATGGACCTCTCCCACGACCTCGCCTACCGCGTCCTCGCCGAGCTGCGCGTCCGCGTCTTCGACGGGCTCGCCCGGAGCGCGCCCGCGCGGATCGCCGGGCGCCGCAGCGGAGACCTGGCCTCCGCCGCGCTCGGCGACGTCGAGGCCCTCGAGTTCTTCTACGCGCACGCGGTCGCCCAACTCCTCGCCTCCGGCGCCGTCTTCGCCACCGGTACGGCGGTCCTCGGCATCGTCGACCCGTGGCTGCTCGCCGCCGTCCTGCCCGCGGCGGGTCTCCTCGTCCTCGGCCCCGTCCTCGACGGGCGCGGGCGCGCGGCGCGCGGGGCGCGGACCAGGGACGCGGCGGCGGTGCTCTCCGCCGAGACCGTCGAGACCGTCGACGGGCTCCGCGAGCTGCTCGCCTTCGGAGCCCTCGACCGGCGGCGGGAACGGCTGCGCGCGTACGGTCGCCGGCTCGGGGACGCGCAGCGGGCCGAGCACACCTGGGAGGCGGGCGCGGCCGCCGTACGCGACCTGCTCGTCGTCGCCGCGGTCGTCGGCGTCGTCGCGGCCGCCGCGCACACCCTGAGCGGTCCTTGGGCCCCCGCCGCGATGGCCCTGGCCCTGGGCTGCCTGGCGCCCGTCGCGGATTCCGCCGCCGCGTTGGGCCAGGCGGGTGGTCTTCGGGCGGCGGCCGCCCGCGTGGGCGCCGCCGTCAAGGCCCCTCCGGGCGCCCCGGCGCCGGAGCGGCCGGTCCCGCTGCCCGACGGGCCCCTGGGCCTGCGGCTGCGCGGCGTCCGCTTCGACTACGGCGGTACGGAGGTCCTCGCCGGCGTCGACCTCGCCGTCGGGGCCGGGGAGACCGTCGCCCTCGTCGGCGCCTCCGGAGCCGGGAAGTCGACCGTGGCGCATCTCCTCGCCCGGTTCTGGGACCCGGCCGCCGGCGCCGTGGAGCTGGTCGGCGACCATGCCGTCGACGTACGGGACCTCACCGACGCCGACCTGCGCCGCGCCGTGGCCGTGGTCGGCCAGGACGCGCCGCTCTTCCACGGCACCCTCGCCGACAACCTGCGGCTCGCGGCCCCTGACGCGTCCGACGAGCGGGTACGGGAGGTGGCCGAGCTGTGCGGGATGGGGCACCTCGTCTCCGGCCTCGCGGTCGGCGAACGCGGCGCCACGCTCTCGGGCGGCCAGCGGGCCCGCGTCGCCCTGGGCCGGGCCCTGCTCGCCGGGCCCCGGATCCTGGTCCTCGACGAGACGACCGCGAACCTGGACGCCGCCGGTGAGGCCGACCTCGCCCGTGCCCTGGCGGCCGCGCCGGGTGCGGCGACCCGCACAACCGTCGTCATCGCCCACCGGCCCTCGACGATCCGCCGCGCGGACCGGATCGCGGTCCTGGACGGCGGCCGCGTCACGGAAGCGGGCACCTGGGAGCAGCTGACCGCCCGGGAGGGCCCCTTCAAGGCCCTCCTGACCCGCACGCCCTGACCACCGGGGCCCTGACCACCGTGGGCCCTGCTTACGCGCCTCGGCAGGTCAGCAGGGTCCATGGGGACCTGGGGAACCTCCTGGGGCCGTACCCGGCCCCGGGAGCCCCCGCCAGCCCCCGTCCTGCCCGCCCCTACGACATCCGCAGCGCCAGGAAGAAGTCGAGCTTGTCCTCCAGACGCGACAGGTCCCTGCCCGTCAGTTGCTCGATCCGGCCCACCCGGTAGCGCAGGGTGTTCACATGCAGGTGCAGACGCGTCGCGCAGCGGGTCCAGGAGCCGTCGCAGTCGAGGAAGGCCTCCAGCGTGGGGATCAGCTCGGCGCGGTGGCGGCGGTCGTAGTCGCGGAGCGGGTCCAGCAGGCGGGCCGTGAAGGCGCGCCGGACGTCGTCCGGGACGAACGGGAGGAGCAGCACGTGCGAGGCCAGCTCGTGGTGGCCCGCCGCGCACACGCGGCCCGGCCGTGCGGCCGCGACGCGGCGAGCGTGCCGGGCCTCCTCCAGGGCGCCGCGCAGGCCCTCCGCCGAGTGGACGGCCGCGCTGACGCCGAGGGTGAGGCGGCCGTCGTCGGCGAGACCGGACGACAGAGGGTCACGTACGGCCGCGAGCAGCGCGTCGGCGTGCAGGCCCAGGGTGGTCGTGCCCTCGTCCTCGCTGTCCGGCAGGGGCCCCGCGGGCAGCGGTACGAGGGCGATGGCCTCGTCCCCGTGGTGCGCGACCGCGATCCGGTCGGCGGAGTCGGCGCCCACGGTCGCCGGGTCGACGAGGATCTCCTCCAGGAGCGCCTGGGCGACCGGGCCGGTGTCCACCGTGCCCGCTCCGCCCTCCGGGTCCCATTCGACGCGGGCGACGACGACCTGCCAGTGCGGGGCGGTCCCCAGGCCGGGCAGCAGGACCGGGGCGGCGACCCGCAGGCGGGCGGCGATCTCGGCGGGCGCGGCGCCCGTCTGGACCAGCTCCAGGACCTCCTGGGCGAGCCGGCGCCGTACGGTACGCGCCGCGTCCCGCCGGTCCCGCTCGACGGCGATCAGCTGCGTGACGCCCTGGAGCAGGTCGAGCCGGGCGGCCGGCCAGTCGCCCGCGTCGGCCTCGACGGCCAGCAGCCAGTCGGAGAGCACGGTCTCCCGGACGTCTCGTGCGGCGGGGGCCGCGCCGCGCCCGGTGTTGCGGATCGGGAAGAGGGAGTACGTCGTTCCGGCGACGCTGAGGCGGTGCGGGCCGCGCCGTCCGGTCCGGGTCGCCGCGAGGTGCTCGCCGGCCAGGGTGGAGGCGAGAGCGGCCTCCAGCGGCTCTCCGGCCCCGGCGATCTGGCGTCCGGTGGGGGAGAGCACCCAGGCCCGGAGGTCCAGGTCGGAGCCGAGGAGATCGAGGACGACCTCGGGGCCGCCGCCCGCCGGTCCGGAGGTCATCAGCCGGCGGTGACGGTCGACGACGGCCGCCAGGTCGCCGGCCCGCTCGCCGGACACCTGTCGAACAACGTGTTCGGTAATCGTTGCGAACGCAACGGTTTCGTTAACTGCGAACAGCGGCAGCCGATGGCGAGAACACGCCTGTACGAGATCGTCGGGGATGTCCCCGAGCTCCGCCTCGCCGGCGGCGAGCGCCGCCACCCCGGCGGAGGCCAGGATCCGGACGAACGGTTCCGCGTCCGCGGGCTCGCGGAGCCAGGCGAGGCCGGTGAGCACCAGCTCGCCACCGGACAGATACCGGCTGGGGTCCTTGAGGTCCGTGGTCATCACGCCGCGAACGGTGCGGTCCAGCTCGTCCTCACCACCGAGCAGGCGCAGCCCCAGCGCGTCGGTTTCCAGCAATGCGCGCAGCCGCATCTCGTTGCCGCCGTTCCTTCTCGTCCGTCACTCGTCTGTCACTCTCGGGGGTACTCGCCCGTCGTGCTCCCCGGGGGGCGACGGAAGGTTCGACGGTCCCGAAGACTGTCGCGTTGTCGCCGGTGGCGTGGTGCCACGGTTTCCAGGGGAAAACGGCGAGGTTACTGAGCATCGCCCTTCGTTCGAATCTACAAGACGAACAAGGTCACCAGCCAACTCCTTCATGTTTTCGGTGACTGCACCCCGGGCGGCAGGGCTTGTGTACTAGGCCACACATCGCGTTAACAGCACGTGAACATGAATTCGAAGTCGAGGGCCGGCCGTCCCCCCGGGCCCGTCAGACCGACCCCCGATCACTAGAAGCACAAGAAGAGAGCCACCATGGACTTCCTTCGCCCCGCCAGCTGGGAGGAGGCGCTCGCCGCCAAGGCCGAGCACCCCACGGCCGTGCCCATCGCCGGTGGTACGGACATCATGGTCGAGATCAATTTCGACCACCGGCGTCCCGAGTACCTCCTGGACCTGAACCGTATCGAGCTGCTGCGCGAGTGGGAGGTCGGCGAGGAGAACGTCCGCCTCGGCGCTTCCGTTCCGTACACCCAGATCATGGAGAACCTCCGGGCCGAGCTGCCGGGCCTCGCGCTCGCCTCGCACACGGTCGCCTCCCCGCAGATCCGCAACCGCGGCGGCGTCGGCGGCAACCTGGGCACCGCGTCCCCCGCCGGAGACGCGCACCCGGCCCTGCTCGCGGCGGGCGCCGAGGTCGAGGTGGAGTCGGTGCGTGGCAACCGGTTCATCCCGATCGACGAGTTCTACACGGGTGTGAAGCGCAACGCGCTGCAGCCCGACGAGCTCATCAAGACCGTCCACATCAAGAAGGCGGACGGCCCCCAGCAGTACTCCAAGGTCGGTACGCGCAACGCGATGGTCATCGCCGTCTGCGCCTTCGGCCTGGCGCTCCACCCGGAGACCCGCACGGTCCGCACCGGCATCGGTTCGGCCGCGCCCACCCCGATCCGCGCCAAGGAGGCCGAGGCCTTCCTGAACGCGGCTCTGGAGGAGGGCGGCTTCTGGGAGAGCGGCAAGATCATCACCCCGTCGATCGCGAAGCAGTTCGCCGACCTCTGCTCGGGCGCCGCCAACCCGATCGACGACGTCCGTGGCACCGCCAAATACCGCCGCCACGCCGTCGGCATCATGGCCCGCCGCCAGCTCGGCTGGACCTGGGAGCAGTACCGCGGCACCGGCCGCACGCTTGAGGGAGCTGCATAACCATGCGCGTCAATTTCACGGTCAACGGTCGTCCGCAGGAAGCCGACGACGTCTGGGAGGGCGAGTCCCTCCTCTACGTCCTGCGTGAGCGGATGGGCCTGCCCGGCTCCAAGAACGCCTGCGAGCAGGGCGAGTGCGGTTCCTGCACGGTCCGCCTCGACGGCGTGCCGGTCTGTTCCTGCCTGGTCGCGGCCGGTCAGGTCGAGGGCCGCGAGGTCGTCACGGTCGAGGGTCTGGCCGACTACTCGCAGCACCGCGAGGACGCCCACCCGGGCGGTGCCTGTGGCACCGGCGGCTGCGGCACCTCGCTCGACTCGGCGAAGAAGTGGCAGGCCAAGCCGGCCGACTCGCAGACCGGTGAGGCCGGCAGCGACCCGTTGGCACTCTCTCCGATCCAGCAGGCGTTCATCGACGCCGGCGCCGTCCAGTGCGGCTTCTGCACCCCCGGTCTGCTGATCGCCGCCGACGAGCTCCTCGAGCGTCAGAGCGACCCGTCCGACCAGGACATCCGTGAGGCCCTCTCCGGCAACCTGTGCCGCTGCACGGGCTACGAGAAGATCCTCGACGCGGTCCGCCTGGCGGCCGCCCGTCAGGGAGAGGCGGTCTGACCATGGCTCAGAACACGCGCACCGCTCCGGCGGGCACGCCGACCAACGTCACCCAGAAGCACAACAAGGGCGGCATCGGCGAATCGACGCTCCGCCCCGACGGCACCCTCAAGGTCACCGGTGAGTTCGCGTACTCGTCGGACATGTGGCACGAGGACATGCTCTGGGGCCAGACGCTCCGCTCGACCGTCGCGCACGCCGAGATCGTCTCCATCGACATCTCCGAGGCGCTCGCGATGTCCGGTGTGTACGCCGTGCTCACGTACGACGACCTGCCGGCCGAGATGAAGAACTACGGCCTGGAGATCCAGGACACCCCCGTCCTGGCCCACGGCCGGGTACGCCACCACGGCGAGCCGGTGGCCCTGATCGCCGCCGACCACCCGGAGACCGCGCGCCGCGCGGCCGCCAAGGTCAAGATCGAGTACAGGGAACTGCCGGTCGTCACCGACGAGGCCTCCGCCCTCGCCCCCGACGCGCCGCTGATCCACGAGGGCCGCGACGACCACCACATCGGTCACGTCCCGCACCCGAACATCGTGCACCGCCAGCCGATCATCCGCGGCGACGTGGAGGAGGCCCGCAAGCGGGCCGATGTGATCGTCGAGGGCGAGTACACCTTCGGCATGCAGGACCAGGCCTTCCTCGGCCCGGAGTCCGGCCTCGCCGTGCCGTCCGAGGACGGCGGTGTCGACCTGTACGTCGCCACCCAGTGGCTGCACTCGGACCTCAAGCAGATCGCCCCCGTCCTCGGCCTGCCCGAGGAGAAGGTCCGCATGACGCTCTCCGGCGTCGGCGGTGCCTTCGGCGGCCGCGAGGACCTGTCGATGCAGATCCACGCCTGCCTCCTGGCGCTCCGCACCGGCAAGCCGGTCAAGATCGTCTACAACCGCTTCGAGTCCTTCTTCGGCCACGTGCACCGCCACCCGGCGAAGCTCTGGTACGAGCACGGCGCCACCAAGGACGGCAAGCTCACGCACCTCAAGGCCCGGATCGTCCTCGACGGCGGCGCCTACGCCTCGGCCTCCCCGGCCGTCGTCGGCAACGCCTCCTCGCTCGGCGCCGGCCCCTATGTGGTCGACGACGTCGAGATCGAGGCGGTCGCGCTCTACACGAACAACCCGCCCTGTGGCGCGATGCGCGGTTTCGGCGCGGTGCAGGCGTGCTTCGCGTACGAGGCGCAGATGGACAAGCTGGCGGCGAAGCTGGGCATGGACCCGGTGGAGCTGCGCCAGATCAACGCCATGGAGCAGGGCACGATCATGCCGACCGGCCAGGTCGTGGACTCGCCGGCCCCGGTCGCCGAGCTGCTGCGCAGGGTCAAGGCCCGCCCGCTTCCGCCGGAGCAGCAGTGGCTCGCGGCCGGTGAGGACGCGGACGTCCGCGCCCTTCCGGGTGGCCTCTCCAACACCACCCACGGCGAGGGCGTCGTCCGCGGTGTCGGCTACGCGGTCGGCATCAAGAACGTCGGCTTCTCCGAGGGCTTCGACGACTACTCCACCGCCCGCGTGCGCCTGGAGGTCATCAACGGCGAGCCCGTCGCCATGGTCCACACGGCCATGGCGGAGGTCGGCCAGGGCGGTGTCACCGTCCACGCGCAGATCGCCCGCACGGAGCTGGGTGTCACCCAGGTGACCATCCACCCGGCCGACACCCAGGTCGGCTCCGCCGGCTCGACGTCCGCCTCCCGGCAGACGTACATGACCGGTGGCGCGGTGAAGAACACCTGCGAGAAGGTGCGCGAGGCCGTCCTCGAGATCGGCCGCCGCAAGTTCGGCTCGTACCACCCGGCGTGGGCCACCGCCGAGCTGCTGCTCGAAGGCGGCAAGGTCGTCACCGACGGCGGCGAGGTCCTCGCGGACCTGGCCGACGTCCTGGAGGACGAGACCGTCGACCAGGAGCACGAGTTCCGGCACCGCCCGACCGTCGCGTTCGACCTGGTCACCGGCCAGGGCGACGGCCACGTCCAGTACACCTTCGCCGCGCACCGCGCGGTGGTGGAGGTGGACACCGAGCTCGGCCTCGTGAAGGTCATCGAGCTCGCGACCGCCCAGGACGTCGGCAAGGCGCTCAACATGCTCTCCGTCGTCGGCCAGATCCAGGGTGGTACCACCCAGGGCCTGGGCGTCGCGGTGATGGAAGAGATCATCGTGGACCCGAAGACCGCGAAGGTGCGCAACCCCTCCTTCACGGACTACCTGATCCCGACGATCCTCGACACGCCGACCATCCCGGTCGACGTACTCGAACTGGCCGACCCCAACGCGCCGTACGGCCTGCGGGGACTCGGCGAGGCTCCGACCCTGTCGTCCACCCCGGCCGTCCTCGCGGCGATCCGGAACGCGACGGGCCTGGAGCTCAACAAGACGCCGGTCCGCCCCGAGGCGCTCACCGGCACCCTGTAGGACTCTCCGGGCGGTGCGTGCCTCCCAGGAACGTCACACTTCCCAGCCCGTACCGCCCGGAGCAACCCATCCGTGGGACCAGCAGTAACAGCAGCACCCGTAGTAACCGGCAGTACCAGCAGTACCAGCAACACCCGTAGTAACCGGCAGTACCAGCAACACCCGTAGTAACCAGCAGGACCAGCAGTACCGAGAAACACCTGCAGTACCGCGCAACACCAGATTGACGTGATTCACCCAGTTCGTCTCGGGCCGTCCCCCGGGTCGTGCAGCCAACGCACCATCCCAAATCCCGCAGCTTCTCTGACCTTCGGAAAGTCTTATGCGGGTGCCCCTTTGAACCTTGGGAGTAGGCCCCATGACCCAGTCGTCAGTGGAGCCCAAGACCGCCTCGGAGGACGCGGGCTCCGGCTCGAACGTCCCCGCCGGCCGCTCTTGGCTCGACCGGTACTTTCACATCTCGGAGAGAGGATCCTCCGTCGCGACGGAGATCCGCGGCGGCGTCACCACCTTCATGGCGATGGCGTACATTCTCCTGCTCAACCCTCTGATCCTCGGCGGCAAGGATGTGGACGGCAACGTCCTCAGCCAGCCCGCCCTCATCACGGCGACCGCTCTGGCCGCCGCCGTGACCACCCTGCTGATGGGCTTCTGGGGCAAGGTCCCGCTCGCCCTCGCGGCGGGGCTCAGTGTCTCCGGTGTGCTCTCCTCGCAGGTCATCTCCGTGATGACCTGGCCGCAGGCCATGGCCATGTGTGTGGCCTACGGTGTGGTGATCTGCCTCCTGGTGGTCACCGGCCTGCGTGAGATGATCATGAACGCGATCCCGCTTGCCATCAAGCACGCGATCACGATCGGTATCGGCCTCTTCATCGCCATCATCGGCTTCGTCAAGGCCGGCTTCGTCCACGAGAACCCTTCTCCCGGCGGCGGCCCGGTCACCCTCGGCCCGCTCGGTGAGCTTCAGGGCTGGCCCGTCCTGATCTTCGCGGTCACCCTGCTTCTGATCTTCGCCCTTCAGGCGCGCAACATCCCCGGCGCCATCCTGATCGGCATCGTCGCCGGTACGGTCATAGCTCTGATCGTCAACGCCGTCGCCGACATCCCGGCCAAGGGCGCGGGCGCCTGGTTCTCCGGCGCCCCGGAGCTCAACGGCAGCGCCGTCTCCACACCGGACTTCTCGCTCATCGGCGAAGTGTCCTTCAGCGGCTGGGGCGACGTCGGCTACATCACGATCACCATGATCGTCTTCACCCTGGTCCTGGCCGGCTTCTTCGACGCCATGGCCACGATCATCGGCGTCGGCTCCGAGGCCAACCTCGCGGACGACAAGGGCCGGATGCCGGGCCTCTCCAAGGCCCTGTTCATCGACGGCGCCGGCGGTGTCATCGGTGGTGTCGGCGGCGGCTCCGGCCAGACGGTCTTCGTCGAATCGGCCACCGGCGTCGGCGAGGGTGCCCGTACGGGTCTCTCCTCCGTCGTCACCGGCGCCTTCTTCGCGGCCTGCCTCTTCTTCACCCCGCTCACCGCGATCGTGCCCGCCGAGGTCGCCTCCGCGGCCCTGGTCGTCATCGGCGCGATGATGATGCAGAACGCGAAGCACGTCGACTGGAGCGACCGCTCCGTGGCGATCCCGGTGTTCCTCACCGTGGTCCTGATGCCGTTCACGTACACCATCACCACGGGTGTCGCGGCCGGTGTCATCTCCTACGCCGTCATCAAGGTGGCGCAGGGCAAGGCACGCGAAGTGGGGGCCTTCATGTGGGGCCTGACCGCGATCTTCATCGTGTACTTCGCGATCCATCCGATCGAGAGCTGGCTCGGCGTCGGCTGACGCCCTGCCGCCGCCCTCCACACACACATCTGAGGAGTTCGAGATGCTGGACATCGCCGAAGAGCTGAACCGGTGGGTCGAGCAGGGACGCGAGTTCGCCGTCGCCACCGTCGTGGCGGTCGGCGGCAGCGCGCCCCGGCAGCCGGGCGCCGCGCTCGCCGTCGACAGCGACGGCACGGCGATCGGCTCGGTCTCCGGCGGGTGTGTGGAGGGCGCGGTCTACGAACTGTGCCAACAGGCCCTCGAAGACGGCACCACCGTCGTCGAGCGCTTCGGCTACAGCGACGAGGACGCCTTCGCCGTCGGTCTGACCTGCGGCGGCATCATCGACATCCTCGTCACCCCGGTCCGCGGCGGGGTCTACCCCGCCGCCCTGGCCGCCGCCGTCTCGGGAGAGGCGGCGGCCCTCGCCAGGATCGTCGAAGGACCCGCGGAGCTGATGGGCCGGGCCCTCCTGGTCCGTCCCGACGGATCGTACGAAGGCGCCCTCGGCGGCCACCCCGCGCTCGACCGCACGGCCGCCGGCGAGGCGCTCGCCATGCTGGACGCGGGCCGCACCGGCACCGTCGAGATCGGCGAGGACGGCAGCCGCTGCGGACAGCCGCTCACCCTCCTCGTCGAGTCCTCCGTCCCCGCCCCGCGCATGATCGTCTTCGGCGCCATCGACTTCGCCTCCGCCCTCGTCCGGGTCGGCAAGTTCCTCGGCTACCACGTCACCGTGTGCGACGCCCGGCCCGTCTTCGCGACCCCGGCCCGCTTCCCCGAGGCCGACGAGATCGTCGTCGAATGGCCGCACCGCTACCTGGAGTCCACGGAGGTGGACGGCCGCACCGTCCTGTGCGTGCTCACCCACGACGCCAAGTTCGACGTCCCGCTCCTCGAAGCGGCTCTGAAGCTGCCCGTCGCCTACGTCGGCGCGATGGGCTCCCGCCGCACCCACGAGGACCGCAACAAGCGGCTGCGCGAGGTCGGCGTCACCGAACTCGAACTCGCCCGTCTGCGCTCCCCCATAGGGCTCGACCTGGGTGCCCGCACCCCGGAGGAGACGGCCCTCTCCATCGCGGCCGAGATCGTCGCCAACCGCCGTGGCGGCACCGGTGTCTCGCTCACCGGCGCCCACACCCCGATCCACCACGACGGACCGCGCGCACCCGACGGACGGATAGGTTCCGTCGCCTGACGGGCAGTCACGCCAGCCTTTCGAGTCATTGACGGGTACGGAGCGGTGGGGAGACGCTCGCGGGAGCGCTCCCGCTGACGGGGCGCGCCGAGAGGACGTCATCCATGCGCCACCGCTCCACCGCCGTCCCGTCCACCCGCACCGCGCCCCCATCCCGCGTGTCCGCGCCGCCCGTACTCCCCGCGCCCGAGCCGCCGGCATTTTCGGCACCCGCGCCCGTACCCCCCGCCTCCGCGTCGCTCGTGCCCGACCGCGTCCGGTCCGTGCGGCTCCTGATCCTCGCCGCCGCTGCCCTCGCCCTCCTCGCCGCCGCCCTGCTGCCGGTGAAGGCCGACGGCGCCCCGCCGGACCCCGTCCACCTCCACGCCCCCGCCCCCAACCCGGCCGCCCTCACCCAGCACCGCGAGCTGCTGGCGCGCGGGGACGTGCGCACCGCCGCAGGACTGCTCGCCATGGTCCGCGCCCCGCACGCCGTCTGGCTGGTGGACAGCACCCCCGCCGAGGTCGAGCGCGCCGCCCGCACCACCGTCGAGACCGCCGCGCGCGAGGGCACCGTGCCCCTCCTCGTGCTCTACAACGCCCCCGGCCGCGACTGCGCCCAGTACTCCGCGGGCGGCGCCTCCACCGACGCGGCGTACACCGCCTGGACCGACGCCGTCGCCCGGGGTATCGGCACCCACCGCGCCCTCGTGGTCCTCGAACCCGACGGCATCGCCCTGCTGCCCTCCGACTGCGGCCAGGACGACAGCGCCGGGACCCGGACAGCCGCCCGCTACACCGCCGTACGCCACGCCGTCGACACCCTCGAACCGCTCGCGGGCACCGCCGTCTACATCGACGCGGGACACCCCGGCTGGCACACCGTCGAGACCGTCGTGCCCCGACTCGTCAAGGCCGGCGTCGACCGCGCCACCGGCTTCTCCGTCAACGTCTCCCACTACCACTCCGACGCCGACAGCTCCTGGTACGGCACCCTCGTCTCGGGCTGCCTCGCGCATGTCGCCCGGGCCGGCGATCCCGCCGACTGCCCCGAGCGGAGCCTGCCCCGCGCCGACGCCCGCGCCTGGCTGACCACCCATGCCGCGGGCCCCGCCGCCGACCGCGCCCACTTCGTCACCGACACCAGCCGCGCGGGCCGCGGCCCCTGGATCCCGAAGGCCGGCGTCCACGCCGACCCGCAGGAGTGGTGCAATCCGCCCGGGCGCGGACTCGGCCCCCGGCCCACGGCCGCGACCGGCGACCCGCTCCACGACGCCAAGCTCTGGATCAAGACGCCGGGGGAGTCCGACGGTCACTGTCTGCGCGGGACGGCCGGTCCGAAGGACCCCGAGCGCGGGACCGTGGACCCGAAGGCCGGGGACTGGTTCCCGGCCCAGGCGTTGGAACTCGTACGGCTCGCCCTTCCGCCGATCCTGCCCCGCGCGGCCGCCGGTCAGGTCCGGGGCACGGAAAACCGTGACGTACCCCTCCGGGCCGCCGGTTAGGGTCGTGATCATGGACATTCGCGACGTACCCGAAGCGCATCTCGACCGTGCCCTCGATCTCTCGTACCTCGTCTTCCATGAGCGTCCCGAGGAAGAGCGGCGCAAGCACCACCGCGACATGCTGGCGCCCTGCGAACGGATCGGCGCGTACGAGGGCGACCGACTCGTCGGCTTCGTCGCGGCGTTCCCCTTCACTCTCTCCGTACCCGGCGGCGATCTGCCCTGTCCCGGCCTGACGCTGGTCTCCGTCGCCCCCACGCACCGGCGGCGCGGGGTGCTCTCCGCCCTGATCGCCGAGGTGTTCCGGCGGTACGCGGAGCGGGGCGTGCCGCTCGCCGCCCTCTGGGCCTCCGAGGACGCCATCTACGGTCGGTTCGGGTTCGGCCCCGCCACTCAGGGCCTGACCGTCGAGATCGACTCCCGGCGGCCGCTCGCCCTGCGGATCGACCCCGACGAGCGCCCGCTGCGGCTGATCGACCCGGCGGACGCCCCCGCCGTCGTCGGGCCCTGCTTCGAGGCCACCCGCGGGCTCCGGGCGGGCCGGATCGCCCGGGACGAGCTGCGCTGGACCGGCGAGTGGCTGCGCGACGAGGACGAGGAGGACGACGAGCTGTCGCCCGCCCGGGTCGTCGCGCTCGGCGACCCGGTCGCCGGATACGCCGTCTACCGCACCAAGGGCGAGAACGAGGACACCCGCACCCCGGGCGTGGTCCGCGTCGACGAGGTGGAGGCCGACACCCCGGCCGTCGCCGCCGCGCTCTGGCGCTACCTCGCCTCGATCGACCTGACCGGCACCGTCCGCGCCTGGGGCAGGCCGCTCGACGACCCGCTGCTGCTCTTCGCCGCCGACCGTGACCAGGTGCGGGTGACCGGGCAGTTCCCTGCGCTCCGGGTACGCCTCGTCGACGTCCGCGCGGCGCTGACGGCCCGGACCTGGGCCGCCCCCGCCGATCTCGTCCTGGAGGTGCACGACAGCCGTCTCCCCGCCAACTCCGGCCGCTTCCGCCTCACTTCGGGCCCGGACGGGGCGCGGTACGAGCCGACCGGTGACCCGGTCGACCTCTCCTTCGACGTACGGGACCTCGGCGCCTGCTACCTCGGCGGTACGGAGGTCGTGGACCTGGTGGCGGCGGGCCTCGTGGAGGAGCACACACCGGGCGCGGCGGCCACGCTCGACGCGGCGCTGCAGACGCCCCGACTGCCGCACACCTGCGACGAGTTCTAGACGATCCCGTACGGGTCACGGGTCACCGGGTCGCGGGCCATCGGGCCATCGGGCCATCGGGCCACCGGGTCACCGGGCACTCCCGCATCGCGGAGTGCCCGGGCGGCGGGTGGCGGCAGCCCGCCCGCCAGGGGGCTCAGCTCTTCCGCAGGCCGTTCAGGAGCAGCTCCGCCAGCTGGCCGTACGCCTCCGCGTCCGCGAGGCCGGTCGCCGCGGCGACCTGTCGCTGCTGGATGCGGACCATGACCGAGGCGATCACGTCGGCCGCGAAGGAGACGTGGACCTCGCGGAAGACGCCCGCGCGCACGCCCTCCTCGATCAGCTGCTGCACCCGCCCCGCCGCCGCGCGGGTGTTGCGCTCGTAGACCTCGGCGGCCGGTTCGAAGGCGGCCACGTCGTCGAAGAACTGCGGGGAGACCGGGGCGAGTTCGGCCGCGACCGCGCGCAGATAGGCGGCCAGCCGCTCGGCCGGGTCCTGCTCCGCCGCGAGGACCGCCTCGACGCGGGTGGTCGCGCGCCGGAAGAAGTGGACCACGGCGGCCCTGACGAGCTGTTCCTTGCTGTCCGCGAGGCCGTAGAGCGTGCGCTTGGAGCAGCGCAGCCGGGCCGCGAGATCGTCCAGGGTCAGCTGCGCGAAGCCCTCGCCGACCAGGAGGGCCACCAGCTCCTCGAACAGGGCTGACCGGCGGGCCGCGCCGCGGCCCGTCAGCTTGGGGGCGCCGGCGGCGGAAGTGTCGATCACCTGAACAGTATGCCGGTCGACCCGTTCGGGGGGTTACGGCGGAACCCTTCTGCGCTACGCTCAACGGTACTGCCGTACCGCTCCCAGTACCGTTTCGCCGGTGCCGAGCGGCTGAATGTCAATGGAGAGTCGCCATGGATGTCGACCGCCTGCTTCCCACCCCCGAGGCAGCGGACCTCATCGCCCTCACCCGGGAGATCGCCGACAAGGAGCTCTCTCCCCGCGTGGACGAGCACGAGGCCGCCGAGACGTACCCCGAAGGCCTGTTCAGCACGCTCGGCCGGGCCGGACTGCTCGGTCTCGCCTACCCCGAGGAGTTCGGCGGCGGAGGCCAGCCGTACGAGGTGTACCTCCAGGTCCTGGAGGAGCTGGCGGCGCGCTGGGCGGCCGTCGCGGTCGCCACCAGCGTCCACACGCTCGCCTGCCACCCCCTGCACTCCTTCGGCACCGCCGAGCAGAAGGAGCGCTGGCTCCCCGCGATGCTCGCCGGCGAGACCATCGGCGGCTACAGCCTCTCCGAGCCCCAGGCGGGCTCCGACGCGGCCGCCCTCTCCTGCAAGGCCGAGCGCGTGGACGACGGCCCCAACGGCGCCGCGTACCGCGTCACCGGCACCAAGGCGTGGATCACCCACGGCGGCAAGGCCGGCTTCTACGCCCTCTTCGCCCGCACCGCCCCCGGAAGCCACGGCATCTCCTGCTTCCTCGCCCCCGGCGAGACCGAGGGCCTCTCCTTCGGCAAGCCCGAGCGGAAGATGGGCCTCCAGGCCGTCCCCACCACCTCCGCCCACTGGGACGGGGCGGTCCTCGACGCCGACCGGCTCATCGGCGACGAGGGCCAGGGGCTCCAGATCGCCTTCAGCGCGCTCGACTCCGGCCGCCTCGGCATCGCCGCCTGCGCCACCGGGCTCGCCCAGGCCGCCCTCGACGCCGCCGTCGACTACGCCAACGAGCGCACCACCTTCGGCCGGAAGATCGTCGACCACCAGGGGCTCGGCTTCCTCCTGGCCGACATGGCCGCCGCCGTCGACTCCGCCCGCGCCACCTACCTCGACGCGGCCAGGCGCCGCGACCTCGGCCGCCCCTTCAGCCGCCAGGCCTCCGTGGCCAAGCTGACCGCCACGGACGCGGCCATGAAGGTGACCACGGACGCCGTCCAGGTCCTCGGCGGGTATGGCTACACCCGCGACTTCCCGGTCGAGCGCTACATGCGCGAGGCCAAGATCATGCAGATCTTCGAGGGCACCAACCAGATCCAGCGGCTGGTCATCAGCCGCCAGCTCGCCCGCTGACCCACCGCACTCCGCCCTTTCATCGACGCAACCGATCCCCGCTGACGTTTCGAGGAGTTCCATGGACATCGCCGGCTCCGCCGCGCTCGTCACCGGCGCCGCTTCCGGCCTCGGCGCCGCCACCGCCGCCGCACTCGCCGCCCGCGGCGCCACCGTCTACGGCCTGGACCTGGACAAGGCCGTCGCGGCGGCAGGACCCCTGCCCGACGGCGTCACCCTGTTCGCGGCCGACGTCACCGAGGAGGGGCCGGTCCGCGAGGCGCTCGCGCGGATCGAGGCCGACGGCGCCGAGCTGAGGCTCGCCGTCAACTGCGCGGGCATCGCCCCCTCCGCCCGCATCCTGGGCCGTAAGGGCCCGCACGACCTCGACCTCTTCCGTACGGTCCTGAACGTCAACCTGCTCGGGACCTTCAACGTGATGCGCCTTGCCGCCGAGGTCATCGCCCGCCGGGAGCCGGACGAGAACGGTCAGCGCGGACTCGTCGTCAACACCGCCTCGATCGCCGCCTTCGAGGGCCAGGTCGGCCAGATCGCGTACGCCGCCTCCAAGGCGGGCGTCGCCGGGATGACCGTCACCGCCGCCCGCGACCTCGCCCAGTTCGGCATCCGGGTCGTCACCATCGCGCCCGGCATCGTCGACACCCCGATGATGGCCGGGTTCAGCGAGGAGATCCGCGCCGGGCTCGGTGCGAGCGTGACCTTCCCGCAGCGCCTGGCCCGTCCGGAGGAGTACGCCAGGCTCGTCACGATGGTCGCCGAGCACGACTACCTGAACGGCGAGACGATCCGGATGGACGGCGCGCTGCGGATGGCGGCCCGCTGAGCCTCCCGTAGCGAGAGCACTTGGTGCCGGTGAAAGCTGGCACCAAGTGCCGCGGGGCCGTCCGTCGGATGTTAGGTTCGGGCCATGGGAACAGCCTCGACGAACTCCACGAAGCCCGCGATGCGGGACTCCCTCATCGCCGCGGCCTTCCAGCTCTTCCTGGAGCGCGGGTACGAGCAGACCACCGTCGACGACATCGTCACCCTCGCCGGGGTCGGCCGGCGCTCCTTCTTCCGGTACTTCCCGTCGAAGGAGGACGTGGTCTTCCCCGACCACGAGCAGAGCCTCGCCGACATGACCGAGTTCCTCGCCGCGAGCGCGGACACGGACGACCCGCTGGTCAGGATCTGCGACGCCACCCGCCTCGTCATGCGGATGTACGCCGAGAACCCCACGTTCTCCGTCCAGCGCTACCGCCTCACCCGCGAGGTGACGGGCCTGCGGACGTACGAACTCTCGGTCGTCTGGCGGTACGAGAAGACGCTCGGCGACTATCTGCGGACCCGTTGGGCCGACCGGCGCGACGGCACCCTGCGGGCCAACGTGGTCGCCGCCTCGGTCGTCGCCGCGCACAACCACGCGCTGCGCCACTGGCTGCGCTCGGGCGGCGAGGGCGATCCGCTGGCCGAGGTGGACCGGGCCCTGGAATTCGTCCGCGCCACCTGGACCGGTGAGGCGGTCGAGGGTGCGGGCGGTCCGGGCGAGGATGCCGAGGACGTCGTGGTGGTGATCACCAAGCGGTCCACGCCGATGTGGCGGGTGGTGCGCGAGGTGGAGTCGAGCCTCGGCGACAGCTGAGAGGTTCCCAGGAGGGCTCAGGATCTTCGGCGGGGATCTCAGTATCATCAATTGAGGGAACTGAGGTCTTTATTTGCTGGCACTCAGTGCCATATCTTTGCTCCATGCACGGTCGAGCCGCCGAGTGCAAGGAGAACGCATCGTGTTCCACACCGGGTCCATGGGACTGAGGAACGGGAGCACCGCCGTCCGGACCGAGGAATCGGCCGCCGACGCCGAGCTCTACTACCAGCTCTGTCGCTGGTGCAACACCACGACCTTCCAGCGCCTGCTCTGTCCGACCTGCGGGTCGACCGACCTCGCTCCCGAACGCAGCGAGGGTGAGGGCGTGATCTCCGTACGCCGCGGGGTCGCCGCGGCCGACAACGACCTCTGGCCGGTCCACATGGCCGAGGGATTCGTCGTCCGGTGCCGGGTCGACGGACCGCCGCACGCGGTACGCCCCGGCGTCCGCGTCAGGCTCTCCTCCCTGGCCGCGGTGCCGGGGCACGAGCCGGTCGTCCGGCTCTGCGAGGAGGTCCCCCTCGACGGCTGGATCTGAGCCGCGTACACGACGCACAGAGGAAGGGCCCGGTGGCACAGAGTGCCACCGGGCCCTTCCTTTCGCCGGGGGAGTGTCCCCAGGTCCCCAGGGTCCCTACCGCGCGCCGATCTCGTCGGTCAGCTGCGGCAGGACCTCGAAGAGGTCGCCGACCACGCCGTAGTCCACCAGATCGAAGATCGGGGCCTCCGCGTCCTTGTTGACGGCCACGATCGTCTTCGACGTCTGCATGCCCGCCCGGTGCTGGATCGCGCCGGAGATGCCCGCCGCGATGTACAGCTGGGGCGAGACCTGCTTGCCGGTCTGGCCCACCTGGTTGGAGTGCGGGTACCAGCCGGCGTCGACGGCGGCACGCGAGGCGCCGACGGCCGCACCGAGGGAGTCCGCGAGCTTCTCGACGACCTCGAAGCCCTCGGCCGCGCCGACACCACGACCGCCGGAGACCACGATCGCGGACTCGGTCAGCTCGGGGCGGCCGGTGGAGACGCGCGGGGTGCGCGAGACGACCGTGGCGGCGTTGCCGGTGAAGGCGACGGTGACGTTCTCGACCGTACCGGCGGCCGGGGCGGCCTCCGGGGCGGCGGAGTTGGGCTTGACGGTGATGACCGGCACGCCGTGCGAGACCCGCGACTTCACCGCGTACGAGGCGGCGAAGACGGACTGGGTCGCGACCGGGCCCTCGTCACCGGCCTCCAGCTCCACGGCGTCGGTGATCAGACCCGAGCCGAGGCGCAGGGCGACGCGCGCGGCGATCTCCTTGCCCTCGCCCGAGGACGTCACCAGGACGGCGGCGACACCCTTGTCCTGCGCGATCTGGGTGAGCGCGTCGACCTTCGGCACGACGAGCTGCTCGGTGAACTCGGCGCCGTCCGCGACGTACACGGTGGCAGCGCCGTACTCGCCGGCGGTCGCGGCGATCGACGCGGCGGCCTCGCCGGCGCCGAGCACGACGGCCGTCGGCTCGCCGATCCGGCGGGCCAGCGTGAGCAGTTCGAGCGCCGGCTTGCGGACCGCACCGTCGGCGTGGTCCACGAGAACCAGGATCTCAGCCATGATTCCTTGCTCCTGAACGGTAGTGACGGTGGGTCAGATGAACTTCTGGGTGGCGAGGAACGCGGCGAGCTGCTTGCCGCCGTCGCCCTCGTCGGTGACGATCGTGCCCTGCGTACGGGCCGGGCGCGCCGTGGCCGACTCGACGAGGGTCCACGACCCGGCGAGGCCGACCTCGTCGGCGTCGATGCCGAGGTCGTCCAGGTCCAGCTCCTCGACCGGCTTCTTCTTGGCCGCCATGATCCCCTTGAAGGAGGGGTAACGGGCCTCGCCGGACTGGTCGGTGACCGAGACGACGGCGGGCAGCGGGGCCTCGACGAGCTCGGTGGCGGCGTCGCCGTCGCGGCGGCCCTTGACCGTGCCGTCCTCGACGGAGACCTCGGAGAGCAGGGTGACCTGGGGGAGGCTCAGCCGCTCGGCGAGCAGCGCCGGCAGCACACCCATCGTGCCGTCGGTCGACGCCATGCCGCAGATGACCAGGTCGAAACCGGTCTTCTCCAGGGCCTTGGCGAGGACGGCGGAGGTGCCGATCACGTCGGTGCCGTGGATGTCGTCGTCGTTGACGTGGACGGCCTTGTCGGCGCCCATCGACAGCGCCTTGCGCAGCGCGTCCTTGGCGTCGTCCGGGCCGACCGTCACCACGGTGACCTCGGCGTCGTCGGACTCCTCGGAGATGCGCAGCGCCTGCTCGACGGCGTACTCGTCCAGCTCCGAGAGCAGACCGTCGACCTCGTCGCGGTCGACCGTCAGGTCGTCGGCGAAGCCGCGGTCACCGGTCGCGTCGGGTACGTACTTCACACAGACAGCGATCCTCAGGGTCACGGCCTGGCTCCTTTCAAACGGTCAAGCGGTCAAGTGACGGACGGTTACGGGAGGTTGCGGGCCATGACGATGCGCTGGACCTGGTTGGTGCCCTCGTAGATCTGGGTGATCTTGGCGTCACGCATCATGCGCTCGACGGGGTAGTCACGGGTGTAGCCGTAGCCGCCGAGGAGCTGGACGGCGTCGGTGGTGACCTCCATCGCGACGTCGGAGGCGAAGCACTTCGCGGCGGCGCCGAAGAAGGTGAGGTCGCCGTCGACGCGCTCGGACTTGGCGGCGGCCGCGTAGGTGAGCTGGCGGGCGGCCTCGAGCTTCATGGCCATGTCGGCGAGCATGAACTGCACGCCCTGGAAGTCGGCGATCGGCTTGCCGAACTGCTTGCGCTCCTGGACGTAGCCCTTGGCGTAGTCGAGGGCGCCCTGCGCGATGCCGAGGGCCTGCGCGGCGATGGTGATGCGGGTGTGGTCGAGGGTCTTCATCGCGGTGGCGAAGCCGGTGCCTTCCGCGCCGATCATCCGCGAGGCGGGGATACGGACGTTGTCGAGGTAGACCTCGCGGGTCGGGGAGCCCTTGATGCCGAGCTTCTTCTCCGGCGCGCCGAAGGAGACGCCCTCGTCGCCCTTCTCCACCACGAACGCGGAGATGCCCTTGGACCGCTTCTCGGGGTCGGTGACGGCCATCACCGTGTAGAACTCCGACTCACCGGCGTTGGTGATCCACCGCTTCACCCCGTTGAGCACCCAGGTGTCGCCGTCGCGGACCGCGCGGGTCTTCATCCCGGCCGCGTCGGAGCCGGCGTCCGGCTCCGACAGGCAGTACGAGAACATCGCCTCACCGCGCGCCAGCGGACCGAGGTAGGTCTTCTTCAGCTCCTCCGAGCCCGACAGGATCACGGGCAGCGAGCCGAGCTTGTTCACCGCGGGGATCAGCGAGGACGAACCGCACGCCCGCGCGACCTCCTCGATCACGATCACGGTCGCCAGTGCGTCCGCGCCCGCACCCCCGTACGACTCCGGCACGTGCACCGCGTGCAGGTCGGCCGCGACCAGCGCCTGCAGCGCCTCGTGCGGGAACCGGGCCTCCTCGTCGACTGCCGCGGCGAACGGCGTGATCTTCGCCTCCGCCAGCGCGCGGACCGTCTCCCGGAGCATCTCGTGCTCCTCCGACAGGCGATACAGGTCGAAGTCCTTGCCCATGATGGTGAGCTCCCCTAAGGCTTGTGGCACTGAGTACCCTCAGCAAAACACACTCAGTGCCATGGGCGCCAGTGGCATGGGGACGGCAGGGCGGACTCGGCCGTTTCGGACTCCCCGCCCGCACGGCACTTCTCAGAGGGGTACGACGGTCGCCTCGGTCGCCTTCACGCTCGTCCAGACCGGGGTCCCGTCGGCGAGGCCGAGGTCGGCCGCGGCCTGGGGGGTGATCTCGGCGACCAGGTCGGGGGTCCGGTCGGAGGTGACGAGGACGCGGAGCCGGCTGCCGCTCGTGGTGATCTCCCGGACCGTGCCGGGCCAGACGTTACGGGGGCTTCCGCCGGGCCGCTCGCGGTGGAGGGAGACGGCCTCGGGGGCGATGACGGCGAGGGCCTCGGTGCCCGTCGGGAGGGGGTCGGCGACGACGAGGGTGCCGCCGCCCGCGAGGGCGAGGCCGTCGGGGGTGGCGGTGCCGGGCCAGGCGTTGCGGCCGAGCATCCGGGCGACCCAGGGGGAGCGCGGGTGCCGGGTGACCTCGGCCGGGGTGTCGTCCTGGAGCGCGCGGCCCTCGTCGAGGACGAGCACGCGGTCCGCGAGGGAGACGGCCTCCACGGGGTCGTGGGTGACGATCAGGCAGACGCCGCCGAAGTCCTGGAGGTGGGTGCGCAGGGTGTGCCGGACATGGGCCCGGGTGGTCTGGTCGAGGGCGGCGAGCGGCTCGTCGAGGACCAGCAGCCGGGGCCGGGCCGCGAGCGCCCTGGCCAGCGCCACGCGCTGGGCCTGACCGCCGGAGAGCTGCGCAGGGCGGCGGTGGGCGAGGTGCCCCACGCCGAGCCGGTCCAGCCACTGCTGGGCGGCGCGCCTGGCCTCGGCCCGGGAGACACCCTGGACGCGCAGGCCGTACGCGGTGTTCGCGAGGGCGGTCATGTGCGGGAAGAGGGCGCCGTCCTGCGGGACCCAGGCGACGTGCCGGCGGTGCGGCGGAAGGTCGGTGACCTCGATGTCACCGAGGCGGAGCGCGGCGTGGGCCCGCGGGGTGAGGCCGAGGAGCGCGCGCAGCAGGGTGGTCTTCCCTGCGCCGTTGGGCCCCACGACGGCGATCGTCGTGCCGGGCGCGGCGTCCAGGGAGAGCTGGGTGAAGCCGGTGACCTCGGCCCGGAGCGACCACTGTTCCCCGGGCGCGGACGCCTGCTCCGGTACGTCCAGGGCGGGCGGCGGCCCGTCCGGCGTGGCCTCGGCCGGCGTGGCCTCGTCCGCCGGGGGCGCGGTCCGGCGCGGGCGGTCGGACGGGATGCCGGTCCACCGGCCCCGGAGCGCGATCAGCACCGCCATCGCGATCGCGAGCAGCAGGAGGGAGACCGAGGTCGCCGCCTCCGGCTCGTCCTGGAGCAGCAGGTACACCTGGAGCGGCAGCGTCTGCGTGGTGCCCGGCAGGTTCCCCGCGAAGGTGATCGTGGCGCCGAACTCGCCGAGCGCCCGGGCCCAGGTCAGGGCCGCGCCCGCGATCAGCCCGGGCGCCACCATCGGCAGGGTGACGGTGAAGAAGACCCGTACCGGAGACGCGCCGAGCGAGGCCGCCGTCTCCTCGTACCGGGGCCGAAGCCCGCCCAGCGCGCCTTCCAGGCTGATGACGAGGAACGGCATCGCCACGAAGGTGGCCGCGACGACCGCGCCCGAGGTGTGGAAGGGGAGGGTGATGCCGAAGGTGTTCTCCAGCCAGGGGCCGAGCAGCCCGCGGCGGCCGAACGCGAGGAGCAGCGCCACCCCGCCGACCGTCGGTGGCAGCACCATCGGCAGCAGGACCAGCGAGCGGACGATCGCCTTCCCGGGAAACGAGACGCGTGCGAGCAGCCAGGCCAGGGGCACGCCCAGGACCAGGGAGAGGCCGAGCGACCAGAACGACACGACCAGCGAGAGCCGCAGGGCCTCGACGGTGCCGGGCGAGCCGAGGTGGTCGCCGAGTTCGCCCCACGGGGTCCGTACGAGGATGCCGAGCAGCGGCAGCAGCAGGAACGCCACGGCCGCCAGGGCCGGGACGGCCAGGGCGAGGGGCGCGCGGGGGCCGGTGGTGCGGCCGCCGGTTCGTTTCATCGGTGGTTCCTGCGGGTTCGGGTGGAGCGGAGGAGGGGGTGGGGACTGACCGTCCCCCCGGATCGGGCAGTCCCCACCCCCTCGGCTTCTTCCGGGGCTACGGCTTCTGGAAGCCGGCGTCCTGGAGGATCTTCTGCCCCTCGGGCGAGGACAGCCACGCGACGAAGGCGGCGGCGGCCTCGGCGTTCTTGGAGTCCTTGAGCGTGGCCGCCGGGTACTCGGCGATCGCGTTCTGCGCGTCGGGGATCTCGACGGCGTCGACCTTGTCCTCGGCGCTCGCGGCGTCGGTCTTGTAGACGAGCCCGGCGTCGGCCTCGCCCAGCTCGACCTTGCTGAGCACGGCGCGGACGTTCGGCTCCTGGGAGACCGGCTTCACCGTGATCTTCTGGGCGTCGAGGATCTTCTGGCTGTACTTGCCCGCGGGCACCTCCGGCGCTGCGAGCACGACCTTCAGCTTGGTGTCGGCGAGGTCCTTCAGCTCGTCGACCTTGTGCGGGTTGCCCTCGACGGTGGCGATGACGAGCCGGTTCTTGGCGATGACCGCCGGGGTGCCGGTGTCCGCCTTGACCTTGTCCATGCTCTTGGTGTCGGCGGTGACCAGCGCGTCGGCGGGCGAACCCTGCGCGACCTGCGCGACCAGCTCCTGCGAACCGGCGAAGGAGAAGGTGACCTCGGTGCCCGGGTGGGACTTCTCGTACGCGGCGCCCGCCGTCCTGAAGACGTCGGTGAGCGACGCGGCGGCCAGGACCGTCAGGTTGGCCTGGGGCGTGCCGCCCTTGGAGGCGCCGGCGTCCTTCGCGGCCCCCTCCTCGCCGCAGGCGGCGAGCGGGACGAGCAGCGCGACGGTGGCGACGGCCACGGCGGCCCGGCGTCCGGTGAACGTGAGGGTGCGGGACATGGGAAGGCTCCTTGTGGTCATGACGAGCCGCGTCGGTGACGGACGCCGCCGCTCGGAGAGTGCGTGAGGGTTCAGTGGTCAGGTGCGGTCGATGTGCACGCTGGTCGACTTCACGCGGGCGGTGGCCTGCATACCGACTTCCAGTCCCAGCTCCTCGACGGCCTCGCGGGTCAGCAGGGAGACGAGCCGGTGCGGGCCCGCCTGGATCTCGACCTGTGCCGCGATGTCACCGAGCTTGATCCCGGTGACGATGCCGGGGAAGGCGTTGCGCGCCGAGGTGTAGGACGCGTCGTCCTCGCCGTCGCTCTGGGCGAGCTCCACGGAGAAGGCGGCCAGGTCGCCCCCGTCGATCAGCCGACGGCCGCTCTCGTCGCGATGGGTCGCGACGCGGCCGGCGTCGGCCCAGCGCCGCGCGGTGTCGGGGCTGACGCCGAGCAGACGGGCCGCCTGGCCGATGGTGTAGGACTGCATGTGCGACACCGTAGAGCGATCGAGCTGGCATCTGCAACAAGTCTGTGGGTCTCTCCATCGCGAATGCGAGGCGCGTTGGAGATAGCGACGAACGACTCCTGCGACGAACGACTCCCGAGGTGAATGCCCCCGCGGCGGGCAACTCCCGCGCATGGGCTCCTCAGGAGGTTCCTCAGGCGTCCCCGTCCGCCGGTGGCCGGCACGTGCCGACCCAGATCCTGGTGACGGCGCTGATGTACCGCGCCCCGCAACGGTCGGACGGGACGACCAGCTGGGCGCCCGCGTCGTCGAGGTCCGCGCCGTCCATCCGCGTCGCGAGCAGCATGGGCGCGTCGCCGAAGTCCGCGTCGATCTCCGCCCATGACAGCACGGTGTGATGGCCGTCGCCCCCGCTCACCGCCAGCAGGAAGCGGGACCTGTCCTTGCGCCGGGCCGGGTCGAAGCCCGGCCGGGTGCCGCTCACCACCTCGCGCGCCCAGCGGACCGATCGCGTCCGTCGTCTGCGTGAAGTGGACCTCGGTGCGCGGGACATCGGCGTACTGCGGCAGCCGGTACCGGCGGAACGCGGCAACCACTGGGCGTTGAACGCGACCGACCGGGCGACCCGCCCCAGTGGCCGTCCGCCCCCAGCTCCTCGGCGGCGCCGCTCGCGTGGGCAGCCTCGTACAGCTCCGTGCTCAGCGGAGGTCGATGTGGACGTTCGTCGATTTCACGCGGGCGGTGACCGTGACGCCGACGTCGAGCCCGAGCTCCTCGACCGACTCCCGGGTCACCATCGACACGAGCCGGTGCGGACCGGCCTGGATCTCCACCTGCGCGGCCACGTCGTCGACCCGGACGGAGGTCACGATCCCGACGAAGGAGTTGCGTACGGAGGTGGGCAGGTCCTCCGCGACGGCGTGCGCCCCGGCGCCCCGGTCCTTGGCGAAGGCCGCCAGACTCGCCCCGTCGATCACCCGGTTGCCG
The DNA here is from genome assembly GCF_043200825.1 of Streptomyces sp. NPDC048370. NCBI lineage: Bacteria > Bacillati > Actinomycetota > Actinomycetes > Kitasatosporales > Streptomycetaceae > Streptomyces > Streptomyces sp. NPDC048370. The sequence goes on along the minus strand of NZ_JBICYI010000005.1, from coordinate 192,983 downwards.
GAGCCGTCGCGGTCCATGACCAGCCGACCGGCGTCGGCCCAACGGCGGACGGTCTCCGAACTCACCCCGAGCAGCGCTGCGGCCTGCCCAATGCTGTACGACGGCACACGGGCACTGTACGCCGATCACCCCGGCGACTCGTGCCGCCGGGGTGATCGCTTCCGCTTACGCCTGCGTGGCCTACTTGGCGCCGAGGCCGGCGTCGCTGATCTCGGGCTTGCCGGCGCCCTTGAGGATCTTGTTCAGGGTGCGCAGGTCGTAGATGCCGTTCAGGTCGGGCTGCTTGAGCAGACCGGCCTTGACGGCGTGGTCGGCCTGGGCCTGGAGGGTCGCGGCGAGCGGGTCGTCGGTGAACTGGATGGACGGCCAGGCGGCGTCGATGACCTCGGCGCCGAGGGGCTTTCCGCTGAGCTCCTTGAGCTTGGTGTTGGCGGACGCCTTGGCCTTGTCGGGGTTGGCGTTGATCCACTCGTTCGTCTTCGACGAGCCCCGCAGCACCGCCTCGACGACGTCGGGGTGCTCGGTGAGGAACTTCTGGGACACGATGATGTTCGTGATGACGAACTTCTTGTCGGGCCAGAGGGTGGATTCGTCGAGGAGGACCTTGGCGCCTTCGCTGACGAGCTTGGAGGCGGTGGGTTCGGGGACCCAGGCGCCGTCGATGGAGCCGGACTTGTAGGCGTCGGGGGTGACCTTGTTGTCCGTGCGCAGGACGGAGACGTCGCCCTTGCCGCTCTGGGCGTCGACCTTCCAGCCCTTTTCGGAGATCCAGTTGAGGAAGGCGACGTCCTGGGTGTTGCCGAGCTGGGGGGTGGCGATCCGCTTGCCCTTGATGTCGTCGAGGGTCTTGATCTTGGCGGGGTTGACGACGAGCTTCACGCCGCCTGAGGCGGATCCGGCGATGATGCGGAGGTTCTTGCCCTTGGACTTGGTGTAGCCGTTGATCGAGGGCGAGGGGCCGATGAAGCCGATGTCGATCGAGTCGGCGTTCAGGGCTTCGATCTCGGAGGGCCCGGCGTTGAAGGTGGAGACCTTCAACTGCGTGCCGCCCAGCTCCTTCTGCAGGATGCCTTCCTGGTCGCCCACCAGCGCGGTGGCGTGCGTCAGGTTCGGGAAGTAGCCGAGCCGGACCGTGTCGGCCGAGAGCTTCTTGCCCTCGGCGGCCACCTTCTTCTCGTCGGTCTTGGCGTCGGAGCCGTAGCCGCACGAAGCGAGCAGAAGGGGGAGCGCCGCGATGACGGCGACGTTGCGCAGGGTGGTGAGCGGTCTTGCGGCAGACACGGAGGTGTCCTCTCAGAGGGTGGGTGAGCAGGAAGGTACGGACGTACGAGACGTGAACCCCACGGGCGGGAAGGCCTTCGCGGGTGGAGGTCGCCGAGCTGCGGTGCAGGCGGTGGGCGGAGGGTCTCAGGCGGTCCGACAGATGGCGCTGGACGCGTGGCCGAGGTCGATGTGGCGACGGGAGGTCAGCAGGAGCGACCTGCGGTCTGTGCTGTCGAGCGTGCGCATGGCCACCCCCTCGCGGATCCCTAGTTCTCCTACCTGGTTGATAGGGATCGTGGCAGAAGCGCGCGGACACCCCAAGGGGCATTTCATATCCTGGACGAGATTGTCTCGCTTTTTGAGAACGCCCTGGTAGGAGGGGCGTCGGTTCAGGGGTTCACCCAGGCGTCCGGGGCGGTGGCAAGCGCGGAGACCCCGGCGGGGAGGTCTGCCGACGCGACATCGGCGAGCGACACGCCTTCGAGGATCTCGCGCACATTGGACCGCAGCGCGACCCACAGGGGCAGCAGCGACTCGGCGGGGCCGGTGTACGACAGGTCCGGCGGGCGGACCCCGCGCACCGAGACGAGCGGCCCCTCCACGACGCGTATGACGTCCGCGATGCTGATGGACTCGGCGGGCCTCGCCAGGCGGTAGCCCCCGTTGCCGCCGCGCCGGCTCACGACGAGACCGCCCCGGCGCATGTCGTTCAGGATGCCTTCGAGGAACTTGTGCGGGATGTCCTGGGCCTCGGCGATGGCCTCCGTCTTCAGTGGCTCGTCGTCCCGTGGCGCGGCGAGCTGCAGTGCGGCACGTACCGCGTAGTCCGCCCTGGCTGAGATCCGCATGGGTGCAGTATCCCGTACGGCCCGGGACGGCGGACCGCCGCGTGCGCGGCGGTCACGCGCCCGGCGGTCACGCGCCCGGCGGTCGCGCCCAGGCGGTCGCGCGTGCCCGGCCTCAGCGGATCCGGAGGGCGGTCAGCCGGGTCCGGAGCCTCTGCAGCGGTGTCGGCGGCAGGGCGCGGGCGGCGCCGCGCGCGTAGTGGCGCTCCACGTAGAACTGGGCCGTGCTGAGCACCGTCGTGACCGTGACGTACCAGACGGTGGCGACCATCAGCAGGGGGATGACCTGGTACGTCTGGTTGTAGACCAGCTGCACCGAGTACAGCAGGTCGTGCACCGCGAGCACGCTGACGATGCTCGTGCCCTTGAGGGTGCCGATCAGCATGTTCCCGGCGGTCGGAACGATCGCGCGCATCGCCTGCGGAACGACGATCCGGCTCAGCGTGCGCCGGCGGCCGATGCCGAGGGCCTGCGCGGCCTCCGTCTGGCCGGCGTCCACCGACAGGATGCCGCCGCGCACCACCTCGGCGGCGTACGCGGCCTCGTGCAGGGTCAGCCCGATGACGGCGGTGAGCGTGGGGCCGAGCAGGTTCACGGTCTGGACGGTGAGGAACTGCGGCCCGAAGGGGATGCCGAGGCCGAGCGTCGGGTACAGGGCGCCGATGTTGAACCAGAACAGCAGCTGCACCAGCAGCGGGGTGGACCGGAAGATCCACACGAAGCCCCAACTCAGGCTGCTGAGCACCGGGTTGGAGGAGAGGCGCATCACGGCCAGCGGGGTGCCGAGGAGGAAGCCGAGCACCATCACGACGGCGGTCAGCCAGAGGGTGAGCAGCAGTCCGTCGAGTACGGCGGCCGTGGTGAAGTACTGGCCGACCACGTCCCACTGGAACGCGCGGTTGCGGACGACGGAGTTGACCACCATCGCGAAGACCAGCAGCGCGACGGCCGCGGTCAGCCAACGGCCGACGCGGCGGCGCGGCACGATGCGCGGCAGATCGCGGTCGTGGGCGGCGAGTTCGAGGCTGTCCGGGCTGTCCGGGCTGTCCAGGCTGTTCGGGCTTCCCGGGCTGTCCAGGCTGTTCGGGCTTCCCGGGCTGTCGGAGCGGTCCGGGCCAGGGCTGTCGGGGCCGGTGGCCTTGAGGGCTGGCGTGGGTGCGGTGGCGGAGTCGGTGGTGCCGGAGGGCGGGACCATCAGAAGGTCTCCTGAGAGGCAGGCGCGGGTGGGTGGGCCTCGGCAGGACGTCATCACGCGCGCCGCGTCCCTCAACGCGGCGTGGGGCGGCGGCCGCGCGAGGCGGAGCCGCTCCGAGCTCGATCGTAGGCGCCGTCCGCGCCCCGTTTGTGTCAACCACGCAAACGTTCCGCCCAACTCCGGCCGTGAACCCGGGCCATGGTTGACGAGCGGCGAGATGTGCTGCTGAATGGGTCGCATGGATGCCGATCAGCGCCTGGTCACCCGAGACCACATCGACTTCGGTCGTGTGTGGTCCGCCGCGTGTTGCGCCTGCTGACGCGGCTGCGGGCCGTCCGACCGGCCCATTCCCTCCTTCGGTAACCCGTCGCGGGCCGACCCCTCTCCTCGTGGCACCTTCGTACGCACACCCGTCGCACCTCTCGGTGCGCGGCCGTCCGCGTACGGACGGTCCCACGTGAGGTGACACGCGCCGCCGCAGCCGCCATCGCACCACCTCGGCCAGGGCTCGTGCCCCGGCGTCATCACACCTGTTCACCCTCCCGCTTCCCCGCACCTGAAGCACCGTCGACGTCAAGCTCGTGCCCGGCCGCGGTCAGGGCTCGCTCCGGCGTGCCCCCGTACCCCGTACCCCCGTGCCCCGGCACCGGCATGCGGTCGGCGGGGCCGCAGAGGACTTTGAGGAAAGGTCATCCCCCATGCCAGTGGAGTTCCTCGGTATCGCCGCCACCCACGACGGCTCCGAGACCACGCCGCGCTCCGGCGGCGCCTTCGACAAGGAGTACACGCTCCGGCTCGCCCGGGCGCACGAGGACCACGGCTGGGACCGGGTCCTGTTCGCCTACGGCTCCGGATCGCCGGATCCCGCGCCGGCCGCCGCGTACATCGCGAGCCGCCTCGACCGGCTGCAGATCCTGCTCGCGCACCGGCCCAACGTCTCGTACCCGACGTTCGCCGCGAAGACCTTCGCCACCCTCGACCAGATCAGCGGCGGTCGGCTGACCGTCCACTTCATCACGGGCGGCAGCGACCACGAGCAGGGACGGGAGGGCGACACCCTCACCAAGGACGAGCGGTACGCCCGCACCCGCGAGTACATCCAGATCGTCAAGAAGATCTGGACCACGCACGAGCCCTTCGACCACGAGGGCGAGTACTACCGGTTCCACGACTTCGTCAGCGACGTCTTCCCCGTCCAACAGCCGCGCCCCGGTGTGTCGTTCGGCGGCTCCTCGCCCGCCGCGTACGAAGCGGGCGGCGCCGAGGCCGACATCTACTGCCTGTGGGGCGAGCCCCTGGAGGAGACCGCCGCGCAGATCGAGGCGGTCAAGGCCGCCGCGAAGGCCGCCGGCCGCACGGACGTGCCGCGCATCCAGGTCGCGTTCCGCCCGATCATCGCCCCGACCGAGGAGCTGGCCTGGGAGAAGGCGCACCGCACGGTCGGCGCCATCCGCGCCCGGCGCGAAGGGGGACTCGTCCGGCACCACCGGGGCGACTCCCCGCAGAACGTCGGCTCGCAGCGGCTGATCGCCATCGCAGAGGCGGGGGAGCGGTACGACCGCGCGCTCTGGACCCCGACGGCCGCCGCGACCGGCGGTGCGGGCAACTCCAACGCCCTCGTCGGCACCCCGGAGACCGTCGCCCAGGCGCTGCTGGACTACTACGACCTGGGAGTGGACATCCTCTCCGCCCGGGGCTACGACCTGCTGGGCGACGCGATCGACTTCGGCAGGTTCGTCATCCCGATCGTCCGCGAGGAGGTCGCCAAGCGCGACGCGGAGCGGGCGGCGGCCCCCGTCCGCCACACGGACCCTGCCGGCCGCGCGGACCAGGCGCTCACGGCGGTACGGGCATGACGTCCGCCGCCACCCGACAAGCCTTCCCCGCCGACGAATTGACGGTGCTTCAGGTATCGGTGTCCGACCCGCGGGTGGAGCCGCTGATCCGCGAGCTCGGCGACGAGTACAGCGCGCGGTACGGCAAGGACGCCCACACCGAGCTCTCCCGTTACCCGGACGAGGAGTTCACCGAGCCGTACGGCGGTGTGCTGCTCCTGCTCCTGGAGCGGGGCGAACCGGTCGCGGGCGGTGCCTTCCGCCGGTACGACCCGGACACGGCGGAGCTCAAGCGGATCTGGACGCACTCCGCCCACCGGCGGCGCGGCCTCGCCCGGCGCGTCGTCGCCGAACTGGAGCGTGAGGCGGCCGTCCGCGGCTACCGGCGGATCTACCTGACCACCGGTCCGCGCCAGCCGGAGGCGCGCGGCCTCTACCTGGTCACCGGCTACACACCGCTCTTCGACACCGAGGCCGACCCGGAGACCCTCCGCTTCCTCCCCTTCGAGAAGGACCTCGCCCGGAGCGAGCACCCCACCACCGACCCCACGACGCCCCCCACCACCGACACCACCACCGACCCCGCCCCACACCTCACCGGAAAGGCCGCCGACCAGTGAAGCTCCCCGCGATACGCGCGCTCGGCACCCGGCTGCGCCTCGCCGTCCCCCTCGCGCTGCTCCCGGTGGTGGCGCTGACCGCCTGCGGCTCCGGCTCCACGGCCGCCACCCCGGCGGGCGCCCAGGCATCCGCCCCGCCGGCCGACGACCCGGTCGCCGCCGTGCGCACGGTGGACTCCGTCGCCGCCCTGCTCCCCGACGACGTACGGGCGTCGGGCACCCTGCGGGTCGGCAGCTCCGTCGGCTACCCGCCCGGGGCGTACTACCCGAACGGTCCCGACAAGGCGCCCGCCGGCCAGGACATCGACCTCGCCGACGCGGTGGCCAAGGTCCTCGGGCTGAAGCTGGAGCGGCAGGACGCCTCCTTCGAGACGATCCTGCCCGCCCTCGGCAGCGGCAAGTACGACGTCGGTACCGGCAACTTCGGGGTCACCACCGAACGCCTGAAGACCATCGACTTCGTCACGTACATCAACGACGGCCAGGGCTTCGCCGTGAAGAAGGGCAACACGGCCCTCGGCGCGAAGGTCACCGACCTCACCCAGCTCTGCGGACTCACGATCGGCACCGGAGCGGGCACCACCTTCGAGGCGACCCTCACCGCGCGCAGGGGCGTGTGCGCGGAGGCCGGCAGGAAGCCGTACGACGTGAAGGTCTACGCGGAGAACGGGGCCACGCTCACCGCGCTCCAGCAGGGCCGGATCGACGTCGTGATGTCGACCATCAACGGGCTGCGCCACCAGGCCGCGCAGGCCGCCTCGCAGACCACCTTCCTCGGCGAATTCCACCGCCTCGACGTCGGCTTCGCCTTCAAGAAGGGCTCCCCGCTCACCCCAGCCTTCCAGGCCGCCGTCAACGAGCTGATCAAGGACGGGACGTACGCCCGGATCCTGAAGAAGTGGGGCACCACCGAGTCCGCGATCGGCAGTTCGCGGATCAACCCGCCCGAGCACAAGAAGAGTTGAGCAGGTTCGCCACGATGGGACTCTCCACCGACCCCGCCCTCGCCGCGACCGCCCCGACCTCCGGCGCGGGAGCCCACGCGCCGCCGCCCGCCAAGAGCGCAAGACCCGACCCGGCCTCGCTCAAGGTCGTTCCCGTCCGCCACTACGCCCGCTGGGCGGCCGCCGTCGCCGTGGCCGTTCTGGTCGCCCAGTTCGCCCACGGACTCGCCACCAACCCGGTCTGGGAGTGGGGCGTCTTCAGCGAGTACATCCTGTCCGAGACCATCGTCCAGGCCGTCTGGGTCACCCTCCAGCTCACCGCGTACGCCACCGTCCTCGGCTTCCTGCTCGGCACCGTGCTCGCCTTCATGCGGCTCTCGCACAGCCCGGTGCTGCAGACCGTCGCCTGGACGTACATCTGGATCTTCCGATCCATCCCGATGATCGTCCAGCTGGTGTTCTGGTTCAACCTCAGCGCCCTGTACGAGAGGCTGGGCGTCGGCATCCCGTTCGGCCCGGTCTTCTGGTCCGTCGACAGCAACAGCCTGATCGGCACCATCGGCGCCGCGATCATCGGGCTGACGCTGCATCAGGCCGCGTACGCCGCCGAGATCGTGCGCGGCGGTGTCATCGCCGTCGACCACGGGCAGCTGGAGGCCGCCGCCGCGCTCGGCATCCCCCGGCTGCGGCAGATCAGGCGGATCGTGCTGCCCCAGGCCATGCGCGCCATCCTGCCCACCGCAGGCAACGAGATCGTCGGGCTGCTCAAGGGCACCTCGGTGGTCTACGTGATGGCGATCGGCGAGCTGTTCTACCAGGTGCAGGTCATCTACGGCCGCAACGGGCGGGTGATCCCGCTCCTGCTCGTCGCCACCGCCTGGTACGTCGTCCTCACCTCCGTGCTCTCCGTCGCCCAGTTCTACGTGGAGCGCCACTTCGCCCGAGGCGGCAGCCGCACCCCGCCGCCCACCCCGCTCCAGCGGGCCCGGCGCTTCGTCCGTGACCTGCGGACGGAGGCGGCCAGGCGCGACCGGCCCGTCGTACCCCTGAAGCCCTTGGGAGGCAACCGATGAGTGAGGTGATGGTGGACGTCCACGGCGTCCACAAGAGTTTCGGCCCGCTGGAGGTGCTGCGCGGCGTCGACCTCCAGGTGCGGGCCGGCGAGGTCACGGTGATCCTCGGCCCCTCCGGCTCGGGGAAGTCCACCCTTCTGCGGACCGTCAACCACCTGGAGAAGGTCAACCGCGGCTGGATCACCATCGACGGCGAGCTCATCGGCTACCGCCGCTCCGGCGGGAAGCTGTACGAGCTGAGGGAGAAGGACGTCCTGCGACAGCGCACCCACATCGGGTTCGTCTTCCAGAACTTCAACCTCTTCCCGCACCTGACCGTGCTCGGGAACCTCGTCGAGGCACCGGTCTCCGCGCTGCGCCGCCCCCGCAAGGAGGCGGAGGAGACCGCTCGGCGCCTGCTGGAACGGGTCGGCCTCGCCGACAAGGCCGACGCCTATCCGCGCCAGCTCTCCGGCGGTCAGCAGCAGCGCGTGGCGATCGCCCGCGCCCTCGCCCTCGAACCGAAGGTACTGCTCTTCGACGAGCCCACCTCGGCGCTCGACCCCGAACTGGTCGGCGAAGTCCTCGACGTCATCAAGGACTTGGCCCGCAGCGGCACCACCATGATCGTCGTCACCCACGAGATCGGCTTCGCCCGCGAGGTCGCCGACACCGTGGTCTTCATGGACGACGGGCTCGTCGTCGAACAGGGACCGCCCTCGGCGGTCCTCGACAACCCGCGCCACGAGCGCACCCGCGCCTTTCTCTCCAAGGTCCTCTGACCCCACCCCCGTTCATCCCCCTCAAGGAGCACGACGATGTCCACCACCTCGCTCACCCGCCGTACGTCCCTGTCCGCCGCGATCGGTCTTGTCCTCACCCTCGCCGTCTCCGCCTGCGGCAACCCGTCCGACGGCGGCACGACCGAGGTCCAGGGGGCGTCGGGCACCACGACGAAGATCAACCTGGGCCCGGACCAGAACCGCGTCACCACCGCCAAGGTCGACTCCATAGCAGCCAAGGTCCCGGAGAAGATCCGCCAGAGAGGCACCCTGGAGATCGTCGACTCCTCGGGCTCGGCGGCTCCACTGACCTTCTACGCGACCGACAACAAGACCGTCATCGGCGTCGAGACCGACCTCGCGTACCTGGTCGCCGACGTGCTCGGCCTCAAGCCGCACGTCAACACGGTGTCGTGGGAGAACATCTTCGTCGGCCTCGACAGCGCCAAGTACGACGTCGGCTTCAGCAACATCACCGTCACCGAGGAGCGCAAGGACAAGTACGACTTCGCGACCTACCGCAAGGACGACCTGGCCTTCGAGTCGAAGAAGGGCAGCGGCCTGAAGATCGCCGGGCCCGAGGACGTGGCGGGCAAGAAGGTCGCCGTGAGCAGCGGCACCAACCAGGAGAAGCTCCTCGTGGAGTGGAGCAAGGAGAACGAGAAGGCCGGCCGGAAGCCGGTCGACATCGCGTACTACCAGAACGCCAGCGACACCTACCTCGCCCTCCAGTCCGGCCGCATCGACCTCTTCCTCGGCCCCAACCCGACCGCCGCCTACCACGCGGCCACCACCGGGAAGACGGAGGTCGTGGGCACGTACTCCGGCGCCGGCGCCTCGCTCCAGGGCCTGATCGCCGCCACCACGAAGAAGGACAGCGGCCTGGTCGAGCCGCTCGCGGCCGCGCTCAACCAGATCATCGACAACGGCACGTACGCCCAGGTGTTGAAGCGCTGGGGACTCACCGACGAGGCCGTGAAGCGCTCCGAGATCAACCCGCCCGGCCTGCCCCGGACGAACAAGTAGCCGCCGTCCCCACCCCCGCTCCTCTCCGAAGGGTCCCTCATGGCCACCGTCCTGTCCGTCTCCGGAAGCCCCTCCGCCACCTCCCGCACCGCCCGACTCCTGCGCCACCTGGACGCCCGCCTGACGGCGCAGGGGCACGAGGTCGTCCCGCTGGACGTCCGCACCCTGCCCGCCGACGCGCTGCTCGGCGCCGACTTCAGCCATCCCGCGATCGGCGAGGCCACCGCGCTCTTCGACCGCGCCGACGGCGTCGTCATCGGCACGCCCATCTACAAGGCGGCCTACTCGGGCCTGCTGAAGTCCCTGCTCGACCTGCTCCCGCAGTACGCCCTCGCGGGCAAGACGGTGCTTCCGCTGGCGACCGGCGGGTCGACGGCGCACGTCCTCGCGATCGACTACGCGCTCCGCCCGGTGCTCAGCTCCATGGGCGCCGCGCACATCGTCCAGGGCTGGTTCACGCTCGACAAGGACCTCGCGGTCGGCGGCGACGGCACCCTGACGGTCGCGCCGGGCCCCGACCGGGCCCTCACCCAGATCGTCGACCAGTTCTCCGCAGCCCTCGGCGGCCGTACGGCGGTCCTGGCGGCCGCCGGGTGACGGCGGGCCCACGCGCCTGCCCGTACCGTCGATCCCTCAGGAAGGCACCGTGAAGTTCCTGGCCATCACCCTCATCGTGCACGCCCCTGACCCCGTGACGGGCGTCAAGAAACCCACGAGCGAGCGCTTCCGCGAGGTGATCGACAACGCGCTCCTCGCCGAGGAGCTCGGATTCGACGGCTTCGGCGTGGGCGAGCGCCACGAGCGGCCGTTCATCTCCTCCTCGCCGCCGGTGGTCCTCAGCCACATCGCCGCGCTCACCTCCCGGATCCGGCTGTTCACCGCCGTCACCACACTCAGCCTGCTCGACCCGGTGCGGGCGTACGAGGACTACGCGACCCTCGACCACCTCTCGGGAGGCCGTCTCGACCTGATCATCGGGAAGGGCAACGGCACCGCGCAGCGTGAGCTGTTCCAGGTGACCCCCGAGGACCAGTGGGACCGCAACGCCGAGAGTTACGAGCTCTTCCGCCGGATCTGGCGCGAGGACCGGGTCACCGCCGCCCCGCGCTTCCGGCCAGGGCTCACCGAAGCCGAGGTGTGGCCGCGACCGCTCCAGCGCCCCGTCCGCGTCTGGCACGGCAGCGCGACCAGCGAGGAGTCCGTCGATCTCGCCGCCCGATACGGGGACCCGCTCTTCTCCGCCAACGTCACCCACCCGATCGAGCCGTACGCCGCGCTCGTCCGGCACTACCGCGAGCGCTGGGAGCACTACGGCCACGACCCGGCCCGCGCGGTCGTCGGCGCCGGGACGGCCGGCTTCCACACCGCCCGTACCTCGCAGGAGGCGATCGCCGCGTACCGGCCGGTGTTCGAGGCGAACCTCGCGTTCCAGAAGCAGATGGGCGTCGAGCCGGTCTTCCTGACCCTGGAGGACTTCGTCGAGCGGAGCTCGGCGCTCATCGGCAGCCCGCAGCAGATCATCGACAAAGTACGGTGGTACCACGAGCAGTTCGGGCACAGCGTGCTCCATCTGCAGGCCGATGCCGGGGGATTGACGGATGCTCAGCACCGCGCGTCCCTGGAGCGCTTCCAGTCCGACATCGCGCCGGTCCTGCGACGGGAGATCCCCGACCCGCCGTTCCCCTGGGCCCCGGTCCTCGGGCTCGACCCCCAGGGCGAGTCACCCACCCCCTCCCTCGCCCCCATTCCTGTCTCCGCCGACCGCTGAGGAGCACCCGTTCATGCCCGCCATCCCGCTGGGGGTCCTCGACCTCGTCCCGATCTCGTCCGGCTCGACCGCCGCCGAGGCGCTCCGCAACTCGATCGACCTCGCCCGACAGGCCGAGCGGTTCGGCTACGCCCGCTACTGGTTCGCCGAGCACCACCTCAACCCGGGCGTCGCCGGGGCCTCGCCCGCCGTCGTGCTGGCGCTGACCGCCTCGGCGACCTCCACGATCAGGATCGGTTCCGGGGCCGTGCTGCTCGGCCACCGTACGGCCCTGTCCACCGTCGAGGAGTTCGGGCTGATCGACGCCCTGCACCCCGGGCGCATCGACCTGGGCCTCGGCCGCTCGGGCGGGCGACCCTCGGGGCCTGCGGGCGGGGACGCGCCGGGCGGTGTCGGCGGCCGTGCCCCCAACGGGCTGACGATCCCGCCGCGTTTCTCGTTCGAGCACCTGGTCGATTCGCCGCGCTTCCGCCTCCAGCACCAGCTCCTGCACCAGCCGGGCGCCCGCCCCCAGGAGTACGGCGAGCAGGTGGACGACATCCTGGCGCTCCTGCGCGGCGACTACCGCTCGGCGGACGGCATCGAGGCGCACGCCGTCCCCGGCGAGGGCGCGGAGGTGGAGGTCTGGATCCTCGGCAGCAGCGGCGGGGCGAGCGCCGAGGTCGCGGGCCGCAACGGCCTGCGGTTCGCCGCCAATTACCACGTCAGCCCGGCGACCGTACTGGAGGCGGCCGAGGGCTATCGCGCCGCGTTCAAGCCGTCCGCGGAGCTGGACCGACCGTACGTCAGCGTCTCCACCGACGTCGTCGTCGCCGAGGACGACGAGACCGCGCGCGAACTGGCCACCGGCTACGGACTCTGGGTCCGCAGCATCCGGACCGGCGAGGGCGCCATCGCCTTCCCGACCCCGGACGAGGCCCTCGACCACGACTGGACCGAGGCGGACCTGACGCTCGTCGCCGACCGCGTCGACACCCAGTTCGTCGGCTCCCCGGCCCGTGTCGCCGACCAACTGGAACAGCTCAGGGAGGCCACGGGCGCGGACGAACTCCTCGTCACCACGATCACCCACGACCACGCCGACCGGGTGCGCTCCTACCGGCTCCTCGCGGAGGAGTGGAACCGCCGCTGAATCGATTCGCCCGGAAGGGGCCGTTCGGCCCGTGTGGTAGCTTGCGCTAGCCAGTCGAACTCACGTGCGTGACGTACGGAGTCAGGGAATCCGGTGCGAATCCGGAGCTGACGCGCAGCGGTGAGGGTGACGGGCGGGGCACGAAGCCACTGGACCGGGGAACCGGTCCGGGAAGGCGCTCCGTCCGGATGATCCCGAGTCCGAAGACCTGCTGGCGGATCCGTACGACACGGGCCCCGCGTATGGGCCCTCGACGCCGAGGAAGTCCCGTGGCCCTCGCCCGCCCCGCCACCCGTACGTTCACCCTGCTCCTCTCCGGAGCCCTGCTGCTGACCGGCTGCGGCGGTGGTGGCGGAGGCGGGGGCAAGGGCACGGCGGGTGGGTCGCCCTCCGGCCGTACGCAGTCGATCGAGAACTGCGGCCGTAAGGTGGAGGTCAAGGGCGGCGGCCCGCGCCGGGCCGTATCGCTCAACCAGGGCACCACCGAGATCATGCTCTCCCTCGGTCTCGGCGACCGGATGGTGGGGACCGCGACCTGGACCGACCCGGTGATGAAGGGCCTGGAGAAGGCAGCGTCCGGCGTGCCTCGCCTCGCCGAGAACTACCCCTCCTTCGAGAAGGTCCTCGACACCGAACCCGACTTCGTGGCGGCCTCGTTCGCCTCCACCCTCGCCAAGGGCGGGGTGGCCACCCGCGAGCAGTTCGAGCAACTCGGCGTCCCCACCTACCTCTCCCCGTCCGACTGCCAGGGCAAGGACAACAGCGGCGGCGGGGACGGCAAGCGCACCGAGCCGCTGACCATGGACGTCGTCTACGGCGAAGTCCGGGACCTGGCCCGGGTGTTCGGCGTGGAGGAGCGCGGCGAGCGGCTCGTCGCGCAGCTCAAGGCGCGCGTCACGAAGGCCACCGAGGGGCTCGACGCGGGCGGTGTCAGCGTCCTCTACTGGTTCTCCGACTCCGAGTCCCCCTACATGGCGGGCTGTTGCGGGGCGCCCGGTGTCATCACCCGCGAGACGGGGGTGAAGAACGTCTTCGACGGCACCACCGAGGAGTGGCCGCAGATCGGCTGGGAGGCGGTCGCCGACCGCGATCCCGACGTCCTCGTGATCGGAGACCTGACGCGCAAGGCGCAGTCGGGGGAGAGCGCCGCCAAGAAGATCGAGTTCCTGGAGTCCCACCCGGTGACGAAGACGATGGACGCCGTGCGGAACAAGCGGTACGTCGTCCTCAGCGGGCAGGCCATGAACCCGACGATCCGTACCGTCGAGGGCATCGAGCAGCTCGCCGCCGGCCTGCGCCGCCACCGCCCCGCCCGATGACCCGTACCCGTACGCGTACCAGTACTGCTAGTGGTGCTGGTGCTCCTCCCCGTAGCCGTACGCTTCCCTACCTCGCCGCCGGGTGCGTCGCGCTGGTCCTCTCCCTCGCGGTGGCCGTCACCATCGGTCCCGCGGACATCGGTGTCGGCGACGTCCTGTCCGTCGTCGCGTCCCACCTCGGCGGGGAAGCCTCGGGGCTCAGCCCGATCAGGGACGGCATCATCTGGAACCTGCGGCTGCCGCGCACGCTCCTCGCCGCCGTCTGCGGTGCCGGACTCGCGCTCTGCGGCGCCGTGATGCAGTCGCTGCTGCGCAATCCGCTCGCCGACCCCTTCGTCCTCGGCGTCTCCTCCGGAGCGTCGACCGGGGCCGTCGTGGTCGTCGTCCTCGGCGTCGGCGGGGGAGTCCTCTCCGTGTCCGCCGGGGCCTTCGTCGGCGCGCTCTGCTCGTTCGCCTCGATGCTCCTGCTCAGCCACGTCCTCGGCGGGACGACCGACCGCGTCGTCCTCTCCGGTGTGGCGGCCATGCAGCTGTTCTCCGCGCTGACCTCCTTCGTCGTCGTCACCTCCGCCGACGCCGAGACGACCCGGGGCGTCCTCTTCTGGCTCCTCGGTTCCCTCGGCGGCGCCGGCTGGACCGACGTACGGCTCTGCCTCGGCGTCCTCGTGCCCGTGCTCGCCGTCTGCCTCGGCCACGCCCGTACGCTCGACGCCTTCGCCTTCGGCCAGGACGCGGCGGCCGCGCTCGGGGTACGGGTGGCCCGCGCCCGGCTCGTCCTGCTCTGCGCCACCGCCCTGCTCACCGCCGCCCTCGTCAGCTCGGCCGGCGCGATCGGCTTCGTCGGCCTCGTGCTCCCGCACGCCGCACGCGCCCTCGTCGGCCCGGGGCACGGCCGGCTGCTCCCCGTCACCGCGCTCGGCGGAGCGGTCTTCCTCGTCTGGGTCGACACCCTCGCCCGTACCGTCCTCGAACCGCAGGAGGTGCCGGTCGGGGTCGTCACCTCGCTCGTGGGCGTGCCGGCCTTCGTCCTCGTCCTGTACCGGAGCAGGAGCGCTCGCCGATGACGGTCCCTTGCCGGAGCAGGAGCGGCCACCGATGACACTCAGCGCCGACCGCGTCACGCGGTCCGCCGGAGGGCGGCTGATCCTCGACGGCGTCACCCTCACCGCCGAACCCGGCACCACGACCGGCCTCCTCGGCCCCAACGGCTCCGGCAAGTCGACCCTCCTCAGGCTGCTCTCCGGGGTCCTCGCCCCCGCCTCCGGCGTCGTCCACCTCGACGGCGACCCGCTCCACGAGCTGCGGCGCAGGGACGTCGCCCGGCGCGTGGCGGTCGTCGAGCAGCAGGCCGACACGCTCGTCGAACTCGACGTGGCCGACGTCGTACGCCTCGGCCGCATCCCGCACCGCCGCGCCTGGAGTACGGCCACGGCGGCGGACGAGGACGCGGTACGCAGCGCCCTGCGCCGCACGGGCCTGACCGACCGCGCGGACCAGCCCTGGCACACCCTCTCCGGCGGCGAACGCCAACGGGCCCAGATCGCCCGCGCCCTCGCCCAGGAGCCGCGCGAACTCCTCCTGGACGAGCCCACCAACCACCTCGACATCCAGCACCAGTTGGAGCTGCTCGACCTGGTGGCGAGCCTGGGGATCACCACGGTCGTGGCGCTCCACGACCTGAACCTCGCGGCGATGTACTGCGACACCGTCGTCATGCTCGCCCAGGGGAAGGTGGTCGCGGCCGGCACCCCCCGCGAGGTCCTCACCGAGCCCCTGGTCGCCGAGGTCTACGGCGTACGCGTCGCGGTCACCCACCCGACGGAGGACGACCGCCCGCACCTGCGCATCCTGGGCACGGTCCCGGGCCCCCGTCCCGCCCGCACGTAGCGGAATCAAGCCCTCCGGCGCCACCGGTCGGCTCCTCGACCGGACCTCATGACCGAGCCCGGAAAAAGTGCGTGCCCCGGCGAAAAACCGGTGGGTAGGATCGCGGCGATCATGCGGTGAACACACGTTCACCGCTACGCAAGAGGGCAGGATTCCGGCTTGACGACGCATGACATCACCGACCGCTCGGACCGACGCGTGGTGCTGGAGGACATCACGGACGAGAACTGGCGCGACGTCGCCGACGTGGCTCCCGCCGACGACCAGCGCCGGTTCGTGGCCGCACTCGGCGCGCGCTATCTGCTCCTTTCCCTACGGGGCGGACTCTGGAACTCGCTCGCGGTCCGCGCCGGTGACGAGGTCGTGGGTCACGTCATGTGGGCGTACGACGACGAGGACGGCACCCACTGGATCGGCGGCATGATCGTCAACGCCCCCGAGCAGGGCAAGGGAGTCGGCCGCGCCACGATGCGCGCGCTCCTGCGCCGCCTCGCCGCGCTGCCGTCCTGCCGGGAGGTCCGCCTCTCGTACCACCCGGACAACAAGGCCGCCGCCGCCCTCTACTCGGAGCTCGGCTTCACGCCCACCGGAGACTTCGAGGACGAGGAGATCGTGGCGGCCGTGAGCGCGGAGGCTGCGGCAGCGGCCTGACCGAAGACGTTCCCCGCTACGGGCCGCCCGCCGCCCCACTCCTTATTGCACATATATTGCAGTTGCAGTAGTGATGCAGAAGGAGGTCGCTGTGAGCGGACCGGTGGTGCTGGGGATCGAGTCGTCGTGCGACGAGACCGGCGCGGGGATCGTGCGGGGCGGGAAGCTGCTGGCGCACGTGGTGGCGTCGAGCATGGACGAGCACGCGCGGTTCGGCGGCGTCGTGCCGGAGATCGCCGCCCGCGCCCACCTGCAGGCCTTCAACCCCGTCGTGCGCCGGGCCCTGGACGAGGCGGGGCTGCGGCTCGCGCAGCTCGACGCGGTCGCCGTCACGACGGGACCCGGCCTGTCGGGCGCCCTCCAGGTGGGTCTCGCCGGGGCGAAGACCCTGGCGTACGCGGCGGGCGTGCCGCTCTACGGGGTCCACCACCTGGCCGGGCACGTCGCCGCCGACACCCTCGAACACGGCCCGTTGCCCGAGCCGTGCGTGGTGCTGATCGTCTCCGGCGGCCACACCTCGCTCCTGCTCGTACGGGACCTCGTCCGCGAGCCGATCCTGCACCTCGGCGACACCCTCGACGACGCGGCCGGCGAGTGCTTCGACAAGGTCGCCCGGATCCTGGGGCTGCCCTACCCGGGCGGCCCCGCCGTCGACCGGGCGGCGCGGGACGGGGACCCGCGCGCGGTGGACTTCCCGCGCCCCCTCACCCGCCCCGGTGACGACCCGTACGCCTTCTCCTTCTCCGGCCTGAAGACGGCCGCCGCCCGCTGGGTCGAGAAGCACCGGCTCCACGGCGTGGCCGTCCCGGTCGCCGACGGCGCCGCCGCGCTCCAGGAGGCCGTCGCCGACGTGCTGACCCGCAAGGCGCTCGCCGCCTGTCGCGCGTACGACGTGAAGACGCTCGTCGTCGTCGGCGGCGTGGCCGCGAACTCGCGCGTCCGGGGGCTCGCGGAGCAGCGGTGCGCCGCGGCCGGGGTCGAACTGCGCGTCCCGCCCATGACCCTGTGCACCGACAACGGCGCCATGATCGCGGCCGTCGGCGATCTGCTCGTACGCTCCGGTGCCGAACCGGCGCCGCTCGACGTGTCGATCGACCCCTCCGCGCCGCTCGAGTACGCCTCCCTGACGCCACTCGCCCGCCGGCCGGTCTCCTGACGGGGCTGCCACGCCGGGTAGCGGCTCACTGACGGAGGGAGCGGGCAGGGAGCAGGCCGGGGGAGCGGGCAGGGAGCGGTCTGGGGGGCGCCCCGCCGTCCAGGCGTACGGTGGATTCACGGGCGCGCATGCGGGGAACGGCGACCGACGGCGGCCGCCCCCGCCGTACGCCCGGGCGAGAGGTCGTGAGTCCGGTATGGCGGTCTTCCAACTGATGGGCGTGGACCTGGTGTCGGACGAATTCGGCCGGATCGCCGTGCCGCTGAGCGCGAAGGGCCGGGAAGTCGTCGATGTACCGGAGGGCACGGTGGTCGGCGTCGCCCTGACCTTCCGTACCGGCAAGGAGATCGACGGGCTGACCTTCGTGGAGGAGCGGTCGCACGAGGGGCGGGTGATCGCCACCGACCGTAGCGTCCTCGGCGGATTCCGTCCCGGCGGCCCGTACGAGATCCAGCTGTCGACCGAGCGGCTCCCCGTCGGGCGGGGATGCGGGACGTACGACGTGACGGGCCGCTTCCTCGACGCCGAGGGCAAGGAACTCGCGCGCGAGAGCCACAGCTTCCGGATCGTCCACCGGGGCTCCGTCGACGCCGTCAGCCGGTCGTCTTGATCTGCTTCATCGTGAGGTGGGACGTCACACGCAGGACGGCGGGCAGGCCGCTGAGCTTGCCCGTGAGGAAGGCCTCGTAGGCGGCGTGGCCGGCGACGGCGACACGGATGAAGTAGTCGGGGCGGCCGTACATGCGCCGGAACTCCGTGACCTCCTCGTAGGAGGCGACGGTCGTCTCGAACTCCTCGACGGTCCTACGGTCGTTGGCGTAGATCTCGACGTCGACGAGGACCTCCAACCCCCGGCCGAGCGCCTCGGCGTCGATGACGGCCCGGTAGCCGGTGATGACGCCGGCCTCCTCCAGACGCTTGACCCGGCGCAGGCACGGGGGCGGCGTCAGCCCGACCCGCTTGGCCAGCTCGACGTTGGTCAGACGGCCGTCCTGGCGCAGGTGGAACAAAATTTCTCGATCCACTGCATCAATGTGGAGTTCATTGCTCATGTGGAGATCGTAAGGGCCTCATCGGAAATCAAATAAGGCGCCATCCTTACTAAAATTGCGGCATGACATCGAGTCCTGCCGTCGCTGAGCGGTGCCGCCCAGCCATGCCCCTGCCGCCGCCGAAGCGCTCCGCCGCGCGGGACGCGCTCCACGACTGCGCGTCCGTCGGCCTGGGAATGATCCCGCTCGGGCTCGCCTTCGGGGCGCTCGTGGTCCAGTCCGGTCTCGACTGGTGGTGGGCGGGGCTGTCCGCCGCGTTGATCTACGGCGGCTCGTTCGAGTTCCTCCTCATCGGCATGGTCACCGCCGCCGCGCCGCTGGTGTCCATAGCCGTGGCGGCCTTCCTGGTGCAGGGCCGACACGTCTTCTACGCCCTGTCCTTCCCTCTGGACCGGGTGCGGGGCCGGCTCGGGAAGGCGTACAGCACCTTCGCCCTTACGGACGAGGCCTACGCCCTGACGGCCACCGAGCGGTCCCGCTCCTGGTCCAGCCCACGCATCCTGTGGGTGCAGCTCTTCATGCACCTGTACTGGGCCGGCAGCGCGGTCGCAGGGGCCCTGCTCGGCTCCCTCATCCCCGACGGCGTCACGGGCCTGGACTTCGCGCTGACCGCCCTGTTCACCGTCCTCGCCCTGGACGCCATCCGCGACCTGCGCGGCGACGTGCCCACCCCCGTGCTCGCCCTCCTGTCCGCCCTGGCCGCCCGGATGATCTTCCCTGGCCAGATGCTCCTGGCCGCCTTCGCCCTGTTCACCGCCGGGCTCCTGGCCCGCCACGTCGCCACCGGCAGGAACCGCCGCCATGCCTGACCCCCGCTACACCGTCGCCGCGGTCCTCGTCGCCGTCGCCGTCACCTGGGCCCTGCGCGCCCTGCCCTTCGCCGCCCTCACCCCGCTGCGGGCCAGCGCCACCGTGCAGTACCTCAGCACCCGCATGCCCGCGGGCGTCATGGTGATCCTGGTCGTCCACTGCCTGCACGACCTCCCGGTGACCGAGGCCCGCGCCGCGGCCCCGCTCGCGGCCCTCGCCGTCACCGTCGGTCTGCACCTGTGGCGACGCAACGCACTCCTGAGCATCCTCGGCGGCACCGCCGTCCACGTGACTCTGGCCAGCACCGTCTTCGCCCACTGAGAGGACGCATCGATCCAGGATTCCATGAATTCAGGAATCGATGTACTCTCATCGGGTGCTGACACTCGCCGCTGACATCGACGTGCTGGCGCGGTTCGGTCGCGCCCTCGCCGACCCCATCCGCTGCCGCATCCTGCTCGCCCTGCGCACGGCACCGGCCTACCCGTCCGATCTCGCCGACGCCCTGGAGATCTCCCGGACCCGGCTGTCGAACCACCTGGCCTGCCTGCGTGACTGCGGCCTCGTCGTCACCGTGCCCGACGGCCGGCGTACCCGCTACGAGCTCGCGGACGAACGCCTCGGCCACGCGCTGGACCACCTGCTCGCGGCCGTGGTCGCCGTCGAGGCGGACAAGACCTGCTCGGACGCGGACGAGAAGGGCTGCTGCTGAATGACCGCGACATCCCTCGGCGTCGGCCCGGCGCGCCGCGAGGTGCTCGCCCGGCGCATACGGCTGCTCGTCGCCGCGACCATCGCCTACAACGTCGTCGAGGCCGTCGTCGCGATCACCGCCGGTACCCTCGCCTCGTCCACCGCCCTGATCGGCTTCGGACTCGACTCCGTCATCGAGGTCTCCTCCGCCGCGGCCGTCGCCTGGCAGTTCTCCGCCCCCGACCACGCCGTCCGCGAAGCCCGCGAGCAGCGCACGCTGCGGATCATCGCCGTCTCCTTCTTCGCCCTGGCGCTGTACGTCGCCGTCGACTCCGTCCGCGCGCTGACCGGCACCGACGAAGCAGGCCACTCGGTCCCCGGCATCGTGCTCGCCGGCCTCTCGCTCGCGATCATGCCGTTCCTCTCGGCCGCCCAGCGCAAGGCGGGCCGCGAGCTCGGCTCCGCCTCCGCGGTCGCCGACTCCCGGCAGACTCTGTTGTGCACCTACCTCTCCGCCGTACTCCTGGTCGGCCTGCTGGCCCACGCGCTGCTCGGCTGGTCCTGGGCCGACCCGACCGCCGCGCTCGTCATCGCCGCCATCGCCCTCAAGGAAGGCCGCGACGCCTGGCAGGGCAAGGGCTGTTGCGCTCCGCCCACCGGCCACACCCCTGCCGCGAGCACCCCGGCGGCCTGCGGCTCCGCGGAGCGCGGCAGCTGCTGCTGACCTGCCGCCTCACCCCCCCCGGGCCCGAGGTCCTGAGGCCTGAGGCCTGAGATACGCAAGCGCGGCCCCCCAACCGCCGTACACCCTCGGTCAGTTCGGCGGAATCGGCGGTCGCGGCGAACCTCAGCCGGCGCGCTTCACGTGGCGGACCAGCCACATCAGTAGGGCGTCCAGGTCGGCGGCGGCCGCGAGGACCCGGTCGACCGCCTCGGGGGTGTGCAACCACTCCTCACAGCCGAGGGGGCGGGCGGCGATCAGCGAACGGTGGCGCAGCAGGTTCGTACGGGAGTGGTCCGCCGGATAGCCGCGCGGAGGGCGCTTCATCACGTCCCCGGAGATGTCGTAGCCCTTCTTCCGCACGTCCTCGACGATGGCGGCCAGTTCGCGGCCGCTCCCCTCGGAGGCCACGGCTTTGCGGAACATGTCCACCTGGCCGGGGTCGGGGTACCACCAGGCGCCCTGGATCCGCAGGCCGTCCAGGGAGAACCGGAGACCGATCTCGACCTTGCGGCCGAGTCGGATCACCGCGCTCTGGTGCTGCCACCACCAGGAGTCGGTGCGGTAGTGCCAGACGGAGAAGTCCTCGTACCGGGGGTCGGTGTCCGCGATCTCGTTGAGCATGGCGATCATCGGCTGCCGGACCAGGCGTTCGCGGTCCGCCCGGCAGCGCTCGCGGGTCGCGTGGGTCGGTTCGCCCTGGAGCTGCCACAGCACGTCCATGGCCTGCTCCGGCCACCCGGTGAACTGTCCACGCATGCGCGCAGGATAGCTCGCCCATGATCTGCGCGCGCCGCGGCATGCCAGGGCGGAGCTACGTCGCCGGCCCGTACCGAAGCCGGTCAGTCGACGAAGCCAGGGACCACCAGGCCGGACTCGTAGGCGATCACCACCGCATGGGTCCGGTTCTGCGCGCCGAGCTTGGTCAGCACATTCCCGACGTGCGTCTTGACCGTCTCCAGGCTCACCGTGAGGGACTGCGCGATCTCCGGATTGGAGAGCCCCGTGGCCATCAGGCGCAGCACCTCCTCCTCCCGGCCGGTGAGGGCGGCCCGCGGCAGGGCCTCCGCGGAGCCCAGCGGGCGGGGGGCGACCATGCGGCCCAGTGCGGCCGGGAAGAGTACCGCTTCGCCCGCCGCCACCACCCGGACCGCCTCGGCGATCTGGCGGACCGGGAGGCGCTTGAGGACGAAGCCGCTGGCGCCCGCACTGAGGGCGCCGGTGACGTAGCCGTCGTTCTCGAAGGTGGTGATCACCACGACCTTCGGCGGTTCGGCCGCTTCGGCGAGGAGCCGGCGGGTGGCCTCGATCCCGTTGAGACGCGGCATCCGGACGTCCATCAGGACCACGTCCGGGTGCAGGATCCTCGCCCGTTCGACCGCCTCGACCCCGTCGGCGGCCTCGCCGACCACCGTGATCCCCGGCTGCGCGGCGAGCAGCAGACGCAGGCCGCTGCGGGTGACCTCGTCGTCGTCCGCGATCAGGAGGGTGACGCAGGGGCTGATGACGGAAGGGCTGGTTCGGGAAGGCAGGGCCGTGCCGTCGCCCGCGTCGGATCCGCTCACGCCGACACCTGTGCCGGCAGCCGGCAGGCCAGCCGCCAGTGCTGCGTCCCGTCCGGGCCGGACCGGAACTCACCGTGCAGCAGTTTGACCCGCTCGGCCAGTCCGGGCAGACCGTGGCCGGAGGTCGGGAAGGTGTCCGGGCCCGGGCCCGTCCGTGCCCCGGTCCGGTTGACCACCGTGAGATCCACTCCGTCCGGCCCGGCCGCCACCCGGACCTCGATCGGGCCGCCCGCCCCGTGGCGCAGCGCGTTCGTCAGCCCCTCCTGGAGAATCCGGTACGCCGCCCGGGAGAGCGTCCCCTGCACCTGCGCCAGGGCGCCCGACAGCTCCGGTTCCACCACCGCCCCCGCGTGCCGCAGGCGGTCCAGCAGCTCGGGGAGGTCGGCCAGGGTCCGGGTCGGCGCCGTCCCCGACTGTTCCTCGCGCAGCACTCCGAGTACGTAGTCCAGGTCCTCCAGCGCGGCCCGCGTCGACTCCTCGATGCTGCGCATGGCGGCCCGCGCCGCCGCCGGGTCGGCGGAGAGCACCTCGCCGGCCACCGCCGCCTGGATGGTGGCCGCCGTCAATGTGTGCCCGATCGAATCGTGCAACTCGTGAGCGATCCGGTTGCGTTCGGCCAGCAGCAGTTCCCGTTCGGCAGCCAGCGCGAGCCGTTCGGCCGCCGACGGTCCCAACAGCCGTGGTGCCGACCACCGCAGGGTCTTCGTCACCAGTATGCAGACGGCCGCCGCCAGCAGGATGCACACGGCCGCCACCACCCAGCTGCTCCACCCGCCCGACACCCGGACCGACGTGCCGAACAGACTCGCCCGCGCCTCGCCGCCGAGCCAGTTCCCCGGTAGGGAGAGGCCCATGATGAACAGCACCCCGCTCGCCAGCGCCCCCACCCACCCGACGGCCACGTGCAGCACCAGCCAGAGCGGGGTCCGCCATCGTTTGACGCCGGGGGAACCGGAAGTCCGGCGACCGGCCGCCGGATTCGGCAGCGGCACCCGCAGCAGCCGGCGGGCGGACACGACCAGCGCCCGCCTGACAGGGCGCGCCAGTCCGGCCACCCCGACCAGTACCGCCCAGACCAGCAGGACCAGGGCGATCTGCACGCCCTCGGGAGCGGATCGCCACGACAGCGCCGGCAACAGGGCGAAAGGCAGCAGCGGAAGGCTCGCCAGAGCGCCGCAATAGGCGAACAGCACACCCGAATACGTGGAGCCGCGCAGCAGCGGCCGAATTCCCCTGATCATGATCGCCAGTATCGCCGGGCAGCGCACCGGCAGCCTCCCCCGATCGGGGGAGCGATTTCTCCCGCCTTCCCGCGATGCGTTCAGAGGGCCCTGGAAACCAGGATTCGTGCTCCGACCGAACGATTCCCCAGGAGTTGACTCATGCGAGCTCAGACCCGGCAGGGCCTTCCTTCCCCGACCCGGCAGCAGCAGGGCGGCGGGCGGCGACGAGCCGTGTCGGCCGCGGCTGCGGCCGCGCTGGTCATCGGCGTCATGACGACGGGCGTCCTCACCCCGTCCAGCGCCTCCGCCTCCAGCGCCTCCGCCTCCGGTTCGGCCGCCTCCGGTACGGCCGGCCCCGCCGCTGCCACTGCCAGGCCGGACGCCGTCCAGCAGGCCTTGAACGCGCTGGTGCGCGACGACGGCATGCCCGCCGCGCTGGCGAGCGTCCAGGACGGTGGCGGCCGCACCCGTACGTACACCGCGGGAGTCGGCGACCTGGCCACCGGCTCGAAGGTGCCCAGGGACGGCCAGGTACGGATCGGCAGCAACACCAAGACGTTCACCGCGGTGGTGGTCCTGCAGCTGGTCGGCGAAGGGAAGATCGGCCTCGACACCATGGTGGACGACTACCTGCCCGGACTCGTCCGCGGAGAGGGGATCGACGGCCGCAACATCAAGGTCCGCCAACTCCTCCAGCACACCAGCGGACTGCCCGACTACGGCGTCCACGTCGACGACGACGAGATCAGGAACCGGTACGTCGAACCCCGCGACCTGCTCGACATCGCCCTCCGGTACAAGGCCGACGCGGCACCGGGGGAGACGTGGGGATACAGCAACACCAACTACGTGCTCGCCGGCCTGATCGTCCAGAAGGTCACCGGCCGGCCCCTCGCCGAGGAGATCGACCGGCGCATCATCAAGCGCATCGGGCTGCGCCACACCTACTTCCCTGCCCCCGGAGAGATGACCATCCGAGAGCCGCACCCCCGGGGCTACCACCGCAACCCGGCGGACGGACCGCTGCGCGACTTCACGGAGATGGACCCCTCCTTCGGCTGGGCCGCAGGCCAGTTGATCTCCACCAACTCCGACCTCAACCGCTTCTTCACCGCGCTCCTCGCCGGCCGCCTCCTCCCGGCGGCGCAGCTCGCCGAGATGCGCACGACGGTCCCCGTCGGGACCTCAGGACTCGGCTACGGGCTGGGGCTCACGAGCAGGCCGCTGTCGTGCGGCGGCGTCTACTGGGGCCACGGCGGCGACATCGCGGGGTACGAGACCCGGGGCGGTGCCACCGACGACGGTCGCGCGGTCAACGTCGCGGTCACGAGCATCCCGACGGACGATGCGGCCACGCAGCACGTGAAGGACGCCGTGGACAGGGCCCTGTGCGGATGAATCAGGCATCCGGCGAGCCGGCGACCCGAACGATGATCCAACGATTCCTCAGGAGTTGACTCATGCGTGGACAGACACGGCAAGGGCTTCGCCCGCCGAGCCGACGTCAGGGCAGGCGCCGACGAGCCCTGCCCGCCGCAGCCGCGGTGGCCATCGGCGTCATGACACTGGCCGGCCCCGCCGCTGCCACTGCCAGGCCGGACGCCGTCCAGCAGGCCTTGAACGCGCTGGTGCGCGACGACGGCATGCCCGCCGCGCTGGCGAGCGTCCAGGACGGTGACGGCCGCACCCGTACGCACACCGCGGGAGTCGGCGACCTGGCCACCGGCTCGAAGGTGCCCAGGGACGGCCAGGTACGGATCGGCAGCAACACCAAGACGTTCACCGCGGTGGTGGTCCTGCAGCTGGTCGGCGAAGGCAAGATCGGCCTCGACACCATGGTGGACACCTACCTGCCCGGACTCGTCCGCGGAGAGGGGATCGACGGCCGCAACATCAAGGTCCGCCAGCTCCTCCAGCACACCAGCGGACTCCCCAACTACAGCAACTACCTCGGGGACGACGTGCGCTACTACGCCCCCCGCGAACTGCTCGACACAGCCCTGCAGCACCCGGCCGACTTCGCTCCCGGGACGAGTTGGAAGTACAGCAACACCAACTACGTGCTCGCCGGCCTGATCGTCCAGAAGGTCACCGGCCGCCCCCTCGCCGAGGAGATCGACCGGCGCATCATCGAGCGCATCGGGCTGCGCCACACCTACTTCCCCACCCCCGGAGAGATGACCATCCGAGAGCCGCACCCCCACGGGTACCTCCGCGGCGCGGCGGACGACCCACTGCGCGACATCACGGAGATCGACCCCTCCTGGGGCTGGGCGGCAGGCCAGATGGTCTCCACCAACTCCGACCTCAACCGCTTCTTCAGCGCGCTCCTGGCGGGCCGTCTCCTGCCCTCGGCCCAGCTCGCCCAGATGCGCTCCACCGTCCCCGCCGAAGCGACCTTCGGCCCCGCCGCCCGCTACGGACTCGGACTCGTCAGCAGGCCGCTGCCGTGCGGCGGTCTCTCCTGGGGCCACGGCGGCAGCTTCCCGGGCTACGAGACCCGGGGCGGCGCCACCGACGACGGCCGTGCCGCCAACGTCGCGGTCACCACGCAACTCACCGCCCAGGCCGACCGGAGAAGCCTCGACCGCGCCGTGGACACCACCCTGTGCCGCCGCTGAACCCAGCCGGAGGCGTCCTCCTGGCCAGGTTCCTCACGACAGCTCACGACACAGGCGCACCACGGACTCTTACAGCCAGTCGCGCTTCTTGAAGATCACGTACAGGCTCGTACAGACCACCGCCATCAGCACGATCGCGAACGGATACCCGCCCGCCCAGTGCAGCTCCGGCATGTTGTCGAAGTTCATGCCGTAGATGGTTCCCACGAGTGTGGGTGCAAAGAGGATGGCGGCCCACGAGGAGATCTTCTTGATCTCCTCGTTCTGTTCGAAGCCTGCCTCCGCCAAGGCTCGCATTTCCGCGTTCTGTTGTTGTGTGACCAGGGTCGCGTTCACCGTCAGGATTTCCGTCAGGGCCTGGCGGAAGCCGTCGACGCGTTCGCTGGTGTGCGTGACGTGGTCGGCCACGTCGCGGAGGTAGCGCTGGAGTTCCTCGTCCGTGCCGTATTTGGCGAAGCCCGCCATCAGGCCGTGCAGCATGCCCACCAGGGGGCGGGTCGCGCGCTGGAACTCGACCATTTCTCGGGAGAGTTCGTAGATGCGGCGTGAGACCGCCGGGTCGCCGCTGAAGACCTCGGTCTCGATCTCGTCGATGTCGTTCTGGACGCCCGCCACCACCGGGGCGTAGCCGTCGACGACCGCGTCCAGGATCGCGTACAGGACCGCCTCCGGGCCCAGGGCCAGCAGGTCCGGGTTCTCCTCCATGCGGTGGCGGACCGCCGAGAGGTCCGGCGCCGCGCTGTGGCGGACCGTGATCACGAAGTCCCGGCCCACGAAGATGTGGAGCTCGCCGAAGTCGACCTCCTCCTGGGCGTCCAGGTAGCGGGCCGCCCGCAGGACCACGAAGAGCGTGTCCCCGTACCGTTCCAGCTTCGGCCGCTGGTGCGCCTCGAGCGCGTCCTCCACCGCCAGTTCATGGAGGTCGAACTCGCCCGCCAGCGAGTGCAGTTCCGACTCCGTCGGGCGATGCAGGCCGATCCACGCCATGCCGTCCGGGTACTCACGCAGCTGACGGAAGGTCTCGGCCAGCGTGGCGGGGGACGCCACCTTGCGGCCGTCGCGGTACAGCGTGGCCTGCACCACGCTCGGCCGGTCGGCCGCCCCGGCCTCCGGGTCGGACGGCTGCGGCTCCGGCCGGGGCGTCCGCGCCGGCGGTTCCGGCTGCCGGCGCCAGGCTGCGCGGGGGCGACGCTCCGCCATGGTGGGGTCCACCTCCGTGTGCACGGTGCATGATCGTGGCCAGGTCTCCCGGCAGGATATACGGGGTGAATTACGGCAGCGCGGCGGCAGCCGTACGGGAGTCGTGAGGGAGCTGTACGGCAGTCGTGCCGTAGTCGTGCCGTAGTCGTGCCGCAGTCGTGCCGCCGTCGTGCGGGAGTCGTCCGTAGTCGTGCCGCCGTCTTGCCGCAGTCGTGCGGGAATCGCCGGGGCCATTGCGGACCCATCCTGTCCGCAAGCCCGAGTAGCGTGCCGTTCATGGCCTCCACCTCGACGAACCCGGTCCTCTCCACCCGCGCCCTGGGCCGCGCCACGCTGGCCCGCCAGCTCCTCCTGGAGCCCGCCGCGATGTCCGCCAAGGACGCCGTCTCCCACCTCCTCGGACTCCAGGCGCAGAACACCAAACCGCCGTACTACGCCCTCGCCGCCCGGCTCGCCGGCTTCCGCCCCGAGCACCTCTCCGACCTGATGGAGTCCCGCGAGGTCGCCCGGATCGTCACCATGCGCTCCACGATCCACACCCACACCGCCGAGGACGTCCTCACCCTCCGGCCCCTCGTCCAGGCCGCCCGCGACCGCGAGCTCAAGATCTTCCGCGCCGGCCTCGACGGCGTCGACCTCGACCGCCTCGCCGCCCTCTCCCGCGCGCTCGTCGAGGAGGAGCCCCGCACCCCCAAGGAGATCCGCGAGGCCCTGCTCGTCCACTGGCCCGACGCCGACCCGCAGTCCCTCTCGGTCGCCGCCCGCTGCCTCCTGCCCCTCGTCCAGGTCACCCCGCGCGGCCTCTGGCGCCGCAGCGGCGCGGTCCGCCTCACCACCGCCGAGGCCTGGCTCGACGCCCCCGCCGAGCCCGTCCCCGCCCCCGACGCCACCGTCCTGCGGTACCTCGCCGCCTTCGGGCCCGCCTCCGTCAAGGACATGCAGACCTGGAGCGGCCTCACCCGGCTCCGCGAGGCCTTCGAGCGCCTCCGCCCCCAGCTCCTCGCCTTCCAGGACGAGCACGGCGTCGAGCTCTTCGACCTCCCCGAAGCACCCCGCCCCGACCCCGACACCCCGGCCCCGCCGCGCTTCCTCCCCGAGTTCGACAACCTCCTCCTCTCCCACGCCGACCGCACCCGCTTCGCCTCCGCCGAGGCGAAGAACCGCAACTGGAAGGGGAACCAGGCCTTCTCCGTCTTCCTCCTCGACGGCCTCCTCGCCGGGCTCTGGCGCCTGGAGGAGACCAAGGAGCGCACGACGATGACCATCCAGCCCTTCGGCCGCACCACCAAGGCCCAGCGCGCCGAGCTCGAAGCGGAAGCCGAGCGCCTGCTTCCGGTGATGGGGCCGGAGGGGGTTCCGTACACCGTCCTGTTCGGGGTCGTCGACGCGTAGCCCCCCATCCCTCCATCCCCCTAGCCCCAAGAGACCCGAGAGAACCCCTCTACGGCAGCAAGCCCGCCCTCCGTGCCGCCACCACCGCCTCCAGGCGCGTGTGCGCCTCCAGCTTGCGCATCGTCGAGCGCAGGTAGCCCTTCACCGTCTCCGGGCGCAGCCCCAGCCGGTCCGCCGCCGTCGCGTTCGTCGCCCCCGACGCCACCGCCGCCAGGACGTCCAGCTCCCGCGGCGTCAGCGCCACGCCCGTCGGACGCGCAGGGCCCGCCGAGGCCGTCTCCAGGCGGCCGCACACCTCCAGCAGTCGGGCCCGCAGCAGCGGGTCCGCGATCTGGGGCGCCAGTTCGCGCAGCTCGCCGTGGGCCTGCCGGACCTCCTCCCAGGACCGGCCACCCTGGAACTCCGGACCCGCGGATGCACGACCCGCGGCTGCACGACCTGCGGATGCCCGATCCGCGGATGCAGGACCTGCGGATGAAGGACCTGCCACCCGCCCCGCCAGCAGCTCCCGCACCTCGTCCCGTACCGCCAGCGCCTGTTCCACGTCCCGGGCCGCCGCCATCGCCGCGTCGAAGACCCGGTCGCCGAGCGGCAGCGCGTCCCGCAGCGCCCCGTACAGCACGCCCCGCACCTTCCGCCGTACGACGACGGGCACCGCGATCACCGAGCGCAGCCCCTCCGCCGTCACCGGACCGTCGTACTCGTGCGTGATGTGCCGCGCCGACGGATAGTCCACGACCGCGCACGGCCGCGACAGCGCGAGGCACTTTCCGCCCAGGCCGCTGCCCGTCGAGATCGCGAGGCCCCGCAGGGCCGGGGTCAGGGCGCCGTTCAGCTCCGCGATCCGCAGTCTGCGGCCGTCGTGCAGCAGTCCGCCGAAGACGACCTCCAGGCCTGTGGACCGGCGCAGCCGCAGCAGCGCCGCACGCATCTCCACCGATTCCGCCAGCTCGGGCACGCGACTACTCCTTCACCCCCGAACGGGGGTAGTGAGACCTGGGTCACTGATTACACGATGTCCGTGACCGGTCCCGCAACGAGGAGGACATATGACGGCTACCACCGCGACGGAGAGGTTCCGGGCCGCCCGCGACTTCCTGCTCCAGCACCGCGAGGACTACGAGTCGGCGTACGAGGGGTTCGCCTGGCCTCGCCCCGACCGGTTCAACTGGGCCCTGGAGTGGTTCGACGTCATCGCGGCCGGCAACGACAGGACCGCGCTGCACATCGTCGAGGAGGACGGTTCCGAGACGCGCGTCAGCTTCGCCGAGATGTCCGCGCGCTCCAACCGGGCCGCCAACTGGCTGCGCGACCAAGGCGTTCGGGCGGGCGACCGGATCATCGTCATGCTCGGCAACCAGGTCGAGTTGTGGGAGACCGCGCTCGCCGCGATGAAGCTGCGCGCCGTCGTCATCCCCGCCACCCCGCTGCTCGGCCCCGCCGACCTGCGGGACCGCGTCGAGCGCGGCCGGGCCAGGCACGTGATCGTGCGCGCCGAGGACGCCGCCAAGTTCGACGACGTTCCGGGGGAGTACACCCGGATCGTCGTGGGGGGCGGGCGTGAGGGCGGGCTGTCCTACGAGGACGCGGCCCGCGCCTCCGACACGTTCGAGCCCGACGGCGTCACCCGCGCCGACGACCCGCTGATGCTCTACTTCACCTCCGGGACGACCGCCCGCCCCAAGCTCGTCCAACACACCCACACCTCCTACCCCGTCGGACACCTCGCCACCATGTACTGGATCGGCCTCAAGCCCGGCGACGTGCATCTGAACATCTCCTCGCCCGGCTGGGCCAAGCACGCCTGGTCCAACCTCTTCGCCCCCTGGAACGCCGAGGCGACCGTCTTCATCCACAACTACACGCGCTTCGACCCGGCCCGCCTCATGGCCGAGATGGAGCGGAACGGCGTCACCAGCTTCTGCGCGCCACCGACCGTCTGGCGCATGCTCATCCAGGCCGACCTCACCCAGCTGAAGCACCCGCCGCGCGAGGTCGTGGCGGCGGGCGAGCCGCTCAACCCCGAGGTCATCGAGTCCGTGCGCCGGGCCTGGGGCGTCACCATCCGCGACGGGTTCGGGCAGACCGAGACGGCTGTACAGGTCTCCAACAGCCCCGGCCAGCGCCTCAAGGAGGGCTCCATGGGCCGGCCGAGCCCCGGCTACCGGGTCACCCTCGTCGACCCGGTGAGCGGGAAGACGGACGTGGACGAGGGCGAGATCTGTCTCGACCTCTCCTCCGACCCGGTGGGCCTGATGACCGGCTACCACGGCGACCCGGAGCGTACGTCCGAGGCGATGGCGGGCGGCTACTACCGCACCGGCGACATCGGCTCCCGCGACGCCGAGGGCTACATCACCTACATCGGGCGCAGTGACGACGTCTTCAAGGCCAGCGACTACAAGATCAGCCCCTTTGAGCTGGAGAGCGCGCTTCTGGAGCACGAGGCGGTCGCCGAGGCCGCCGTCGTCCCGGCCCCCGACCCGCTGCGGCTCGCCGTCCCGAAGGCGTACGTCGTCCTCGCGAACGGCTGGGAGCCGAACGCGGAGACGGCGAAGGCGCTCTTCGCCCACTCGCGCGCGGTACTCGCCCCGTACAAGCGGCTGCGGCGCATCGAGTTCGCCGAACTCCCCAAGACGGTCTCGGGGAAGATCCGCCGGATCGAGCTGCGCGAGCGTACGGCGAAGGGCGAGGGAACGGAGTACGTGGAGGGGGACCTCGCATGACGAACCGGACGGGATCGAATCCCTCCTACGCGCACGGGGCGAGCTCCACCCACCTCCTCGGCGACACGATCGGCGCCAACCTCGACCGGGCCGTCGCCGCCTGGCCGGACCGCGAGGCGCTCGTCGACGTGCCGTCAGGCCGTCGCTGGACCTACGCCCAATTCGGCGCGGACGTCGAGAAGTTGGCCGACGCCCTCCTCGGCAGTGGGGTCGCCAAGGGCGACCGGGTGGGGATCTGGGCGGTCAACTGCGCCGAGTGGGTGCTCGTCCAGTACGCCACAGCCCGCATCGGCGCCGTCATGGTGACCGTCAACCCGGCCTACCGCGCACACGAGTTGGAGTACGTGCTCCGGCAGGCCGGGATCTCCCTGCTCTTCGCCTCCCGTACGCACAAGACGAGCGACTACCGCGCGATGGTCGAGCAAGTCGCGGGAAACTGCCCGGAGTTGAGGGAGGTGGTCTTCTTCGACGACCCGACCTGGGACGAGCTGCTCTCCCGTACGGCGGGGGAGCTGCGCCCCGCCCCGCTCTCCTGCGACGAGCCGGTCAACATCCAGTACACCTCGGGCACCACGGGCTTCCCCAAGGGGGCGACCCTCTCCCACCACAACATCCTCAACAACGGTTATTTCGTGGGCGAGATGATCGCCTACAGCGAGCAGGACCGGATCTGCATCCCTGTCCCGTTCTACCACTGTTTCGGCATGGTGATGGGCAATCTCGCGGCCACCTCGCACGGCGCCTGCATGGTCATCCCCGCCCCGTCCTTCGACCCCGCCGCCACCCTCCGCGCGGTCCAGGAGGAGCGCTGCACCTCCCTGTACGGCGTACCGACGATGTTCATCGCCGAGCTGAACCTCCCCGACTTCGCCTCGTACGACCTCTCCACCCTCCGCACCGGCATCATGGCGGGCTCCCCCTGCCCGGTGGAGGTGATGAAGCGGGTCGTCGCCGAGATGAACATGGCCGAGGTGTCGATCTGTTACGGCATGACGGAGACCTCGCCCGTCTCCACCCAGACCCGGCGCGACGACGATCTCGAACGCCGTACAGGCACGGTCGGCCGGGTCATGCCGCACGTCGAGGTGAAGGTCGTCGACCCGGTCACGGGACTCACCGTCGAGCGCGGGGTCCCCGGCGAGCTGCGCACCCGCGGCTACAGCGTGATGCTCGGCTACTGGGACGAGCCCGAGAAGACCGCGGAGGTCGTCGACGAGGGCCGCTGGATGCACACCGGCGACCTCGCGGTGATGCGCGAGGACGGCTACGTCCAGATCGTCGGCCGCATCAAGGACATGATCATCCGGGGCGGCGAGAACGTGTACCCGCGCGAGATCGAGGAGTTCCTCCACGGGTACGAGAAGATCGCGGACGTCCAGGTCGTGGGCGTCCCCGACCCCCGCTACGGCGAGGAGATCCTGGCCTGCGTGATCCCGCGCGACCCCGCCGACCCGCCGAGCCTCGACGACATCACGGCGTACTGCCGCGACCGTCTCGCCCACTACAAGGTCCCGCGCCGGGTGGAGATCCTCGCCGAGTTCCCGATGACGGTGAGCGGGAAGGTACGCAAGGTGGAGCTGCGGCGGCAGTTCGGGGAGGGGTAGCCGCCGGGTACCGGTCACGGCGAGGCGTTTGGCTACGGCGTGGGGTCTCGGCGGGCGTATCGCTACGGCGTGGGGTGGGGCTGTCGGACCACGGCGGCCCCGGCCAGTTCGCGGCGCATGCAGACCCGGGGCCAGGTCGCCAGGCCGTGGGCGGCCTCGGCCCGCTGGATCGCCCGCAGGCCGTCGGTCAGCTCCGGATCGGACTCGGCGAGCGGGCGGAAGCCGAGGCGGGCGTAGTACGGGGCGTTCCAGGGGACCTCGGTGAAGGTCGTCAGGGTCAGTGCCGTCAGCCCGCGCTCGGCCGCCAGGGCCGCGAGGTGCTCGATCAGGGCGCGGCCGATGCCCCGACGGGCGGCGGCCGGGTGCACGGAGACCTGTTCGATGTGGGCGGCCCCGTCAACGGTGTCCGTCAGCAGGTACGCGACCGGCCGGTCGGCCTCGTCGACGGCCACCCAGGCGTGACCGGCCCGCCGGTAGGCGTCCAGGACGTCCAGGGGGAGTGGCTCGTCGTCGGCGATGACCGCCATGCCGAGGGAGCGGAAGGGTTCGCCCGCGGCCCGCTCGATGTCCTGGAGCAGCGGGAGTTCGGCCGGTGCGGCCGCTCGGATGCGCATACGACGAGTATGGCGCGGCCCGGCGCCCCGGCCGGAGCCCCCTGTCCTGAGTTCGTCCCTCGGCCCTCGGGCGCCTGTCGCTGACCTCCTCCCTCAGCCCGAGCCGCCGCCCCCGTCTCCGCCGCCTCCGCCGCTTCCTCCGGTCCCGTCGATCCCGCCGCCGCCGAACCAGCCCCGCCCGGTCGCGTAACCGTCCGTCCGGCCGCCCCGGCCCAGCAGCCCGCCGTCGCGCGAGAAGCGCGGGAGGAAGAGGGCGAGCGCCGGGTCCCCGTAGAGGGCGACGTAGAGCAGCACCAGGTTGCCGTCCGTCACCTCGCGCCGGTGTGCCGGCAGCGGGTGCCGTTCGCGGAGCCCGGCCAGCAGGCGGCGGGCGGCCCGTGTCGTCGGTGGCTGGACCAGCAGGGCGAGCGCGGCGCCGGTCGGTACGGCCCCGAGGGTGAGCGCGAGGGCGAGCCCCGCCCCGGACGGGCCGGTGATCAGCAGGCCCGTCACGACCGTCGCCACCGCGCCGACGAGCAGCACGCGCGCGGCGCGGAGCCGGCCGTAGGGGCGGAGGAGCCCCGCCCGGCCCAGCTCGGCCCGCAGCGCGTCGACGGCGCGCCGCGCCCGGGGCTGCGAGGTGAGCACCCGAAGACCCAGGGCGCGCCGGAGCGAACCGTGCACCCCGAGTTGAACCGGGTCACGCGTCCGACCGGGACCGCCGTTGGCCCGAATCGTGCCCTTCCGGCCGGCCGCCACCGCGCCGCGCTGGTGCAGTGCGACGAGCGCGACGACGACGGCCGCCTGCGGCCCTCCCCGGAGCAACGCCAGTGCCTGCGGGGCCAGTTCGGCCCGCTGCGGGCTGCGCGTTCGCAACAGGGCGAGCGCGAGCAGCAGTTGTCCGCAGGACGCGCCGATGAACCACCACGTGTCCGCCCCCATGACGCCCCACCCCCCGAGAGTGTTGTGCCCGGGGGAGTGTGATCGTCACGCGTGAATGGCCGAATTCTGAGGTTCTTTTGAGCTGTGAGTGCCCCGATCTCGATGGCTTCCCATGCCCCGACGCCGGAGGGCGCCACCGACGGTCGGACTACGCGCCGGTGGTGATCAGTTCGTCGGCCGGAGTGTTGACCGGCTGCGGGGTGCCCGTGAGGTCGAGGACGAAGAGCGGGATGCCCAGCTCGTCGGCGCGGGATCTGGCCTCCGGGGTGTAGCCGGCGAGCGAGAAGAAGACGCTCACCGCCGTGCTGCTGAGGCCGTTCAGCCAGAGGCACTCGACGGCCCGCAGGCCGGCCGGGCGGGTGCTCGGGTCGACCTGGGCGACGAGCCCTGGCGCCCGCAGGTCGACCTCGGACGTGGAGCGCTCCTCGGGCTGGACGACGTCCCGGAACCCCAGCCAGCGCAGGTATCCGGCGGACGCGGCGACCGCGTCCCGCGCCGTACGGATGGTCACGGGCCGGAACGAGGGCCTCGGCGGCGCGGGGTGCGGGGCCGTGGGAGGCAGCGGTATGTGCGCGGGGTAGCGCTCGGCGAAGGCGCGGTGCCCGCCGCTCTGCGGGGCGGCGTGGGCTCGGCTCTCGGCCGGGCCCGTGAAGGGCCCCGCCCCGCCCGCGCCCTCTCCGCCGAAGCCGCCACCCTCGCTGTCCCTGCTGCCTCGGCCGTCCCCGCCGTCCCTGCTGCCCCGGCCGTCCCTGCTGCCCCGGCCGTCCCGGCCGTCCCCGCCGTCCCTGCCGTCCCCGCCCTGCGCCTCGAACCGGCCGTCCGCGCCGCTTCCGCCGCTTCCGCCCGTTCCGCTGTTCCCGGGGGTGAACCACCCACGGGTCCCGCCGCCCGTACCGGGGCCCGACCCCGGGCCGCCTGCGGTGCCGGAGCCGGAGCCACTGCCCGTACCGGTGCCCGAGCCCGACCCGGAAACCGAGCCGGCACCGGGAGCCGCTCCGGAGCCCGTGCCCGGGCGCGGGCCGTCCGCGCTGCGGGGCTCCACGACGCGCCAGGGCCCGGCGCCCGTCCCCGTGGTGTCACCCGCGCCGGCTCCCAGGCCCCCGCCCGTCCCCGGGCCCCCGGTAGGGGTGGGGTCGGTGGCCGGGGTCCTGACAGGGACGCGCAGGACCGTGCCGCAGGTGCAGCCGAGCTCCGGGTGGGGCCATTCGTCCTGGCGGCCGCAGGCGACGCAGCGGACCGCGACCCATTCGTCCGTCCAGTTACGGTGCGTGACCGGCTCGCCCGTGGCCCCGGCGATCACCGGCGGCACCACCGGGGTGCCGCACGCGCACGGGAAGACCGGCGCTGCGTACGGCTGCGTACGGAGGCATTCCGGGCAGCGCACCGGAACCGAGTCACCCACACCGAACCCCACGCCGAACCCCCTGTCGTTCCGAACCCATCGTCCACCAATCCGCCACGAGAGGGGAGGGAGTTCGGCCAACGGCCGAGCCCGCTCCCTTGACGGCGTTCGCCACCCCGACCTACATTGCTTCCGTATAGCAGAACAATACTTCCGCAATACGGAAACGGCCCGCCGAGACGGTGGCGGACCCGGTTCCGCCTGGCCGAAGCAGGAGCCCTCCCATGCCCCGTATGACCGCCGCCGCAGCGGCCGTTGAGATCCTCAAGCGCGAAGGCGTCACCAACGCGTTCGGCGTGCCCGGCGCGGCGATCAACCCCTTCTACCGCGAGCTCAAGAACGTCGGTGGGGTCAACCACACCCTCGCCCGCCACGTCGAGGGCGCGTCCCACATGGCCGAGGGCTACACCCGGGCCAAGGCCGGCAACATCGGTGTCTGCATCGGTACCTCCGGCCCCGCCGGAACCGACATGATCACCGGCCTGTACTCCGCGATCGCGGACTCGATCCCGATCCTGTGCATCACGGGCCAGGCCCCGGTCTCGAAGCTCCACAAGGAGGACTTCCAGGCCGTCGACATCGCCACGATCGCCAAGCCCGTCACCAAGGCCGCCACCACGGTCCTGGAGGCCGCGCAGGTCCCCGGTGTCTTCCAGCAGGCCTTCCACCTGATGCGCTCCGGCCGCCCCGGCCCGGTCCTCATCGACCTGCCGATCGATGTCCAGCTGACCGAGATCGAGTTCGACCCGGAGACCTACGAGCCGCTGCCGGTCTACAAGCCGCAGGCGACCCGTGCGCAGGCCGAGAAGGCCCTGAGCTTCCTCCTGGAGTCCGAGCGGCCGCTGATCGTCGCCGGCGGCGGCATCATCAACGCCGACGCCACCGACCTGCTGGTCGAGTTCGCCGAGCTGATCAACGTCCCGGTCATCTCCACCCTCATGGGCTGGGGCACCATCCCGGACGACCACGAGCTGGCCGCCGGCATGGTCGGTGTCCAGACCGCGCACCGCTACGGCAACGCGACCTTCCTGGAGTCGGACTTCGTCCTCGGCATCGGCAACCGGTGGGCCAACCGCCACACCGGTTACAACATGGAGGCGTACACCAAGGGCCGGAAGTTCGTCCACGTCGACGTCGAGCCCACCCAGATCGGCAAGATCTTCGCCCCGGACTACGGCATCGCCTCCGACGCCAAGGCCGCCCTGGAGCTCTTCGTCGAGATCGCCAAGGAGTGGAAGGCCGCGGGCAAGCTCCCGGACTTCTCCACCTGGGCCGCCTCCGCCCAGGAGCGCAAGGCGACCCTCCAGCGCCGTACGCACTTCGACAACATCCCGATGAAGCCGCAGCGCGTCTACGAGGAGATGAACAAGGCCTTCGGCCCGGACACGCGCTACGTCACCACCATCGGTCTCTCCCAGATCGCGGCCGCGCAGTTCCTGCACGTCTACAAGCCGCGCCACTGGATCAACTGCGGCCAGGCCGGCCCGCTCGGCTGGACCATCCCGGCCGCGATCGGTGCCGCCACCGCGGACCCGGAGACCCCGGTCGTCGCGCTCTCCGGCGACTACGACTTCCAGTTCATGATCGAGGAGCTGGCGGTCGCCGCCCAGCACAAGGTCCCCTACGTCCACGTCCTCGTGAACAACGCCTACCTGGGTCTGATCCGTCAGGCGCAGGGCGGCCTGGGCATCAACTTCGAGGTCAACCTCGAGTTCGAGAACATCAACACCCCGGAGATCGGCGTCTACGGCGTCGACCACGTCAAGGTCGCCGAGGGCCTGGGCGTCAAGGCCATCCGCGTCACCGACCCGGAGAAGCTGGGCGAGGCGCTGGAGGAGGCCAAGAAGCTGGCCGTCGAGTTCCAGGTCCCGGTCGTCGTCGAGGCGATCCTGGAGCGGATCACCAACATCGCGATGAGCAAGACGGTCGACATGAGCGACGTCACCGAGTTCGAGGAGCTCGCCACCGAGCCCGGCCACGCGCCGACCGCGATCAAGGCCCTCAAGGTCTGATCCCGGTACTCACCTCACCGATCGGCCCCCGCTCCGATAGCACCGGAGCGGGGGCCGCTCCGCGTCCGCCCGGGCCGCGTCCGGCAGCTCCGCGTCCGCCCGCCGGGCCCCGTATCTTCCAAGCCCGTATCTTCCAAGCCCGTATCTTCCAAGCCCGTACCTTCCAAGCCCGTACCTTCTAAGCCCGTACGCTCTGCGCCCGTACCAGCGCCGCGCCCGCCTCCGTCCAGTCGTAGAGGACCGAACGGCCCGCCCTGCGCCGCCGTACGAGACGGGCGTCGAGCAGCACCTTCAGATGGCGCCCCACCGACCCGAGCCCCTGCCCCGTCAGTGCGACCAACTGGCTGGTGGACAGCGGGGATTCCAGGCGTACGAGCACCCCGGCCCGCGCGCTCCCCAGGAGCGCCGCGAGGGCCGAGGGGACGGCAGGGCCATCCGCGTCGGTCAGGGCTCCCGTGCACGGGTAGACGATCGCGTACCGCTGCGTCCCCTCCCACGACACCCACCCCCGGCTCGGGGTCACCGGCACGAAGAGCAGTCGGCCGCCGGCAACCGAACGCGGCGGGTGGTCACGGGTGTTGACCTGGAGCCGGCCTTCACCGAGCCAGCGCGTCCGGCCCGGGCTCAGCTCGTCCAGGGCGGCCGCCCACCCTCCCCGGGTCAGCATCGCCGTGCGCGCGAGCACATCGGCCTCCAGGATCCGCCGGCGCCGCGGCCAGGTCGGCAGGACGGTCTCCCGCCACACCCAGGTGAGCAACTCGGCGATCCGGTACGGCAGATCGGGCGCCGAGGCCAGCGGTTCGGGGACCGGACCGCCCAGCGACACGGCCAGGTCCGCCACGGCCTCGGCGGCCAGGGTCTCGCGGACCCGGGTCAGCTCCTCCTCGAAGCTCCGCTCGCCGTCGCCCAGCGGGGTGGGGGTCACGAAGTCGGCGTTCCACGTGGTCCCGAGCGCGGCCCGGACGAGGAGGGCGTCGAGCGGCTCGTCCGCCAACCGCGCGTGGTAGGCGGGCAGATGGGCCTCCAGCCACGCCCGCTCGCCCGGATGCGCGGACGTCCTCAGGTGCAGCGTCTGGAGCGCGGCGGTGGCTTCGGCCAAGGGCGAGAGCACGAACCGGCTTCCCGCGAGCGCGTCCGCGTCCATCTGCCACCAGCCCATGTTTCGCCTCCCCGCGAAACAGTAACGGCCCTTCCCCCGGCGCCCGCAGACTCCGCCGCATGCGCAGCTACCGCGAGCTCTTCCGCACGCCCGAGTTCACGCCTCTCTTCCTCACCTGCTCCGTCGGGGTCGCCGCCCAGACGGTGGCCGGCCTCGGCCTCGCCACGCTCGTCTTCCGGCAGACCGGCTCCCCGCTCCTGTCCTCCCTGGCGCTCTTCGGGCCCTCGCTCGCCCAGCTCCTCGGCGCCGCGACGCTCCTCTCGGCCGCCGACCGGCTCCCGCCGCGCGCGGCGCTCGCCGGGATGGCCCTGTTCTTCGCCGCGGGCAGCGCCGCCACGGCCGTGCCGGGCCTGCCGATCGTGGCGGTCTTCGCGATCCTGCTCGTCCAGGGGCTCGTCGGGTCCGTCGGCGGCGGGGTGCGCTACGGACTCCTCGGCGAGATCCTGCCCCGCGAGGGATACCTGCTGGGCCGCTCGGTGATGAACATGGCCGTCGGCTCCTGCCAGATCGCCGGGTTCGCGGCCGGAGGCCTGCTCGTCGCCCTGCTCTCGCCGCGCGGCACGGTCCTGACCGGCGCCGCCCTCTATCTCGCCGCCGCTCTCCTGGCCCGCACGGGCCTCTCCCGGCGCGCCCCGCGCGCCACCGGCCGGGCCTCGGCCGCACAGACCTGGCGGACGAACGGACGGCTGTGGTCCTCCCCGGCCCGCCGCCGGGTCTATGTCGCCCTGTGGGTGCCGAACGGGCTGGTCGTGGGCTGCGAGTCGCTCTTCGTGCCGTACGACCCCGAGCGCGCCGGGCTGCTCTTCGCCTGCGGCGCGCTCGGGATGCTGGCGGGGGACACGCTCGTGGGCCGGTTCGTGCCGAGCGGGCTCCGCGGCCGGCTCGCCGCCCCGTTGCAGGCCCTGCTGGCAGCCCCGTTCCTGCTCTTCGCGGCGGATCCGGGGCTGCCCCTCGCCCTCGCCGCCGTGACCGTCTCGGCGGTCGGCTACGGCGCGAGCCTGCTGTACCAGGAGCGTCTCCTCGCCCTCGTACCGGACGAGCTCAGCGGTCACGCCCTCGGGCTGCACACCTCGGGGATGCTCGCCCTCCAGGGGCTGAGCGCGGCGCTCGCGGGCGCCGTCGCCGAGGCCACCTCACCGCGTACGGCGATGGTGGTGCTCGCCGCCGCCTCGCTCGCCGTCACGCTGACGCTCACGCTCACCGAGGCGCCTTCGAGCGGACCACGACCGTCTCCTCGCAGGGACCGTCGGCGAACAGCTTGAGCGCCTCGACCTCGTCCTTGTCGGCGCTCAGGCCCCAGCGCAGCTTGGTGCCCACCCACTCGGCGACGTAGCGGCAGTACTGGGTGGAGGCCGACGGCACCCAGTCGGCGGGGTCGCGGCCCGCCTTGTCCTTCTGGCTGCGGGCGGTGACGGCGACGAGCGTGCCGGGCGAACCCTGGTCGTTGGCGTACTTCTCGCGCCGCGCCGCCGTCCAGCCGGAGGCGCCCGACTCCCAGGCCTCGTTCAGGGAGACGACATGGTCGACGCGGAGCGCGGTGGGGTCGGTGACGGTCTGGCCGTCGTAGTACGAGGTCCACTTCCCGCCCGTCAGCGCGCACTTGGGGCCGGTCTTCGGGGCGTCGACGGCCTCCTCCAGGAGGACCTCGGCGCGGGTGTCGCAGCCGTCGGCGGCGTCGAGCCCGGCGTTCCAGTGCTTGAACGCGGACTCCTTGTAGCCGGCGGGGTCCTCGGTCGCCTCCGTGAGGTCGGCGAGGGCGTCGGGGAAGAGGACGACGTTCGCCGACATGGCCGGGGAGGGCACGGCGAGCGGGGACAGGATGAGGGCGAGCGGAGCCAGACCCCGCACCAGGTTCTTGATCATGTACGAGTGGATAGCGGCGGGGGAGGGGCGCATACGCGGAGAATCGCGGTGCGCTCGCCCGTGCGGGTGTGGATCTTCACCGCAGAAACGATGCGCTGGGGCTGTAGAGATGCGCTGGGGCTCGTAAAGAAGGGGGAACGCGCAAGAGCGCGGAACCAGGGACCGTAAACCTGGTTCCACGCTCTCGTTGTGCCCGCCCGACGGTGCGAGGCTGGCGCGACAGGACGTTCGCGCCGCCGGGCGGAGTCTTGGGGGAGGTGGGGCGTTGGGACCGCGGCGGCGACGACGGGTCGGCCCGGGATCCCTTCCTTCAGGTCAAGAAGGGTCCTGGTCCGCCCATTACCACCGCACTGGCTCGGCGCCGCCGCGGTCCTCACGCTGTCCGTACCGCCGGCCACCCCTCATCCGGGCCGTCGGTCCGGACGGCGTACGGCATCTGACCTCCCGTCATATGCCGTACGCGGTCTGGATACCGCCGTGGATCAGTCCTCGCGCAGGGCGCGGACCGCCTCGGCCACGCGCTTGCCGTAGTCCGCGTCGGCGGCGGCGAAGTGCGCGATGTTCTTCTCGATGATGTCCTCGCGGCCCACCTGGGAGAGGCCACCGGCGATGTTGGCGACCAGACGGCCCTTCTCGTCCTCGGACATCAGGCGGTAGAGCTCACCGGCCTGGAAGAAGTGGTCGTCCTTGGCGTGCTCGGGCGCCGCGTGGGTGCCGGTCCAGCCGTGGATCGCCAGCGGCGCGGAGAGCGCCTCGTCGGTCTGCGCGGGACCGGAGTACGAGTTGGGCTCGTAGTTCTTGTCCGTGCGGCGGCCGTTGCGGGTGGCCATGAAGCCGTCGCGGCCGTAGTTGTCGGCAGCGGTCGCCTTCGGGGCGTTCACCGGCAGCTGGGTGTGGTTGACGCCGAGGCGGTAGCGGTGGGCGTCCGCGTAGGCGAAGAGGCGGCCCTGGAGCATCTTGTCCGGCGAGGGGCCGATGCCCGGGACGAAGTTGTTCGGGGAGAACGCGGCCTGCTCGACCTCGGCGAAGACGTTGTCCGGGTTGCGGTCGAGGACCAGACGGCCCACGCGCTGCAGCGGGTAGTCGCTGTGCGGCCACACCTTGGTGAGGTCGAACGGGTTGAAGCGGTAGTCGGCGGCCTCGGCGGCCGGCATGACCTGGACGTACAGGGTCCACGAGGGGTTCACACCGCGCTCGATGGCCTGCAGCAGGTCGGTCTGGTGCGAGTTCGCGTCCTTGCCGACGAGCTCGGCGGCCTGGTCGGCGGAGAGCGAACGGATGCCCTGGTTCGTCTTGAAGTGGTACTTGACGAAGAAGGCCTCGCCCGCCTCGTTGGTCCACTGGTACGTGTGCGAGCCGTAGCCGTTCATGTGACGGTACGAGGCCGGGATGCCGCGGTCGCCCATGAGCCAGGTGATCTGGTGCGTCGCCTCGGGGGCGTGCGCCCAGAAGTCCCAGACGTTGTCCGCCTCCTGCTTGCCCGTGAAGGGGTCGCGCTTCTGGGAGTGGATGAAGTCGGGGAACTTGATCGGGTCCTTGATGAAGAACACCGGGGTGTTGTTGCCGACGAGGTCGTAGTTGCCCTCTTCGGTGTAGAACTTCAGCGCGAAGCCGCGCGGGTCACGGACGGCGTCCGCGCCACCGAGCGAGTCGGCCACGGTGGAGAAGCGGATGAAGGTCTCGGTCCGCTTGCCGACCTCGGAGAGGAAGGAGGCCTTGGTGAAGCCGGTGACGTCGTCGGTCACCTCGAAGTAGCCGTACGCACCGGAGCCGCGGGCGTGGACCACGCGCTCCGGGATCCGCTCACGGTTGAAGCGCGCGAGCTTCTCCAGCAGGTGCTGGTCCTGGAGCAGGATGGGGCCACCGACGCCGGCGGTGGCGGAGTTCTGGTTGTCGGCGACCGGGGCGCCGGACTCGGTCGTAAGCACGCGCTTCGACATGGTGACCTTCCGTACGGGAGCTGCACCGCTGACTGTGCGGGTGTTCAGGAGCGTAAATTCGCTTCGAACCCAGCGTCAACAGTTTGTTGAAAGTGAAGTGTGGTGTTCCGGGCGGCGGCGGCGCCTGGGCGCGACAGGACAGGTTGTCAGCGCCGCCGCCGACCGGAAGTCATGAGGTGGACCTGCGTCAGACCTGCTGGCCGGAGAGGCGCTCGACGGCGCGCAGCAGGGCCGAGTGGTCCAGGCCGCCGTCGCCCTGCGCACGCAGGGAGGCGACCAGCTGGGCGACGACGGCACCGACCGGGAGGGCCGCGCCGACGTTGCGGGCGGCGTCGGTGACGATGCCCATGTCCTTGTGGTGCAGGTCGATCCGGAAGCCGGGCTTGAAGTCCCGGTTCAGGAAGTTGTCCTTCTTGCGGGTCAGGACCGTGGAGCCGGCCAGACCGCCGTTGAGGACGTCCAGGGCGGCCTGGAGGTTCACGCCGGACTTCTCCAGGAAGACCACGGCCTCGGCGCACGCCTGGATGTTGACGGCGACGATGAGCTGGTTGGCGGCCTTCACCGTCTGGCCGGAGCCGTGCGGGCCACAGAGGACGATGGTCTTGCCCAGCGCCTCCAGGATCGGCAGGGCCTCGTCGAAGTCGGCCTGCTCGCCACCCACCATGATCGAGAGCACGGCCTCGATCGCGCCGGCCTCGCCACCGGAGACCGGGGCGTCGATGACGCGGATGCCCTTCTCGGCGGCGTTCTTGGCGAGGTCCACGGAGGTCTGCGGGGTGATCGACGACATGTCGACGATCAGCGCGCCCTGCTTGGCGTTCTCCAGGATGCCCTCGGGGCCGTAGGAGATGGCCTCGACCTGCGGGGAGGCGGGCACCATCGTGATGACCACGTCGGCGTCCTTGACGGCCTCGGCGATCGACGGGGCGGCGGTGCCGCCGGCCGCGGCGAGGCGCTCCAGCTTGTCCTGCTCCAGCGTGAAGCCGGTGACGGAGTAGCCCGCCTTGATCAGGTTCTCGGACATGGGGGAGCCCATGATGCCGAGACCGATCCACGCGATCTTGGGGAGATTGCTCATGGTGAGGGTGCCTCTCGAAAACTGGTGGTACGGGGAGGAAGTCAGCGGGCCGCGCGGGCCTCGGCCGGGAGCCACTCGAAGGACGCGGCGGCGTCGGCGGCCTTGTACTCCAGGCCGACCCAGCCGTCGTAACCGGCCTTCTTGAGCTCGTCGAGCAGCTGCTCCAGGGGGAGCTCGCCGGTGCCCGGCGCGCCACGGCCCGGGTTGTCGGCGATCTGGACGTGGCCGGTCTTGTCGGCGTACGCGGCGATGACCTGGCTGACGTCCTCGCCGTTCATCGACAGGTGGTAGATGTCGAGGAGGAACTTGGCGTTGCCGAGTCCGGTGGCGGCGTTGACCTTGTCGACGACCTCGATCGCCGAGGGGGCGCTCACCAGCGGGTAGAGCGGCGACTCCGGCTTGTTCAGGGTCTCGACCAGCAGGATCGCGCCGATCCGGTCGGCCGCGCGGGCCGCCAGGACCAGGTTCTCCAGGGCGAGGGCGTCCTGGATCTGCGGGTCGACGCCGTCGACGCGGTTGCCGTAGAGCGCGTTGAGCGCCTTGCAGCCGACCGAGGC
Organism: Streptomyces sp. NPDC048370; assembly: GCF_043200825.1. NCBI lineage: Bacteria > Bacillati > Actinomycetota > Actinomycetes > Kitasatosporales > Streptomycetaceae > Streptomyces > Streptomyces sp. NPDC048370. The sequence goes on along the minus strand of NZ_JBICYI010000005.1, from coordinate 148,355 downwards.
GGCGAAGTCCGCCGCCACGTCGATGTTGGCGCGGAAGCGGTCCGACTCCTCGCCGGGCACGGAGAGCGCACCGCGGTCGGGGCCCGGCAGCTGCCCGGCGTAGAAGTTCAGGCCCACCAGCTGGGTGCCGGCGTCGTCAAGAGCCTTCTTGAGGGCGTCGAGCTCGCTCTGGGCGGGGGTGGCGGTGTCGATCCAGGGCCACCACAGCTCGACCGCGGTGAAGCCCGCCGCGGCGGCGGCCGCGGGGCGCTCCAGGAGCGGGAGTTCCGTGAAGAGGATCGACAGGTTCACATCGAAGCGCTGGTCCGTGACTGCGCCTTCTGAGAAGCGGGCCATGAGGGGCGGCGCTCCTTCCGTATTGCGGAAGTAACTTTCTGTCTGACGGAATGTTGCAAGGGGATCCGCACGCTTGTCAAGAGGGCCCGGCAGCTCAGGGCTGCCGTCGGTGGACTCTCGGCCAGTAGCGTGGGGCCATGGTGCGTTTGAGAGTGGAGTTCACGACCGAGCCCTTCGACCTGGACGAGGCGCCGGAGCACGCGGTCGTGGCTCGTGAGGTCATCCAGTCGGCCGAGCTGGACGCGGTGGACGTCGGCCCCTTCGGAAACACGGCCGAGGGTGGCGCCGACGAGGTGCTCACGGCCGTGGACGCGCTGCTGCGCAAGTCTCTGGCGGCCGGCGCGACCCGTGTCTCCCTGCAGGTCAATGTCCTCGGGGAGGAGTCGTGACGGAGCACCCGCTGGTCGCCGCCGTGAAGCCGCTGGTCGACGCGATGGGCGCCGAGATACTGGGCCCGGAGCAGGCTCAGACCGACGATGTCGTGCTCGCCTGGGAGGGTGAGGACGTGATCGCCGTCCGTCTGCCGCAGCTCTCGGACTCGCTGGATCACATTCTGGCCGCGATGGAGCGACGGCACGGGATGCCGCTCGCCGATCTGGACCGCAAGGCCAAGCAGGAAGCGGTCAGGATGCTGGAGGCGCGCGGGGCGTTCTCCGTACGCCATGGGGTGGAGACGGTGGCCGGGGCACTGGGTGTCAGCCGGTTCACCGTGTACAACTACCTGAACAGGGAGACCGCTCTGAGCAGGGAAAAGGCCGCGGAGAACGGCTAGTTGATCATGTATGACCAGGAGCCGTCGTCCGGATGTCGGGACGACGGCTTTTGTGTCCCCGAGTTTTCAACAAAGTGTTGACGCGGTGTCGGCAAAGGGCGTTAGCTATCCGCAGCCCGTCCGACGCACAGCGAAAAACAGCCACGGAGGCTTCCCGTGACTTCAGGTACGACACCGGGCCTCACCCGGTTCAACACCTCGGCGGACAGCGACGCTGTCGCCGCTCTCCACGAGGTGTGCTCCAGTTCGGCGTGGGGGAGCAAGATCCTCGCCCAGCGCCCGTACACCACCGCCGAAGCCCTCTTCCTCGCCAGCGACGCCGCCATGGCCGAGCTGACCGCGGAGGACCTGGCCGAGGCGATGGCGGGCCACCCGCCGATCGGTCGTCCGAAGGCAGGGGACCCGACCTCTTCCCGCGAGCAGAGCGGGATGGCCGGCGCCTCCGAGGAGCTCAAGGCCGAGATGCTCGAACTCAACCTGGCCTACCAGGACAAGTTCGGTCATGTCTTTCTCATCTGCGCCACCGGCAGGACCGGCGAGCAGATGCGCGACGCGATCCGCGAGCGGATCGAGAACGCGCCCGACGAGGAGCGGGAGATCGTCCGCACCGAACTGGGCAAGATCAACCGCATCCGCCTGACCCGTCTCGTGGAGCGCGCGGAGAACGAGGAAGAGAGCGCATGAGCACCGACACCACCGCTTCGGTGTCCACCCACATCCTGGACACCAGCATCGGCCGCCCCGCCGAGGGCGTGGCCATCACGCTCGCGGCCCGCAGCGGCTCCGACGCGCAGTGGGTCCCGCTCGGTGGCTCCGCCACCGACGCGGACGGGCGCTGCAAAGACCTGCCGGCACTGCCGGAGGGCACCACCCACGTACGTCTCGACTTCGAGACCGAGGCGTACTTCTCCAACAAGCAAGCCGAGGCGCAGCAGGACGCCCCCCGCGTAAGGGACAGCGGCGCGTTCTTCCCGGAAGTGACCATCACCTTCGCGGTGACTCCGGGCGAGCACTATCACGTACCGCTGCTGCTCAACCCGTTCGGCTACTCCGTTTACCGAGGGAGCTAGCAGACATGCCCACGATTCTCGGCCAGAACCAGTACGGCAAAGCAGAGAACCGCGTCGTCAAGATCACGCGGGACGGCGCCACCCACCACATCAAGGACCTGAACGTCTCCGTCGCCCTCTCCGGCGACCTCGACGACGTCCACCTCACGGGCTCCAACGCCCACTGCCTGCCCACCGACACGACCAAGAACACCGTGTACGCCTTCGCCAAGGAGTACGGGATCGAGTCGGCCGAGCAGTTCGGCATCCACCTGGCGCGTCACTTCGTGACCAGCCAGGAGCCGATCCGCCGGGCGCGCATCCGGATCGAGGAGTACTCGTGGGAGCGGATCGCCAGCTCCGACGCCAACTCCAAGTTCATCGGCTCGGACGAGGTGAACCACTCCTTCGCCCGCAAGGGCCAGGAGACCCGCGTCACCCAGATCACGTACGACGGTGAGAAGTGGGAGGTCATCTCCGGCCTCAAGGACCTCATCGTCATGAACTCCACCAACTCGGAGTTCTGGGGCTACATCAAGGACAAGTACACGACGCTCCAGGAGGCGTACGACCGCATCCTGGCCACGCAGGTGTCCGGTCGCTGGCGGTTCAACTGGACCGACGACGACCAGCGGATGCCCAACTGGGAGAAGTCCTACGCGCAGACCAGGCGTCACATGCTCGAGGCCTTCTCGGAGACGTATTCGTACTCGCTGCAGCAGACGCTGTACCAGATGGCCACGCGCATCATCAACCACCGTTCGGAGATCGACGAGGTCCGCTTCTCGCTCCCGAACAAGCACCACTTCCTGGTGGACCTGGAGCCCTTCGGGCTCAAGAACGACAACGAGGTCTACTTCGCCGCCGACCGCCCGTACGGCCTCATCGAGGCGACCGTGCTGCGTGACGGAGCCACGGCGCAGATCCCGGCCGACATGACCAACCTCTAGCGGCACCACGTGGCCGCCCCCGCCCGCCCGCCGAAGGGCGGGGGCCGCCACCACCGGAGGGACGTACCCATGGCACAGCCCGCAACGGGGCCGGCATCCGCAGAAGGCCCGTGTTCCACCCCATCGGTCACCTCGCACGAGGTCCACCCGGTGGACGAGAAGCTCCCCGCCTCGCGGCTCGTTCCCGCGGCACTGCAGCACATCGCCGCCATGTACGCGGGCGTGGTCACCCCTCCGCTGATCATCGGCCAGGCGGTCGGTCTGGACGCCGCCGGAATGACCCGGCTCATCGCGGCCAGTCTCCTCATCGCCGGCTGTGCCACCATCCTCCAGACGATCGGAGCCGGCCGCTTCGCCGGAAACCGGCTCCCGTTCGTCAACGCCGCCTCGTCCGCCGGCATCGCCCCGATGCTCGCGATCGCCGAGACCAGCGCCCCCGGCCACCAACTCCCCGCCATCTACGGCGCGGTGATGGTCGCCGGAGTCTTCTGCCTCGCCGTCGGCCCGTTCTTCGGCCGGCTGCTCCGCTTCTTCCCGCCGCTCGTCACCGGCGTCGTGATCACCCTGATCGGCGTCACCCTGATGCCGGTGCCGGTGAGTTGGGCCCAGGGCGGGAACAAGGAAGCCGCAGACTTCGGCGCGATGAAGTACCTCGCGCTCGCCGGCTTCACGCTCGTCGTGATCCTGCTCTTCCAGCGCTTCGGCAAGGGCTTCGTCAAGCAAGTCGCCCTGCTCCTCGGCCTGTTCATCGGCACGCTCGCCGCGATCCCGTTCGGGATGGCCGACTTCGGCGCGCTCCGAGAAGCGCCCGTCGCCGCGCTTCCCACGCCCTTCGCCTTCGGCGCCCCCGAGTTCCAGCCCGCCGCGATCCTCTCCCTGTGCATCGTGATGCTGGTCCTCATGACCGAATCGAGCGCCGGCATGCTGGCCCTCGGCGAGATCTGCGAGCGCCGCAGCGACGGCCGTACGATCACCCGCGGCCTGCGCACCGACGGCATCGCCACCCTGATAGGACCCGTCTTCGGCGGCTTCCCCACCTCCGCGTTCGCCCAGAACGTCGGCGTGGTCTCGCTGACCCGGGTCCGCTCCCGCTACGTCGTCGCCGTCGCCGGTGGCGCCCTGCTCGTCCTCGGCGTCTTCCCGGCCCTCGGCGCGGTCGTCTCCATGGTCCCGATGCCCGTCCTCGGCGGCGCCGGAATCGTGCTCTTCGGCTCGATCGCGGTCAGCGGCATCCGTACCCTGTCGGAAGCCGGCCTCGACGACAGCTCCAACATCATCCTGGTGGCCGTCGCGCTCGGTGCGGGCATCATCCCGCTCGCCGCGCCCACCTTCTACGCCGGATTCCCCGCCTGGGCGCAGACCGTGCTCGGCTCCGGCATCAGCGCGGGCGCGCTCGCCGCGGTCACGCTCAACCTTTTCTTCCACCATCTCGGCACCCGGAGCCGTCACACGGCTCCGGCACTCAAATCCTCCTAGGGTCCTGCCGTGCCCACACCACCCAAGAGGAATGAAGGAACCACCGCCATGGCAGCACCTTCGGCAGCCCAGCGCATCGTCATCGAGAACTGTGCGATCGCGACCGTAGACGCCAACGACACCGAGTACGCCTCCGGGTACCTCGTCGTCGCCGACAACAAGATCGAGTCCATCGGCGCCGGCAAGGCGCCCGAGGGCCTGGAGAACGTGGTCCGACGGATCGACGCCACCGGTCATCTGGTGACGCCCGGTCTGATCAACACCCACCACCACTTCTACCAGTGGATCACCCGGGGCCTGGCCACCGACCACAACCTCTTCAACTGGCTGGTCGCGCTCTACCCGACGTGGTCGCGCATCGACGAGTCCATGGTCCGCGTCGCCGCGCAGGGTTCGCTGGCGATGATGGCCCGCGGTGGTGTGACCACCGCGATGGACCACCACTACGTCTACCCGCAGGGCTCCGGCGACCTGTCCGGCGCCATCATCGGCGCCGCCCGTGACATGGGCGTCCGCTTCACCCTCGCCCGCGGCTCCATGGACCGCAGCGAGAAGGACGGCGGCCTGCCGCCGGACTTCGCCGTCGAGACGACCGAGGGTGCGCTCATCGCCACCGAGGAGACCGTCAAGAAGCACCACGACGCCTCCTTCGACGCGATGACCCAGGTCGCCGTCGCCCCCTGCTCCCCCTTCTCCATCTCCACCGACCTGCTGCGGGAGGGCGCCGCGCTCGGCCGCCGTCTCGGTGTGCGCATGCACACCCACGGCTCGGAGACCGTGGAGGAGGAGAAGTTCTGCCACGAGCTCTTCGGCATGGGCCCGACCGACTACTTCGAGTCGACCGGCTTCCTCGGCGAGGACGTGTGGATGGCGCACTGCGTCCACATGAACGATTCCGACATCGAGGCCTTCGCCCGTACGAAGACCGGTGTCGCCCACTGTCCGTCCTCCAACGCGCGCCTCGCCGCCGGCATCGCCCGCGTCCCGGACATGCTGCGCGCCGGCGTCCCGGTCGGCCTCGGCGTCGACGGCACCGCCTCCAACGAGTCGGGCGAGCTCCACACGGAGCTGCGCAACGCGCTCCTCATCAACCGCCTCGGCGCCCACCGCGAGTCCGCGCTCAACGCCCGCCAGGCCCTGCGCCTCGGGACGTTCGGTGGCGCCCAGGTCCTCGGCCGTGCCGACTCGATCGGTTCCCTCGAGGTCGGCAAGCTCGCCGACTTCGTCCTGTGGAAGATCGACGGCCTCGGCCACTCCTCGATCGCCGACCCGGTCACCGCGATCGTGTTCGGCGCCGCTGCCCCGGTGACGGCCTCGTTCGTCAACGGCAAGCAGATCGTGGAGAACAACCGCCTGCTGTTCGCGGACGAAGAGGCGATCGCCCGCGACGCGCGCGCGGAGGCCCAGCGCCTGGCCCGGATCACGGCCCAGGGCTGACCTCCCCAAGGAGTCCGACCGAGGGGGACGGCCCTTGGTCGGTCGCCGCGGACCCGAGCGGGGTCCGCGGCCGGCTGGACGGGGGGTGCCCGTACGAAAAGAGGTACGGCACCCCCCGGACGGTCGACGTGTGTCAGCCTTCCAGGCCTCCCCGGGCACACGACGCAGTTTTCAAGGATCGACGCAGTTTCCAAGGATGAAGAAGTCCCCCCCACATCCTCATGAGCCGCACCCGTGAGGCGCACGACCTGCACCGCTTTGCACCACCTCCATGACACCCACGTCCCCGCCGACGTGTTACCCGACCGGAGGAACCTCCGTGGCCACCAAGCCCAGGTTTCGCAATGAAGCGCAAGACGCAAGCGCCGACACCGAAGACCAGAAGCATCCGGTCGACGAGACGCTGCCGCCCCTGAAGATGTTCACCAGCGGTCTGCAACATGTGGCCGCCATGTACGCGGGGGTCGTGGCCCCGCCCCTGATCGTCGGCGCGGCCGTCGGACTCTCCGGCACCGAGCTGACCTTCCTCACCGGAGCCAGCCTCTTCACCGCGGGGCTCGCCACCTTCCTCCAGACGCTCGGCATCTGGAAGATCGGCGCCCGACTGCCGTTCGTCAACGGCGTCACCTTCGCCGGCGTCGCGCCGATGCTCGCGATCGTCGACACCACGGACGACAAGGCCGACGCGCTGCCGATCATCTTCGGAGCGATCATCGTCGCCGGAGTGCTCGGCTTCATAGCCGCCCCGTACTTCTCCAAACTCGTCCGCTTCTTCCCACCGGTCGTCACGGGCACCGTGATCACCCTCATCGGTGTCTCGCTCCTGCCCGTCGCCTTCGGCTGGGCCCAAGGTCCCAATCCGGCGGCCAAGGACTACGGTTCGACCACCTATCTCACCCTCGCCGCGATCACGCTCGTGGTGGTCCTGGTCCTCCGCCGCTTCACCCGCGGCTTCCTGAAGCAGATCGCCGTCCTGGTCGGTCTCGTGCTCGGCACGCTCATCGCGATCCCGTTCGGGGTCACGGACTTCAGCCCGGTCACGGAGGCGGACATCGTCGGCTTCCCGACGCCGTTCCACTTCGGTGGACCGCAGTTCGCGCTCGCCGCGATCATCTCCATGTGTGTGGTCATGCTGGTCTCGATGACCGAGTCGACCGCCGACATGCTCGCCCTCGGCGAGATCGTCGACCGGCCGGCCGACGAGAAGACCATCGCGGCCGGTCTGCGCGCCGACACCCTCGGCTCGGCCATCAGCCCGTTCTTCAACGGCTTCATGTGCAGCGCCTTCGCCCAGAACATCGGTCTGGTCGCGATGACGAAGATCCGCAGCCGGTTCGTGGTCGCCTGCGGTGGTGGGTTCCTGGTCCTGATGGGCCTCTCGCCGGTCGCCGCCTCGCTGATCTCGGTCGTCCCGCGACCGGTGCTCGGCGGCGCGGGTGTGGTCCTCTTCGGCTCGGTCGCCGCGAGCGGCATCCAGACCCTGGTCAAGGCCGGTCTGGAGAAGGACAACAACGTCCTGATCGTGGCGGTCTCGCTGGCCGTCGGCATCATCCCGATCACGGCGCCGGAGTTCTACCACGCCTTCCCGGAGACCGCGAAGATCATCCTGGACTCGGGCATCTCGACCGGCTGCGTCGCGGCGGTCCTGCTGAACCTGGTCTTCAACCACCTGGGCAAGGGCCAGGACGACGACACGGTCACCGCGCCCATGGAACCGGGCGAGGAGATCTCCGAGGCCCGTGGCGCCAAGGCGGCGCACGTCCACTGAGCGCCCGTCCGACGTCCGTCGAGCCGGTCCCCGCGTACGACGCGGGGGCCGGCCGCGGGCGTTCGGTGGTGCTGATCAACCCGAACACCTCCGCCGACACCACGGCGATGATGACGGCGATCGCCCGCCGGACCCTGGGTTCCTCCGTACGCGGGGTGACGGTCGCGCGCGGCCCCCGGATGCTCACCGATCCGGCGGCGCTGAGGGCCTCGGTGCCCGAGGTGGTCGCGGCGGCGCGCCGGGCCCTGGCGGCCGGAGACTGCGCCGGCCTTGTGGTGGGGGCGTTCGGCGACCCGGGCGTGGCGGAGCTGCGGGCCTTCGCGGGCGTCCCGGTCGTGGGCCTCGCGGAGGCGGCCTGCGCGGAGGCGGCGGCCGGGGGAGTCCGGTTCGGTGTGGCGACGACGACCCCGGACCTCGCGGAGGCGATCGGCGGCCGGATCGCCGACCTCGGTCTCGCGGACCGGTACACCGGGATCCGCCTGACGCGGAGCGACGCCCGCCAGCTGTCCGCCGAACCGGAGGCGCTGCGGGAGGAGTTGGCCGAGGCGGTGCGGGCGTGCGTGGTACAGGACGGGGCGAGGGCGGTCGTGATCGGCGGCGGCCCCCTGGCCGAGGCGGCGGACGCGCTGCGCGAGCGTTTCGACGTCCCGGTGGTCGCCCCCGTCCCGGCCGCGTGCCGCTGGATCGCACGCGAACTGGCGCGGAGCGATCCGGCGAAGCTCGTGGGCCCCCGACCAGCAACGGCCCGCGCGATCATGCGCGGAGCCGGTTGACGACGGCTGCGGCTCCCTCAGGCCAGTGCACCCAGGACGTGCGGCCCGGCCTCCGCGAGCGTCGGGAAGTGACGGTGGGCGTCGGGGTGCGGAGCCTCGGTGTTGACCGTCCAGACCGTCATCCCGGCGGCGAGCCCGGAGCGGACCCCGGACGGCGCGTCCTCGATCACCAGGCAGTCCGCCGGGTCCGCGCCGAGCTTCTCGGCGGCGAGCAGGTACGGCACCGGTGACGGCTTCCCCTCGGCCACCGAGGCCGCGTCCACGACGAGCTCCGGCATCGGGAGGCCGGTCCGCTCGAACCGTCCCCGCACCCGGTGCTCGTAGTTCGACGTCACGAGCGCCCACCGGCCCGCCGGCAGCGCGTTCAGCAGCTCGGCGGCCCCGTCGAAGGCCGCGTAGGAGCCCGTACGGACGTCCTCGTCCTCCAGCGCGTGCAGGAGGGCGAGGCACTCGCCCGGGTCCTGCCCCGGGACCACGGCCGCGAACGTCTCGACCGGCCGCGTCCGGAGGGAGTTGAGGAGTCGCCTTCACCGCTCGGCCTCCCCGCGCCGGCGGCACTCCCGGGCCAGGTGCGGGTAGGCCGCGCCGATCGCCTCGTACAGCCGTGTCCGCAGCAGCTGTTCGGCCTCCGCCCGTCCCGTCGAGCCGAACAGGCCGTCGAGCAAGGTCTCGTACCGCGACAGGGCGTACCGCAGATAGGTCACCTGCCACCGCACCAGCGCCCCGGCCGCCGCCGCGCCGGGGCCGCGCGCCCCGAGCAGGTGCCGGTGCCGGACCGCCCGCCGCTCCAGCTCGGCCGCAGGGAGCCGGGGCACCTCGATGGGCTCCGCCCGGATCGCCGCGAGCACCGCCCGCCGTCGCCGCTCCGCGCCCGCCTCGACGGTCGCGGAACGGCGCCCCGACGCGGCCGCGCACCGGGCGAACTCCGGCGTCCGCTCCACCGCCTCCACCCGCGCGAGCCGGTACAGCCGCACGGGCGCGATCGACCATCGCCGGGGGTCCCGCCCCTGCACGTCGGGCTGGCCGAGCAGGTCGCGCACCATCGGGTCGGTCCAGCCGCGCTCGCGCAGTCCCGCGAGGGTCACAAAGGTCGTACGGTCCGTCACGATTCCCCCTGTCGTCGATTACTTAGAGTGACGAATCCAGTGAAGCGCACGCCACTGACAACCGCCCTCTTGCCGGGGTCGCAGGACCCGTGCCATACAGGTCTGGACCAAGTCGACGGACGGAGGCATTCCTGTGCAACGCCCGCTCGCGGCAAGCATGTTGACGACCCTCGCGCTCACGCTCCCCCTGGCGGTGGCCTGCTCACCCGCCCCCGCGAAGGACACCGAGGGCCCCACCGCCCCCACGGGCGTCACCGCCGCCTCCGGCAGCGCCCAGACCGTCCACGTGATGTGGAACGCGGCCACCGACGACCGCGCGGTCACCGGCTACGAGGTCTACCAACAGGGCCGCAAGGTCAAGGACCTCCCGGCCACCACCCTCATGGTCGACATCGTGAACCTCACGCCCGCGACCCCGTACGCCTTCACCGTCCGCGCCCGCGACGCCGCCGGAAACCGCTCCCCGCACAGCACGACCGTCCCGGCCACCACCCTCGCGGCGACCGCCCAGGACCGCACACCCCCGACGACCCCCCGCGCGCTGCGCGCCACCGCCGACGGCACCCACGCGGCCACCCTGACCTGGCAGCCTGGCCGGGACGACACCGAGGTCACCGCGTACGACATCTATCAGGCCGACGCCCGGATCCACACCGTCCCCGGCACCGCCACCACCGCCCGCCTCACCGGCCTGCGCGCCGGCACCGTCTACTCCTTCACGGTCCGCGCCCGCGACGCCGCCGAGAACTCCTCCCCGGACAGCGCCACGGCCGACCTCACCACCGCGCCGGCCCCCGGCGCCGCCCCCAACACGGCCCCCACGGACCTCACGGCCAAGGCGGTGAAAGGCGAGGTCACCCTGACCTGGACCCCACCCCGCACGGGCGCCCCGGTCACGGAACACCAGCTCTTCCTCGACGGCGCCTTCGCCACCACCATCATCTGGGGCGCCGACCCTCCACCCGGCCGAGCGACGTACACCTTCACGGTCCCCACCGCGAAGCCCGCCCGCCACAGCGTCAAACTCCGCGCCCGCCTCCCCGACGGCAGCTGGGGTGACTTCTCGGCCCAGCGCACCGTTGTCGTCCCATGACGGCGCCGCCCCGGGCATCGTCGTCCGGCCCGTGCCGGAACTACCCTGGGAAAGGTGGCAGGGACCGTGCTCACCAACACCGGGCTCGACGCGTTCCTCGACGGAACTCCGGAGCTCCGTGACCCTTCGTCCGTGCGGGCCGCGGATGCCGTCCTCGCGCTGCTCTGCCTGCGCGGGGCCGACCGCAGGAGCGGGCTGCCCGAGCCGAGCGTGGAGCTGGTGCGGCGGCTGCTCGTCGAGGACGCGCCGGCCTTCGTGTACGCGACGCCCGAGGAGCTCGCGGCCTACCCCGCCGTGCTCGTGGCGCTCACCACGCGGGTACGGGAGGCGGGGCGGCTGAACGGCAAGCGGCAGGCGCGGATCGTGGCGGCGGTCGAGGACATCGTGCCCGACTTCGAACGGGCCATGAAGGACGCCGCCAACTACACCTGGCAGCGCTGGTACGCCTCGCTGCTGCGTGCCGACGGGACCGACCCCGCCGACCCCGCGGCCGTACGGGCCTGGCTCGCCGGGCACGACGGGGTGCGGCCGCCCGACGGGCTCAACCGGGCGGACCTGATGAACCGGACCGACGTCGCCGACTCGCTCCTCGCCGACGCGCTCACCGGTGCGTACGTACGGGAGGCGGAGTCGCCCTCGCCGGCGGGACCGCTCCTCGCCGATGCGGACGTGTCGCACGGGGTGGCGAAGCTCGGGGGCCTGCTGGTCGACCGGTGGACCGCCGAAGGGCTCTCCGGCGCTCTCACGGGGCCGTACGCCCATCTCGCGCCGGGACCCGAGGCCTTCCCGCACCTCGTCCTCGCCGACACCCTCCTCGACGAGCACCTCAACTACTACGAGGACTCCTCGATCCCCCTGCCGCCGCCGCCCATGGAGGCCCACGAGCCCCAGCGTTCCGTCGAGGCGGGCGCCGATCTGCTCGCGGCGGCCGTCGAGGAGATGAAGGGGGAGGCCGGCGGCCTCTACGACGGCGAGGCGGCGCACCTGCTGTACGCGCTCTACCAGCGGGGCGCCTGCGCCGAGTCGGTCGCGCGCCGGGCCGCCGAGTTCGAGGACTGGCCGGTCGACCCACGGCTCGAGGACGCGCCCGTCCTCGTACCGGCGAACGCCCCCGAGACCTATGCGGTCCCGCCCCTGGAGGAGCTGTCCCGGCTCACCGGGACCGAGGCCACCGAGGAGGCACGGGCCGCGCTCGAACCGGGCGCCCGCGCCATGGCCGACACCGTCGACCGGCTCGCCCGCACCGGCATGGTCTTCCGCACCGGCGACGCCTTCGGCCTCACGCCCTGGGGCGTCGAGGTCCTCCACTACCTGCTGCGCGTGCGCTGGGTCGCGGCGCCCGACGGCAAGGAGACCGCCGCCTGGGACGCCCCCACCGTGATCGCCGCCGCCGAGGGCTGGTCCGCCTCCGCCGCGACCCGGGTCCTCGCCGAGTGGCTGCACGCCCACGGCGACTCCGTGGACGCCTGGTCCGCGCTGCTCGGCGCCCTCGGCACCGTCCACGCGGGGACCTTCGAGGCCGCCGGGACCCGCGCGCTCTTCGGCTTCCTCGACCCGGCCGCCGTCCCCGTCGAGGCGCTGCGCGGCGCCCTCGACGACCCGGTGATGGGTGCGTACGCCTACGGGGTGCTGCGCGCCCGGGGCGAGTCGGCGGACGAGACCCTGGTGCCGGCGTCCGCCCGCGCCGTCCTCGTCCTGGACCGGCTCGCCCGCCATGTGGACGACCGACGGACGGTCCTCGACACCGCCGCCGCGGGCCGGCCGGGCGGCGTCGACGCCCTGGTCGCGGAGATGGCGGCCGTCGACCCGTACCTCGCGGAACGGATCCTCGGGGCGCTCCGCATCCCGATGCCGGTGACGAAGCGGACGAACGAGCGGGCGCGGCGCCGCGGCCGGAGCGGACGCCGCACCCGCTGATCCCCGTGGGGGGTCGGTACGACCGTCAGGAGACGGCCGTCAGATACATTCCGGAGGCTCCGGCCCCCGCGGTGTTGCGGCACGAGAAGTTCCCGCTCGGCCGCGCGTGGATCAGCGCGAGACAGCGGCCGAGCGCCAACTGGCCGTAGTGGTTGGGGTGGACGTTCTCCTGGATCGGCCCCTGGGTCTCGTTCGGGTCGATCCAGCGCGCCCACTCGCTGGTCGTGGCCGAGGCCGGGACCGTCGCGCTGACCAGTTTGCTGTTCTTCGCGCACACCTCACGGCCCTGGAGCATGTCGCGCAGATCCATGAACTGGACGCCCTTGCTCGCAGCGACCCCCTTGAGCCGGTTCGAGACCTGGGGGACCAGCGAGTCCCGCGCCCAGTCGGAGTCCAGGTTCCAGAAGGGGCAGCCGCCCGTGTTCGTCCGGGTCCAGCCGCTCTCCGCGTACCGGTTCTCGGAGGCGCGCGGGATGGGGGAGGGGTACGACTGGAGCACGATCCGGTAGTCGGAGGCGGCGTATCCGGCGCCCGCCATCACCGCCCGGATCTCGTCGACGGACTTCCCGACGCCCGCCATCGCCGTGTCGATCTTCGCGTCCACCTCGGCCTGCTGGTCGTCGTGGCAGTACGAGTACCAGACGATGTAGTCGGTGGCGCAGCTCCTGATGATGTCCGCGAAGCCCAGGTCGTTGCCGCCGATCGACAGCACGATCGTCCCGACGTCGTGGGAGGCGGCGACGGCCGCCAGCTGGTCGGCCTGCGGCGCCTCGCCCTTGTACGCGACACCGCCCTGCGAGGCCCGGAAGACGTTCCGGGTCGTCGCCCCCGAACAGGCCAGGTTGACGAGGGTCGAGGCGATCGGGCCCGCGCTCCGCACCTCGGCCGAGTCGGAGCGGTGGCAGCCGTTGGCCGCCGTCGTCCCGTACACCCGGGAGGGGTCGTACGCGCTCCCCGTCCACGCCCGGTCGGTGCCGTTGCGGCTGCCGCTCGTCGTCAGGCTGTTGCCCTGCCAGCGCCCTGCCTCGCCGGAGATGTAACTGTCCCCCATCGACACGACGGCGGTGGGTCCGGAGCCGTTCGCCGCGACGGTCGGGGTGACCCCGGCGGTCAGGAGGGCGCCGACGGCGAGGGCGAGGGTGACGAGTCTTCGGGACGTGCGGCGGGGGGTTCTGGGCATGGCTGTGTTCTCCTGCGTCGGTGCAGAGGAGTGGGGGACAGCCGCCGGCCGGTGGCATGCGGAATCTGGCACGCCATGGCTTGTTACCGCTAGGTAGCGTCTGGTTTCGGTTGCGTCACGTGCCCTGTGAAACGCACTGGAGCGAAACTCCCGGGGAGCGGAGAACGGCTCCGCCCCCGGTGCTGTGCGTTCACCGGGGGCGGAGCCGTTCTTCGCGGGTCACCGCGTTCGTGCGGGGGCGCCGCGTGTTGTTCGGCCGCTGTGCGGGTCAGCCGAAGAAGGGGGGACTCAGCCGATGAGCTGGTCGTACGCGGGGAGCGTCAGGAAGTCCGCGTAGTCGGCGTCGAGCGAGACGTGGAGCAGCAGGTCGTGCGCCTGCTGCCACTTGCCGGCCGCGAAGGCCTCCTCGCCGATCTCCGCGCGGATGGCGGCCAGTTCCTCCGCCGCGACCTTGCGGGCCAGCTCGGGCGTGGCCTTCTCGCCGTTCTCGAACACCACGCCCGCGTTGATCCACTGCCAGATCTGCGAGCGCGAGATCTCGGCCGTGGCCGCGTCCTCCATCAGGTTGAAGATGGCGACCGCGCCGAGGCCGCGGAGCCAGGCCTCGATGTAGCGGGTGCCGACCTGGACGGCGTTGCGCAGACCGTCGTACGTGGGCTTCGCGTCGAGCGAGTCGATGGCGATCAGGTCGCCGGGCGCCACGGACACGTCCTCGCGCAGCCGGTCCTTCTGGTTCGGCTTGTCGCCGAGGACCGCGTCGAAGGAGGCCATCGCGATCGGGACCAGGTCAGGGTGGGCGACCCAGGAGCCGTCGAAGCCGTCGCCGGCCTCGCGGTCCTTGTCCGCCTTGACCTTCTCGAAGGCGACCTTGTTGACCTCGGCGTCCTTGCGGGACGGGATGAAGGCCGCCATGCCGCCGATCGCGTGCGCGCCGCGCTTGTGGCAGGTGCGGACGAGGAGTTCGGTGTACGCCCGCATGAACGGGGCGGTCATCGTGACCGCGTTGCGGTCCGGCAGGACGAACTTCTGCCCGCCGTCACGGAAGTTCTTGACGATGGAGAAGAGGTAGTCCCAGCGGCCCGCGTTGAGGCCCGCGGCGTGGTCGCGGAGCTCGTAGAGGATCTCCTCCATCTCGTACGCGGCCGTGATCGTCTCGATGAGGACGGTGGCGCGGACGGTGCCCTGCGGGATGCCGACGTAGTCCTGCGCGAAGACGAAGATGTCGTTCCAGAGGCGGGCCTCCAGGTGCGACTCCGTCTTCGGGAGGTAGAAGTACGGGCCCTTGCCGAGCTCGATGAGGCGCTTGGCGTTGTGGAAGAAGTAGAGGCCGAAGTCGACGAGCGCGCCGGGGACCGGGCGGCCCTCGAAGGTCAGGTGGCGCTCCTCCAGGTGCCAGCCGCGCGGCCGCATGACGACCGTGGCCAGCTCGTCGGCCGCCTTGAGCGCGTAGGACTTGCCCGAGCGCGGGTCCGTGAAGTCGATGTTGCGCGTGTACGCGTCGATCAGGTTGACCTGACCGAGGACCACGTTCTCCCAGGTCGGGGCAGAGGCGTCCTCGAAGTCCGCGAGCCAGACCTTGGCGCCGGAGTTCAGCGCGTTGATCGTCATCTTCCGGTCGGTCGGGCCGGTGATCTCGACTCGGCGGTCGTTCAGGGCCGCCGGGGCCGGCGCGACCCGCCAGGAGTCGTCCGCGCGCACGGCGGCGGTCTCCGGGAGGAAGTCGAGGGTCGAGGTACGGGCGATCTCGGCGCGGCGCTCCGCCCGGCGGGCGAGGAGCTCGTCCCGGCGCGGCGTGAACCGGCGGTGCAGCTCCGCCACGAAGGCGAGGGCCGCGTCGGTCAGCACCTCCTCCTGCCTCGGCAGGGGCTCGGCTTCGACGACGGCCAGGGGGGACGGCGCTGGTGCGGACATGAACTGTCACTTCCTTCAGCGGACTTCACGGGCGGTGCCTTGCGGCCGCCGGGCGTCACGGGGCGGCACGCAGTGCCGCAGCGCCGAGATACGGCCGCGGAGCGCCGTCAGGGGATCAGGCGCTTCTGAACAGTGGATACTAGTTTCCTCATGGTGGAAGTTCAATCGTTTGTTGATATCGAGATTCTCTGGATCGACAGAACATGGCGCTCAGTGCCACTCCCTTCACTCAAGGTGCGCCAGATCCGCCTCCGTGTCGATGTCGTACGGCTCGGCCACATCCGAACAGTCCACGAGCGTGATCGCATCCCGGTGCTCCTTCAGGTAGTCCCGCGCCCCCTGGTCGCCGACCGCCCCCGCCGCGATCCCCGCCCAGCGGTCCGCGCCGAACAGCACCGGATGCCCCCGCTTCCCGTCGTACGAAGCCGCCACGAGCGAGTCGCGCGAGCGGTACGCCGACCGGACCCGCGCCACCGCCTCCGCGCCGATCCCCGGCTGGTCCACCAGGGACACGAGCGCCGCGTCCACCGGCAGCGCCTCGGCCGCGAGCGAGGCGAGCCCCGCCCGCAGCGAGGACCCCATCCCCTCCGCCCACTCCGGGTTCTCGACCAGGACACAGCCGGGCAGCCGCGCCCGCTCCCGTACGCGCTCGGCCGAGGCGCCGAGGACGACATGGATCACCTCGCAGCCGCCCTCGCGCAGCGCGCGCACCGCGTGCTCGATCAGCGGGCGGCCGCGATGGGTCAGGAGCGCCTTGGGGCGGCCGCCGAGGCGCCGCCCGCCGCCCGCGGCGAGGAGCAGACCGGCCACCAGGGGGGTGGGATGCTGTGCGTTCGTCATGCTGACTGCATACCGCATGACACGGACGCCTGAATTGTGTCCGCACAGTGGCGCGCCGGGCGCGGCATGGCGTTAACTTGCCAGCGGCTCCGGGCGCCTGACCCTCGTTCGTCGGGTCGGGTCGTGGTGGGGAGTTCGGCGCACAGTGTCGTGCGAGGGGGAGAACTTTTGTTGCGAAGCGTTGGGCAGAGGCGTGTGACAACCGACGGCGACGAGGACCCGAGGGTGGCGGAGCTGCGTGCCGCCGTCTCCCGGCTCCGCCGTGAACTCGCGGGCCACCGGGCCGAGTTCACCGACCGTGGCATCGCCGAGGACGAACTCGCCGCGCTCGACGCGATGGCCGTCAGCGGCGTCCCCGAGGTACGGCGCCTGCGCCGCTCCCTGCTCCTCATCGCCGGCTCGATCGGCTCCGTCAGCGCCCTCGCGAACGGCTTGGCAGGCGTCCGCCAGGCCGTCGAACTCTTCGGGGAGCCTCCGCGCGAGCTGAGGTGACGTCGCCAGGCGCGAGGGGGTGGGCCGCGGCTTGCGGGGTGGCGGCGGCTGTCCCATAGTCCGAGGTATGGACGCGCGCGAGGCGGCGCTCCGCCAGGCGTACGACCATGCCGTCCGCTGGCTGGCCAGCCTGTCCGACCGCCCGGTCCCCGCCCGCGCCTCGGTCGACGAGATCGTGCGCGCGCTCGGCACCGCACTGCCCGACGGCCCGAGCACGCCCTCCGACGTCGTCGACCTGCTGGCCACAGCCTGTGAACCGGGGCTCACGGCCTTCCCCAGCGGCCGCTTCTACGGCTTCGTCGTCGGTGGCGGCGAACCCGCCGCGCTGGCCGCGGACTGGCTGGTCAGCGCCTGGGACCAGAACTGCGTGATGCGCACCGTCACCCCGGCGTACGCGGCGGTGGAGGAGATCGCCGGTGCCTGGCTGCTCGATCTGCTCGGGCTGCCGGACGGCAGCGCCGTCGGCTTCACCACGGGCGCCACGATGGCGAACTTCACCTGCCTCGCCGCCGCGCGTGACGAGGTGGTCCGGCGCGTCGGCGGGGACGTCGCCCGTGAGGGACTCGCGGGCGGCCCGGCCGTGCGCGTCGTCGCAGGCGAGCACCGCCACATGGCCATCGACCTGGCGCTGCGCTACCTGGGCCTGGGGAGGCCGGAACTGGTGCCCGCGGACGACCAGGGACGCATCCGGCCCGACGCCCTCCGGGACACCCTCGCGGCCGGTGGGCGGAGCCCCACCCTGGTGATCCTGCAGGCCGGAGACATCCACTCCGGCGCCTTCGACCCCTTCGTCGAGACGATCCGGGCCGCGCGCGAGGCGGACGCCTGGGTACACGTCGACGGCGCCTTCGGGCTCTGGGCCGCCACCTCCCCGCGCCACGCCCATCTGGCAGCGGGCTGCGCACAGGCCGACTCCTGGGCGACCGACGCCCACAAGACCCTGAACGTCCCGTACGACTGCGGGCTCGCGATCGTGCGCGATCCTCCCGCACTCCGGGCCGCCATGGGCCTGCGGGGCGACTACCTCATCCAGCACGAACTCGGTGACCCCATCGACAAGGTCCCCGAGCTCTCCCGGCGCGGCAGGGCCTTCCCCGTCTGGGCGGCCCTCAGGTCCCTCGGCCGCTCAGGAGTGGCCGACCTCGTCGAGCGGCTGTGCCGGCACGCCTCCGCGTTCGCCACCGGCATCGCCGCGCTCGACGGCGCCACCGTCCTCAACGACGTGGTCTTCACCCAGGTCTGCGCCGCCTTCGGCGACGACGCCCGGACGGAACGGGTCCTCACCCGGCTCCTCGACGACGGCACGACGTGGATCAGCGGCTCCACCTGGCACGGCCGGCGGGTCATGCGCATCTCGGTCAGCAACTGGTCCACGACCGACGACGACGTGACGCGCGCGCTCGACGCGATCCGGCGCGCCGCCGACAGCGCGTGAGACCGGAGCGGGCCCGCCCGTGGCCGCCGGCCGTCACCGCCGGATCAGGCGCCGGGAGGTCGCCGCCGCCACCGCAGCCGTACGGGAGTCCACGCCCAGCTTGGCGAAGATGTGCACCAGATGGGACTTCACCGTCGCCTGGCTCAGGAACAGCACCTTGCTGATCTGCTGGTTCGAAAGACCCTCGCCCACCAGCTGGAGCACCTCGAGCTCCCGCTTCGTCAGTGCCTCCGCCGGGGTCCGCATCCGGTCCATCAGCCGGTGCGCCACCGCGGGCGCCAGCGCCGATCGGCCCGCCGCGGCCGTGCGGACCGCCGCCGCCAGCTCCTCCGGCGGCGCGTCCTTCAGCAGATAGCCCGAGGCCCCCGCCTCGACCGCCGCCAGGATGTCCGCGTCCGTGTCGTACGTGGTCAGGACCAGGACCCTCGGCCCGCCGGTACGCGCCGTGATCGCCGCGGTCGCCTCCGAGCCGTGCATCCCCGCACCGAACTGCAGGTCCATCAGGACCACGTCCACCCCGCCCGCCGCGTCAAGCTCCACCGCCAGCTCCACCGCCCGCTCGGCCGTGGCCGCCTCGCCGACCACGGCGAAGTCCGGCTCGGTGTCCAGGACCGCGCGCAGCCCGGCCCGTACCACCGGATGGTCGTCGGCGAGAAGGAGACGGATCGTCATGTCGACACTCCAGCGGGAAGGGGGAGGGACACGGCGACGGCCGTGGCCTGACCTGGGGCGGACTCCACCGTGAACGCGCCGCCGAGCGACTCCGCCCGCGCGCGCATCGCCGGCAGCCCGAAGCCGCCGTCATCGGACGAAGGAGAGAGCAGCGCCGGGTCGAAACCCTTGCCGTCGTCGACCACGTCCAGGGTCACCGAGGCGTCCATGAACGACAGCGTGATCTCCGCGCGCGTCGCCGAGGCGTGCCGCACCGTGTTCGCGAGCGCCGACTGCGCGATCCGCAACAGCGCCACCTCGTACGGCGTCGGCAGCTCCACCGGCGTCCCGCTCACCGTGAGGCGCGCCCTCGGGGAGCCCTCGGGGCCCGGTTCGCACAGCCGCTCCAGGGCCGCCGCCAGCGAGCCGTGCTCCAGGTCGGGCGGCGACAGGGCCCGGACGAACCGCCGCGCCTCCGCCAGGTTGTCCTGCGCCGCCCGCCGCGCCCCCTCGATGTGCCCGGCGGCCGGCGAGCCCTCCGGCAGCGCCCGCTCGGCGGCCCGCAGCAGCAGCTGGATCGAGGAGAGCCCCTGCGCGAGCGTGTCGTGGATCTCCCGCGCCAGGCGCTCGCGCTCCGCGAGCGTGCCCGCGTGCCGCTCGGCCGCCGCCAGCTCCGCCCGGGTCTCGATCAGCTCCTCCACCATCTGCCTGCGCCGCTCGCTCTCCCGGTACAGCGCCTGGTAGCCGAGGACCGTCGCCACGGCCACCGCGCCGCCCAGCAGCGGCCCGATGAAGACCCCGGGGTTGAGCGTCGCGCCATGACGGACGTACGACAGGATCGCCGCGCCCGCCGTCAGGGCCACCGACGGCAGCGCCCAGCGGACCGGCAGCAGGTGCAGCTGGA
Organism: Streptomyces sp. NPDC048370; assembly: GCF_043200825.1. NCBI lineage: Bacteria > Bacillati > Actinomycetota > Actinomycetes > Kitasatosporales > Streptomycetaceae > Streptomyces > Streptomyces sp. NPDC048370. The sequence continues at coordinate 128,265 of NZ_JBICYI010000005.1, read as the reverse complement.
GGAAGTACAGCGGGAACGCCACCCACAGCCCGTCGGGCGTGGCCCAGAGCAGCGCCAGCCAGCAGGCGCACAGCACGGCCAGCCAGAGCGCGGCGGCCCGCTGCGAGTCCCGTACGGAGGGCAGCGCGGACCCGACCGCGTACACCCCGCCCGTCACCGCGGCGAGCACGGTCCCGGCCCCGGAGTCCGCCCGGAGCGCCGCGAGGGCGAGCAGTCCCGCCATCAGCAGATGCAGACAGAGACGCAGCGCGCGCAGGGCGGGGGTGAGGGAACGCGGATCCATGGTCCGTCCAGCGTAGGCGGGGGCAGACAATCCGGACTCAACCGAAAGTTTGATTGCGGAGCCATCCGTGGCGCGATGCCGGGGGCGACCGGGTCCGGGAAAGCTGGTCGGCATGTTCGTGGCATGGAGAGACCTGAGATTCGCCAAGGGGCGATTCACCCTGATGGGAGCCGTGATCGTGTTGATCACGCTGCTCGTCGGACTGCTGTCGGGGCTGACCGCCGGACTCGCCCGCGAGAACATCTCGGCGATCACCGGGCTCCCGGCGGACCGGCTGGCCTTCGCCGCCCCGCCGTCCGGCCGGTCGGTCTCCTTCACCAACTCGACGGTGACGGAGGGCCAGTGGCGGCGGTGGGCCGAGCGGCCCGGCGTGACGAGCGCCCAGCCGCTCGCCATCCGCACGCTCAACGGCGCCGCCGGTGACCGTACGGTCGCCGTCTCCGCCTTCGGTACGGAACCGTCGGCGGCCCTCGCGCCCGAGAGCCGGAAGCTCGGCCCCGGGCGGGTCGTCCTCTCCGAGTCCGCGGCCCAGGAACTGGGTGTCGGCGTGGGCGGTGCCGTACGACTCGGTCCGCTGGAGGCCCGGGTCGCGGCCGTCGCGGGCGACGCCTCGTACAGCCACACGCCCGTCGTCTGGACCTCGCTCGACGACTGGCAGAAGCTCGGGCACAACGGCACCACACCCGAGGAGCAGGCGACGGTCATCGCCCTGCGCGTGACGGACGGCGCCGACCTCGGTGCCGCCGACGCGGCTCTCGGCACGGAGTCGCGGACGATCGACGAGGCGCTCACCGCCATAGGGTCCTACCAGGCGGAGAACGGCTCGCTGCAGCTGATGCGGGGCTTCCTCTTCGCCATCTCCGCGCTGGTCATAGGGGCCTTCTTCACCGTCTGGACGATCCAGCGGAGCGGTGACGTGGCGGTGCTGAAGGCGCTCGGAGCGTCGACGCCCTACCTGCTGAGGGACGCGCTCGGGCAGGCGGTGCTGATGCTCGGCGCCGGGACGCTCTTCGGCACCGCCCTCGCGGTCGGCGCGGGGGTGCTGATCAGCGGCGGGAACGTTCCCTTCGTCCTGGAGCCGCTGACCGTGCTCGGGCCGGCCGCCGTGATGATCGTGCTCGGTGTCCTCGGCGCCGCCCTGTCCATCCGGCGGATCACCGCCGTCGACCCCCTGACCGCGCTCGGGAGCGCCCGATGACTCTCCTCCTCGACGACGTGACCCTGACGTACCCCGACGGCGACGGGCGGCTGACCGCCCTCGACGCCGTCTCCCTGGAGGTCCCCGCCGGTCACCTCACCGCGGTCGTCGGGCCCTCGGGCTCCGGCAAGTCCAGCCTGCTGGCGGTGGCGGCGACGCTGGTGACGCCGGACCGGGGGCGGGTCGTCGTGGCCGGTACGGACACGGGGCCGCTGGACCGGGCCGGGCGGGCGGCGCTGCGGCGCGAGCGGATCGGGATCGTGTTCCAGCAGCCGAACCTGCTGCCGTCGCTGACGGCGGTGGGGCAGGTGCAGGTGATGGCGCACCTGTCGGGCGCGAGGCCTTCGGCGGTACGGGGGAGGGCCCTGGACCTCCTGGACGCGGTCGGGCTCGCGGGCCAGGCGGCCCGGCGGCCGCACCAGCTGTCCGGCGGTCAGCGCCAGCGGGTCAACATCGCGCGGGCCCTGATGAACGACCCGTCCGTCCTGCTCGTGGACGAGCCGACGAGCGCGCTGGACCACGAGCGGGGCGCCGCGATCATGGAGCTGCTGGCGGGTCTCACACGGGAGCGGGGCACGGCGACGGTCCTGGTGACGCACGACCGCGCGCACGCGTCACGGGCGGACACGGTGGTCCTGGTGGAGGACGGCCGCCTGACGTCGCGGACGCCGGCCGCCTGATCGAAAAGGCCCTCTCCCGGTCGGGGAGAGGGCCTTCTCGTGCGTCAGGGCCAGGGTCTTTCGTTATCCGAACGAGAGGCCCTACGCCTGGCCGTTGGCCGCCGTGTTCGCGAGGGCCGTCGAGAGTTCCTGGGCCACTTCCTGGAGGATCGGGACGATCTTCTCCGTCGCCGACTCCGTCACACGACCCGCAGGACCGGAGATCGAGATCGCCGCGGCCGTGGGGGAGTTGGGGACCGACACCGCGAGGCAGCGGACTCCTATCTCCTGCTCGTTGTCGTCGACCGCGTACCCCGCCTCCCGTACGACCGCGAGCGCGTCGAGGAAGCCGTCGGGCGTGGTGATCGTCTTCTCCGTCGCCGCCGGCATGCCCGTACGGGAGAGCAGCGCGCGGACCTCGTCCGCCGGGGTGTAGGCGAGCAGCGCCTTGCCCACGCCCGTGGAGTGCGGCAGCACCCGCCGGCCGACCTCGGTGAACATGCGCATCGAGTGCTTGGATGGCACCTGGGCGACGTAGACGATCTCGTCGCCGTCGAGCAGCGCCATGTTCGCCGTCTCGCCGGTCTCCTCGACGAGCCGCGCGAGGTACGGGCGGGCCCAGGTGCCGAGCAGCCGGGAGGCGGACTCGCCCAGGCGGATGAGGCGGGGGCCGAGCGCGTACCGGCGGTTGGGCTGCTGGCGTACGTAGCCGCAGGCCACGAGCGTGCGCATCAGACGGTGGATGGTGGGCAGCGGCAGTCCGCTGCTGGCGGAGAGCTCGCTCAGCCCGACCTCGCCCCCGGCGTCGGCCATCCGCTCCAGAAGGTCGAAGGCACGCTCGAGGGACTGGACGCCACCGCTCGCGGCGGCGGGCTTGGCGGCGTCGGTGGTGCTGGCGCTGGACGTCGGCACGTCAAGGTCCTTTCGGGGCAGGCGGGCAAGGCAGCAGCCTACCGGGCCGTCCGGTCGGACACACGGTCCCGGTCCCGGCGTACAGGCCGGTCAGGGGGGTGTTTGTCCGGTGTCGGCAGCCGCCCGGCGGCGTCCGTCTCCGCCCCGCATGTGCGGAGCTACGTTCTACTGTACGAAATTTCCATTCCACTTCATGGAAACATCCAAGTGGCCGCCAGGTGTCGCCGATGCGGCGCAGCTCGACGGGGCCATGCTGGAAGTGTGCCCTTGACGACATGTCGTCCTGAGTGAAGACTCCTTCAACAGTTCGTTGAAATTCTTGCTGGAAGGGGTACGGGTGGACGTCAACCTGGTACTGCGCTCGACTCGCGTCATCACCCCGGAGGGGACGCGGGCCGCGTCGATCGCCGTCTCCGGCGGGACCATCGCCGGTGTGCTGCCGTACGACGCCGAGGTACCGGCCGGAGCCCGGCTCGAGGACGTCGGCGACGACGTCGTCCTGCCCGGGCTCGTCGACACCCACGTACACGTGAACGACCCCGGCCGCACGGAGTGGGAGGGCTTCTGGACCGCCACCCGCGCCGCCGCCGCCGGTGGCATCACCACGCTGCTCGACATGCCGCTGAACTCGCTCCCGCCCACCACGACGGTCGAGCACCTGCGGATCAAGCAGGACGTCGCCCGCACCAAGGCGCACATCGACGTCGGCTTCTGGGGCGGCGCGCTCCCGGACAACGTGAAGGACCTGCGCCCGCTGTTCGACGCCGGTGTCTTCGGCTTCAAGTGCTTCCTGTCGCCGTCCGGCGTGGACGAGTTCCCCCAGCTGGACCAGGATCAGCTCGCCGCCTCCCTCGCCGAGATCGCCGGCTTCGACGGCCTGATGATCGTGCACGCCGAGGACCCGCACCACCTGGCCGCCGCCCCGCAGAAGGCGGGCGAGAAGTACGCCGACTTCCTCGCCTCCCGGCCGCGCGACGCCGAGAACACAGCCATCGAGAACCTGATCAACCAGGCCCGTCGCCTCAACGCCCGCGTCCACGTGCTGCACCTGTCGTCCTCCGACGCGCTGCCGCTCATCCGGGCCGCGAAGGACGAGGGCGTCAAGATCACCGTCGAGTCCTGCCCGCACTTCCTCACCCTCACGGCCGAGGAGGTCCCGGACGGCGCCACCGAGTTCAAGTGCTGCCCGCCGATCCGCGAGGCCTCGAACCAGGACGCGCTGTGGGAAGGCCTTGCGGACGGGACGATCGACTGCATCGTCTCCGACCACTCGCCCTCCACCGCCGATCTCAAGACCCCGGACTTCGCCTCGGCCTGGGGCGGCATCTCCTCCCTCCAGCTGGGTCTGCCCGCCATCTGGACCGAGGCCCGGCGCCGCGGCCACGACCTGACCGACGTCGTCCGCTGGATGTCCGCCGCCCCCGCCCGCCTCGCCGGACTGGAGCGCAAGGGCGCCATCGAGGCCGGCCGCGACGCCGACTTCGCGGTGATCGACCCCGAGGCGACCTTCACCGTCGACCCGGCCGAGCTGGAGCACCGCAACCGCGTCACCGCCTACGCGGGCAAGACCCTGCACGGCGTCGTCACCTCGACCTGGCTGCGCGGAGAGCGCATCGCCGACCGCGGCACCCTCGCCGAGCCCACCGGCCGCCTCCTCGAAAGGACCAACTGACCCGTGACCGGCATACCCTCCTTCACCGGCGACGCCAGCCCCTACGGCGGCGGTGACCCCTACGCCGACTACCGCACCGCGGACTTCCCCTTCACGCAGTACGCGGACCTGGCCGACCGGCGCCTCGGCGCGGGCGTGACCGCCGCCAACGACGAGTTCTTCGCCGAGCGCGAGAACATGCTGAAGCCCGAGGCCGCCGAGTTCGACCCCGAGCACTTCGGGCACAAGGGCAAGATCATGGACGGCTGGGAGACCCGCCGCCGCCGTGGTGTCTCGGCCCAGCAGCCCCACCCGACCGAGGACGACCACGACTGGGCGCTCGTCCGCCTCGGCGCCCCCGGCGTCGTACGCGGCATCGTCGTCGACACCGCGCACTTCCGCGGCAACTACCCGCAGGCCGTCTCGGTCGAGGCCACCTCGGTCGCCGGCTCCCCGTCGCCGGAGGAACTCCTCGCGGACGACGTGAAGTGGACGACCCTCGTCCCGCGCACCGCGATCGGCGGCCACGCGGCCAACGGCTTCGCCGTCGACGTCGAGCAGCGCTTCACGCACCTGCGCGTCAACCAGCACCCGGACGGCGGCATCGCCCGCCTGCGCGTGTACGGAGAGGTCGCCCCCGACCCGCGCTGGCTGGCCGTCCTCGGCACCTTCGACCTCGCGGCCCTGGAGAACGGCGGCCAGGTCGAGGACGCCTCCGACCGCTTCTACTCCCCGGCGACCAACACCATCCAGCCGGGCCGCTCCCGCAAGATGGACGACGGCTGGGAGACGCGGCGCCGCCGCGACAAGGGCAACGACTGGATCCGCTACAGCCTGGCCGCCGAGTCGGAGATCCGCGCGATCGAGATCGACACGGCGTACCTCAAGGGCAACAGCGCGGGCTGGGCGGCGCTCTCCGTGGCCGCCGAGGGCTCCGAGGAGTGGACCGAGGTCCTGCCCCGGACCCGCCTCCAGCCGGACACCAACCACCGCTTCGTGCTCGACGCCCCGGCGGTCGGTTCCCGCGTCCGGATCGACATCTACCCCGACGGCGGCATCTCCCGCCTCCGCCTCTTCGGCTCGCTGACCGAGGAGGGCGCGGCGCGCCTGACCGCGCGCCACCAGGAACTGGGCGGGTAACGACACCCCGCCCGGCCCGCGAGGGCGCACCGACCGACAGCACCGGTGCGCCCTCGCGAACCCCTTTTTCTTCAGGGCTCGGTTCGCCTCCGGGCGCCTTGAGCCGGGCTCACGACCCCGACCGTGCTCGCCTCCCTCGTTCCTCGGGGAGGCTCCGCGCGCTCGGGGTCGTTCCCCCGGCGCGCCCTTCGGCTCACTCGCCGCGCCCATGCGTCGGCCCACACGCCTGCCCGGGCGCCGGCCCGATGCGTCGGCCCTACGCCGCGTGTCCGCCGTCCACAGCGAACTCCGCGCCCGTCACGTACTCCGCGTCCGGGCCCGCGAGGAACGCCACCACCGCGGCGACCTCCTCCGCGGTGCCGAAGCGGCCCAGCGCCGTCATCTCCGCCTGGCCCCGCGCGTACGGGCCGTCCGCCGGGTTCATGTCGGTGTCGATCGGGCCGGGGTGGACGATGTTCGCGGTGATGCCGCGACCGCCCAGCTCCCGCGCGAGGGACTTGGTCAGGCCGATCAGGGCCGACTTGCTCGTCGCGTAGAGCGTGCCGCCGGGGCCGGGGACCCGGGCCGTCATGCACGTACCGATGGTGACGATCCGGCCGCCCCGCTCCATCCGCCCGGCCGCCGCCTGCGAGGCGAGGAAGGCGGCGCGCACGTTCGCCGCGAGGACCCGGTCCACGTCCGCGAGGCTCAGGCCCTCCAGCGGGCCGAGGACCCCGAGCCCCACGTTGTTGACCAGCACGTCGAGCCGGCCGAGCGTGTCCGCCGCCCACTCCACCGCGCCCGCCGCGTCCCCGGCGTCGACCGCGTCCGCACGCAGGGGGAGGGCCTTGCGCCCGGTCGCCTCGATCCGCTCGGCCAGCTCCTTCGCCCGGTCCTCGCCCGTCACGTACGTGAACGCCACGTCCGCGCCCTCCCGGGCGAGACGCAGCGCCGTGGCCGCGCCGATCCCACGGCTGCCGCCCGTCACCAGGACCGCCTTGCCGTTCATGCCGTTCGCACCGATCACACCGTTCGCGCTGTTCATCGTGGACATGCCGACCTCCGTGAGAAGTACCCATTGGTTGTTGCGGGTTCAATGAAAGTCGGCCGGTGGGCCGGACGCTGGCGGCAATCGGACACCGAAGATCAGGCACCGACGATCAGGCACCGACGATCAGGCACCGACGATCCGGCGCCGATGAGTTTCGCCGAGCGGTGAGGTCAGAGCTTCTGAGACACGATGGACCGGGGGACACGGCACCCGGTCACGCACAGCGAAGGGGCACCACCATGGGCAAGCTCTCCCTCACCCAGTTCGTCACGCTCGACGGCGTCTACCAGGCTCCCGGCGGGCCCGAAGAGGACCGCAGGGGCGGCTTCGAGCACGGCGGCTGGGTCTTCCCGTTCGCGGACGAAGAGTTCGGCGCCTTCGTCGACGAGGTCTTCGCCCGGCCCACGGCCTTCCTGCTCGGGCGCAAGACGTACGAGATCTTCGCGGGGTTCTGGCCGAAGCAGACCGACCCGGCCGACCCCGTCGCCTCCAAGCTCAACGCCCTCCCCAAGTACGTCGCCTCCAGCACCCTGGAGACGGCCGACTGGGCAGGGACCACGATCCTCACGGGCGACGCCGTCAAGGAGGTCGCGGCCCTGAAGGACCGCGTCGACGGCGAGATCCAGATGCACGGCAGCGGCAGGCTCGGGCAGTCCCTGATGGCGGCCGACCTCGTCGACACGCTCCACCTGCTCGTCTTCCCCATCGTCCTCGGTACGGGCTTCCGGTTCTTCGCCGACGGCGCCCGGCCCACCGCCTTCCGCAACGTCGGCTCCAGGACCACGAGCACGGGCGTCTCCATCACCACGTACGAGCTGGCCGGCCGCCCCGAGTTCGGAACCGTCGGCGAGTGACCGTCGGCCCATGACCGTCGGCCTGCCCACGGCCGTCGGCCGGCCGTAGGACAGACCGGCCCGGCAGACCCCGGACGAAAGGTGTAGCCACCACAGGCCTCTCCCGGTACGGTGATCGTCCCGCGTGCGAGCCACTGAAGTCTCCACCCCGTCCGACGTGTTGGAGCAGGCCCACGATGTCCGCGATCGCCGCCTCCGTACCCTTCCGCGCCCCGCGCCGCGCCTGGCTCACCGACCTTCCGGTGCTCCTCGTCGCCGCCGTCTGGGGCGCCAGCTATCTCGCCGCCAAGGGCATCACCACCACGCACACCGTCGTGGCCGTCCTGGTCCTGCGCTTCGCCGTCGTCCTGCCCGCGCTCGCCGTCGCCGGACGGCGCGGGCTGGGGGCGCTGACCGCGGCCCAGTGGCGTGGCGCGGGCCTCCTCGGCCTGATCCTCAGCGGGATCTTCCTCCTGGAGACCTACGGCGTCGTCCACACCTCCGCCACCAACGCGGGCCTGATCATCAGCCTCACCATGATCCTCACGCCGCTCGCCGAGTCCGCCGTCACCAGGACCAGGCCGCCCCGCGCCTTCCTCGGCGCCGCCGGGCTCTCCGTGGCCGGCGTGGTGCTGCTGACCCAGGGCGGCGGCTTCACCACCCCGTCCCTCGGCGACCTGCTGATGCTGCTCGCCGCCCTCGCCCGTACCGTGCACGTCCTGGCCATGGCCCGGATCAAGTCCGTCCAGGACGCCGACTCGCTCTCCCTCACCACCGTCCAACTCGGCTCGGCCGTCGCCGTCTTCGCCCTGCTCGCCACGGTCCCCGGCACCGGCGCCTCGCCCTGGTCGGTGGCGCTCGACTTCGGCCCGCGCGAATGGGCCGGACTGCTCTTCCTCTCCGTCTTCTGCACGCTCTTCGCCTTCTTCGTGCAGATGTGGGCCGTCCGCCGCACCTCCCCGTCCCGAGTCAGCCTGCTGCTCGGTACGGAACCGCTGTGGGCCGCCGCGACCGGCATCGCCCTGGCCGGTGACCGCCCCGGCGCGCTGGGCATCGCGGGCGCGATCCTCGTGCTCGCGGGCACCAGTTGGGGGCGTCGCGCCGCAGACGAGAGCACCCGATAGGTTCTTGCCCCATGCGTTCACTGCCGTACGACATAGATTTCCGCGCCCGCGCGCGGCGCACCCAGGGCTGGGGGCTCGGACTGCTCACCGTCGCCGGACTGATGTGGATCTGGTTCGCGGTGGGGATCTTCCTCCCGTACACGACCAGCGACGGCCGGGACGAGGACGAGTGCGAGTCCCGCTTCAGCTCCGAGTACCTGCACGACGACCGCAGCGACTGCGTCGCCGAACGCGACTGGCCCGAGATGGTCGCCCTGCTCGGCGGATCGATCCCCTTCGCGGTGATCGGCGGGATGCTCTACACCAACGGCGCCGTCTCCCACCGGATGGCCGAGCACCTCGCCGAGGTCACCCGCCTCGACGAGGCGCGTCCCTGACCGCCCTCAGGCGCGCCGGCCGGTGTCCGCGATCATCACGATCACGAAGCCGAGCACCGCGATCACGATGTTGGCGAACAGCGCCCGGTCCTCCAGGAACCAGACGTTCTCCGTCAGGGCCCGGGTGAACCCCATGATCGGGAACCAGCCGGTCAACTCGCGCACCACCCCCGCGAGGCCGCCGAACAGCACCACACCGCCCACGAACTCCACGAACTTCCTCATGGGGCGATCCTGACGCCCGCGGCCGCGTGCCCGCGTCGGTCGCGAGACCACACCTGGTGATACCGAAGTAGCCACCCGCGCGACTTTCGTAGCTTCCGGAGCCGTCGACCCGGCTCCGCGCCTCTGACGTGCGTACTTTGGTGGGTATGACACGTACGGACCCCTACGCCTGGCTGCTGCCCTCGGCCATGGCCGACCCCACGGCAGCCGGTGCGTCCGGCCGCAGGCCGCGGCGGACCGTACGGGACTGGGTCGTCGACACCGCGCTCTTCCTCTGCGCCGTCTTCGTCGGCATCCTCGCCGCCGAGGCCGGCGACCAGTACAACAGCGAGGCCGTCGCCTTCGCCGACCAGGTCGTCGGCGCCGCCGCCTGCTGCGCCCTCTGGCTCCGCCGCCGGTGGCCCGTCGGCCTCGTCGTCGCGCTCTCCCTCCTCAGCGTCGTCGCTCCCGTCGCCGGGGGAGCCTTCCTGGTGAGCCTGTTCAGCGTCGCCGTCCGCAAGCCCTTCCGCGAGATCGCCTGGATCAGCGCGCTGGCCGCCGTCTGCTCCGTCGCCCAGGTCTTCGTACGGCCCGATCCCGCCACCGGGGCGCCCCTCGGGATCGCGATCGGCCTGATCCTGATCCTGCTCATGACCGCCTGGGGCATGCTCGTACGCTCCCGGCGCCAGCTCGTCGAGGCGCTGCGCGAACGGGCCCGGCGCGCCGAGGCCGAGGCGGAGCTCCGCGCCGAGCAGGCCCAGCGGCTGGCCAGGGAGGCCATCGCCCGCGAGATGCACGACGTCCTCGCGCACCGCCTCACCCTGCTCAGCGTGCACGCCGGAGCCCTGGAGTTCCGCCCCGACGCCCCGCCCGAGCAGGTCGCCCGGGCCGCCGGCGTCATCCGCGACAGCGCCCACGAGGCGCTCCAGGACCTCCGCGAGATCATCGGCGTCCTGCGCGCTCCCGGCGAGGGCGGCGAGGGCGACCGTCCCCAGCCGACCCTGGCCAGCCTGGACGAACTCGTCGCCGAGTCCCGCGCCGCCGGGGCGAAGGTCGTCCTCGACACCACCGTCGACGACCCGGCGACCGTCCCCGCCGCCACCGGCCGGACCGTCTACCGGATCGCGCAGGAGGGCCTCACCAACGCCCGCAAGCACGCCCCGGGCACCGACGTCACCGTCACCGTGCGCGGCCGCCCGGGGGAGGGGCTGACCGTGGACATCCACAACCCCGCCCCCACCGGACCGGTCCCGCACGTCCCCGGATCCGGCCAGGGCCTCATCGGGCTCACCGAGCGCGCCACCCTCGCCGGCGGCCGCCTCGACCACGGTCCGGCCCCCGGCGGCGGCTTCACCCTCCACGCCTGGCTACCGTGGCCCCCATGACCATCCGGCTGCTCATCGTCGACGACGACCCCCTGGTCCGCGCGGGACTCACCCTCATGCTCGGCGGCGCCGACGACATCGACATCGTCGGCGAGGGCACCGACGGCCGGGACGTCCCCGACCTCGTCGCCCGGCTCGCCCCGGACGTGGTCCTCATGGACATCCGGATGCCGTACGTCGACGGCCTCACCGCCACCGAACGGCTGCGCGGCCGCCCCGACGCGCCCCAGGTCGTCGTCCTCACCACCTTCCACGCCGACGAACAGGTCCTGCGCGCCATGCGGGCCGGAGCGGCAGGTTTCGTCCTCAAGGACACCCCGCCGGCCGAGATCGTCGCCTCCGTGCGCCGGGTCGCGTCCGGCGACCCCGTCCTCTCCCCGGCCGTCACCCGGCAGCTGATGACGCACGTCGCCGGCCACCAGGAGCAGCCGAGGCGCACCACCGCCACCGGCCGCCTCGCCGAACTCGCCGAGCGGGAACGCGAGGTCGCGATCGCCATCGGCCGCGGGCAGTCCAACGCGGAGATCGCCGCGGCCCTGTATCTGAGCGTGCCGACCGTCAAGACCCACGTCTCACGGATTCTCGCCAAACTCGACCTCAACAACCGTGTCCAGATCGCGCTCCTGGTCCACGACGCGGGCCTCCTGGACGAGGACGGCGCCTAGGGGGTCGTGACGTCGCGATCTACGCTGGGGCGATGTCCGTCATCGATCTGGGGGAGTACGGCGCGGACTTCACCGCGAACCCGTATCCCTACTACGCCAAGCTCCGCGAGAGCGGTCCCGTCCACCACGTCCGTATGCCCGACGGCTGGGAGTTCTGGCTCGTCGTCGGCCACGAGGAGGGGCGGGCCGCCCTAACCGACCCCCGCCTGGTCAAGTCGCCCTCGGTCATCGGCTTCACACCCGTCGACGAGGAGGTCATCGGCCCCAACCTGCTCGCCGTCGACCCGCCGGACCACACCCGGCTGCGCAAGCTCGTCGCGCGGGAGTTCACCGCCCGGCGCGTGGAGGCCCTGCGCCCCCGCGTCCAGGAGATCGCCGACGAGCTCGTCGACGCGATGGCACAGGCCGGCCGTGCCGACCTCGTGGACGCCTTCGCCTTCCCGCTGCCCATCACCGTCATCTGCGAGCTCCTCGGCGTTCCGACGGCCGACCGCGACTCCTTCCGCCGCTGGTCGAACGAGCTGGTCGCGCCGACGGGCGGCACGCCCGAGCGGGAGATCGTCGAGGGGTTCGGCGCCTACCTCGGCGAGCTGATCGAGGACAAGCGGGCCGCCGGGCCCGCCGACGACCTGCTCTCCGCCCTGATCGCCACCCGCGACGAGGACGGCGACCGGCTGTCCCTGCCCGAACTACGCGCGATGGCCTACGTGTTGCTGATCGCCGGGCACGAGACGACGGTCAACCTGATCTCCAACACGATGCGGGCTCTCTTCGCCCATCCGGACCAACTCACCGACCTGCGAGCCGACTTCGGGCTTCTCGACGGGGCCGTCGAGGAAGGGCTGCGCTACGACGGTCCGGTGGAGACCAGCACCTTCCGGATCGCCAAGGAGCCGACCACCGTCGGCGGCACCGCCATCCCCGCCCACGCGCCGGTCTTCGTCTCCCTCGCGGGCGCCGACCGCGACCCGACGCGCTTCCCCGAACCGGACCGCTTCGACATCCGCCGCGAACCGCGCGGGCATCTCGCCTTCGGGCACGGCCTCCACTACTGTCTCGGGGCGCCGCTCGCCCGCCTTGAGGGCGCCATCGCGATCCGGACACTCCTGGAGCGCTTCCCGCGGCTGGAACTCGACCCCGACGGCGCTCCGTGGGAGTGGATGCCGGGCCTGCTCATCCGTGGCGTCCGCCGCCTTCCCGTCCGCTGGTGACCGCTCCCTGGACCGGCCGCCCGGTCACTCCGCCTACGACGGGATCTCGTCCAGGCGGACCGGGCGGCCCTCGCGTCGCGAGCGCTCGCACGCCTCGGCGATCCGGAGCGCCTCCAGGGCCTCCCGGCCGTCGCAGGGGTTCGGGGCCTCGCCCCGTACCAGCCGTACGAACGCGTCCAGTTCGGCCTCGTACGCCGGAGCGAACCGCTCCAGGAAGCCCGTCCACGGCTTGACCGGGGCCGCGGGGCCCGACGGCTCCACCGAGGTGAGCGGGGTCCGGTCGTCGAGGCCGACGGCGATCTGGTCCCGCTCGCCCGCCAGCTCCATCCGTACGTCGTACCCGGCGCCGTTGCACCGGGTCGCCGTCGCCGTCGCCAGCGTGCCGTCGTCCAGGGTGAGCACCGCCGCCGCCGTGTCCACGTCGCCCGCCTCGCGGAACATCGCCGGGCCGGCGTCCGAACCGCTCGCGTACACCGAGACGACCTCCCGCCCTGTCACCCAGCGCAGTATGTCGAAGTCGTGGACCAGGCAGTCCCGGAAGAGCCCGCCGGAGAGCGGCAGGTACGCGGCGGGCGGCGGGGCCGGGTCCGAGGTCGCCGCCCGTACGGTGTGCAGCCGGCCGAGCCGCCCGGACCGCACCGCCTCACGGGCCGCCGCGTACCCGGTGTCGAAGCGGCGCATGAACCCGAGCTGAAGCTCCGTCCCCGCGGCCTCCACCGCCCGCAGCGCGCCGAGCGTCCCCGGCACGTCCAGGGCGATGGGCTTCTCGCAGAAGGCGGGGAGCCCGGCGCCCGCCGCGCGGGCGATCAGCTCGGCGTGGGCGGCGGTGGCGGAGGCGATGACGACGGCGTCGAGGGCGTGGTGGTCCAGGAGGGCGTCGACGGTCGGCGCCATGTCCGCGCCGAGCGCCCCGCCGACCCGCGCCGCCCGGTCGGCGTCCGCGTCCGCCACGACCAGCGACTCGACCTCCGGGTGGCGGGCGAGCACGCCCGCGTGGAAGGCCCCGATACGACCCGTTCCGATCAGTCCGATACGCATGGCCCCCAAGGTGGTGCCGGACCGGGACCCTGTCAAGGATTTGTCAGGACAATCGGACTTCACCACTTCCTGTCATCATCTCCTCGGGCTACGCTCCCGTCCGTGTCCAAGCAGCCGCCGTCCCCCGAGCCGCCACCCCTCTCCGTGGACCGCACGAGCCCGGTGCCGCTCTACTACCAGCTCGCCCGGCAGCTGGAAGCGGCCATCGAGAACGGGTCCCTGGCCCCCGGCAGCCTGCTCGGCAACGAGATCGACCTCGCCACCCGCCTGGGCCTGTCCCGCCCCACCGTCCGACAGGCCATCCAGTCCCTGGTCGACAAGGGCCTCCTGGTCCGCAGGCGCGGCGTCGGCACCCAGGTCGTGCACAGCCAGGTCCGGCGCCCCCTTGAGCTCAGCAGCCTCTACGACGACCTGGAGGCGGCCGGTCAGCGCCCCGCCACCCGGGTCCTCGTCGACCGCGTCGAACCCGCCGCCGCCCCGGTCGCGGCGGCCCTCGGCGTACCGGAGGGCAGCGACGTGCGCTACGTGGAGCGGCTGCGTACGGCGCACGACGAGCCCATGGCGTACCTGCGCAACCACCTCCCGGCCGGGCTGCTCGACCTGGACGCGGGCCGACTGGAGGCGACCGGCCTCTACCGGCTGATGCGCGGTGCCGGTATCACTCTGCACAGCGCCCGCCAGACCGTCGGCGCCCGCGCCGCCACGGCCACCGAGGCCGAACTGCTCGCCGAGAAGGAGGGGGCACCGCTGCTCACGATGGAACGCACCACCTTCGACGACACGGGCCGGGCCGTCGAGTTCGGCTCCCACCTCTACCGGGCCTCTCGGTACTCCTTCGAGTTCCAGCTCCTGGTCCGCCCCTGACCCCCTGACCCGCTGACGTCCGCGCGACCCCCATGACCGATACTGCAATGCACGCAGAAGGACACAAAGGAGGGCACGGCCTCGTGACCAGGCTTCGGACAGGAGGGGTACGCGCCGCAGTCGGCGCCGTGCTCGCGGTGGCGCTCACCGCCGCACTCGCGGGGTGCAGCAGCACCGGCGGGAAGCGCGCGGAGGACGCCCGCAAGGCGGCCGCGGCCCAGGGGAAGGCGGCCGTGAACACCCCCCGGTGGACCTTCGCCATGGTGACCCACTCGGGCGACGGCGACACCTTCTGGGACATCGTCCAGAACGGCGCCGAGCAGGCCGCCGTCAAGGACAACATCAACTTCCTCTACGCCCACAGCGACGAGGCGCAGGCGCAGGCCCAGCTCATCGACTCGTACATCGCGAAGGGCGTCGACGGCCTCATCGTCACGCTCGCCAAGCCCGACGCGATGAAGACGGCCGTGGAGAAGGCGGTCAAGGCCGGCATCCCGGTGATCACCGTGAACTCCGGCTCCGAGCAGTCCAAGGCCTTCGGCGCGCTCACCCACATCGGCCAGGACGAGACCGTCGCCGGCGAGGCCGTCGGCGACGAGCTGGACGAGCGCGGGAAGAAGAAGGCCCTGTGCGTCCTGCACGAGCAGGGCAACGTCGGCCACGAGCAGCGCTGCGCCGGGGCGAAGAAGACCTTCGACGGCGAGATGGTGAACCTGTACGTCGACGGCACCAACATGCCCGACGTCCAGGCCTCCATCGAGGCCAAGCTCCAGTCGGACCCGGCGATCGACTCCGTCGTCACCCTCGGCGCGCCCTTCGCGGACGCCGCCGTCCAGGCGAAGAAGACCGCGGGCTCCGAGGCCGAGGTCGACACCTTCGACCTCAACGCCAAGGTCGCCGCCGCGCTCTCCGCGGGTACCCTCGGCTTCGCCGTGGACCAGCAGCCCTACCTCCAGGGCTACGAGGCCGTCGACCTGCTCTGGCTGTACAAGTACAACGCCGACGTCCTCGGCGGCGGCAAGCCGGTCCTCACCGGCCCGCAGATCATCACCAAGGACGACGCCGCCGCGCTGAAGGACTACACGGAGCGGGGCACCCGATGAGCGCGACCGCCCCGACAGGGAACGGCCTCGACCACGTCGACGAGCGGCTGCTGCGCACCTCCCCGCTGCGGAAGCTGCTGGCCCGGCCCGAGCTCGGCTCGGTGGTCGGCGCGGCCGCGGTCTTCGTCTTCTTCTCGATCGTCGCCGACAGCTTCCTGAAGGCCTCCAGCCTGGGCACGGTCCTCTACGCGGCCTCCACGCTCGGCATCATGGCGGTGCCCGTCGCGCTGCTGATGATCGGCGGCGAGTTCGACCTCTCGGCGGGCGTCCTGGTCACCAGCTCGGCGCTGATCTCGTCGATGTTCAGCTACCAGATGACCGCGAACGTCTGGGTCGGCGTCGGCGTCTCGCTGCTCGTCACCCTCGCCATCGGCGTCTTCAACGGCGTCATGCTGACCCGTACGAAGCTGCCGAGCTTCATCATCACGCTCGGCACCTTCCTGATGCTGACGGGTCTGAACCTCGGCTTCACCAAGCTGATCAGCGGCACGGTCTCCACCAAGTCGATCGCCGACATGGAGGGCTTCTCCTCGGCGAAGAAGCTGTTCGCCTCGCAGCTGACCATCGGCGGCGTCGACCTCAAGGTCACCATCCTGTGGTGGATCGGCCTCGTGGCAGTCGCCACCTGGATCCTGCTGCGCACCCGCTTCGGCAACTGGATCTTCGCCGTCGGCGGTGGCGCCGACGCGGCCCGCGCGGTCGGCGTCCCGGTCTTCCGGACCAAGATCGGCCTCTACATGGGCGTGGCCTTCTGCGCCTGGATCTCCGGCCAGCACCTGCTCTTCTCCTTCGACGTCGTCCAGTCGGGCGAGGGCGTGGGCAACGAGCTCATCTTCATCATCGCGGCCGTCATCGGCGGCTGCCTGATCACCGGCGGCTACGGCTCCGCCATCGGCTCGGCGGTCGGCGCGTTCATCTTCGGCATGACCAGCAAGGGCATCGTGTACGCGGAGTGGAACCCGGACTGGTTCAAGTTCTTCCTGGGAGCGATGCTCCTGCTGGCGACCCTGCTGAACGCCTGGATCCGCAGGCGCGTGGAGGCAACCAAATGACCACCCCCGAGCCCACCACCGCCGAGCCCACCGCCCCGGCCCCCGCGCTCGTCGAACTGGACGACGTCAGCAAGTTCTACGGCAACATCCGCGCCCTCGAAGGGGTCTCCCTGGAGGTCCACGCGGGCGAGATCACCTGTGTCCTCGGCGACAACGGCGCCGGCAAGTCCACCCTCATCAAGATCGTCGCCGGCCTTCACCGGCACGACGCAGGGACCTTCCGCATCGAGGGCGAGGACGTCTCCCTGGCCAACCCGCGCGAGGCACTGGACCGGGGCATCGCCACCGTCTACCAGGACCTGGCCGTCGTCCCCCTCATGCCGGTCTGGCGGAACTTCTTCCTCGGCTCCGAGCCCACCAAGGGCGCGGGACCCTTCAAGCGCCTCGACGTCGAGCTGATGCGCGAGACGACCCGCACCGAGCTGCTCCGCATGGGCATCGACCTGCGTGACGTCGACCAGCCCATCGGCACCCTCTCCGGCGGCGAGCGCCAGTGCGTGGCCATCGCCCGGGCGGTCCACTTCGGCGCCAAGGTGCTGGTCCTGGACGAGCCGACCGCGGCGCTCGGCGTGAAGCAGTCCGGGGTGGTCCTGAAATATGTGGCCGCGGCCCGTGACCAGGGCCTCGGCGTGGTCCTCATCACCCACAACCCGCACCACGCCTATCTCGTCGGCGACCGGTTCGTCCTGCTCAAGCGCGGAGTCATGGCGGGCAGCCACACGAAGACCTCGGTCACCCTGGACGAGTTGACCCGGCAGATGGCGGGCGGCAGCGAGCTGGAGGACCTCCGTCACGAGCTGGAACGCCCGAACCCTTCGTAGCCCCGCTCCCTCGCTTCGTCACGGCCCTCCGACACCGCACCTGGCAGAATCGAGCCGATGAGTACCTACCGCGACCTCTCGAACCGGGGCTCCGCCCGGGCCACGGTGCTGCGGACCGTCGGCACCCGGGAACGGCGCTCCCACCTGACCGCGCCCCGGGTGCCCACCGTCGGCATCGACATCGGCGGTACGAAGGTCATGGCCGGGGTCGTCGACGCGGACGGCACGATCCTGGAGAAGGTAAGGACCGAGACGCCGGACAAGTCCAAGAGTCCCAAGGTCGTCGAGGACACCATCGTCGAACTGGTCCTGGACCTCTCCGACCGGCACGACGTGCACGCCGTCGGCATCGGCGCGGCCGGCTGGGTGGACGCCGATCGCGCCACCGTCCTCTTCGCCCCGCACCTCGCCTGGCGCAACGAGCCGCTGCGCGATTCCCTCCAGTCCCGCCTCGCCGTCCCCGTCATGGTCGACAACGACGCCAACACGGCCGCCTGGGCCGAGTGGCGCTTCGGCGCCGGGCGGGGCGAGGACCACCTCGTCATGATCACGCTCGGTACGGGCATCGGCGGCGCGATCCTGGAGGACGGGCGGGTCAAGCGCGGCAAGTACGGGGTGGCCGGCGAGTTCGGCCACATGCAGGTCGTCCCCGGCGGCCACCGCTGCCCCTGCGGCAACCGGGGCTGCTGGGAGCAGTACAGCTCCGGCAACGCCCTGGTTCGCGAGGCCAAGGAACTGGCGGCGGCCGACTCGCCCGTCGCGTACAACATCATCGAGCGGGTCAAGGGAAACGTCCCGGACATCACGGGCCCGCTCATCACGGAGCTCGCGCGCGAGGGCGACGCCATGTGCGTCGAGCTCCTCCAGGACATCGGGCAGTGGCTCGGCGTCGGCATCGCCAACCTCGCGGCCGCCCTGGACCCCTCGTGCTTCGTCATCGGCGGGGGCGTCAGCGCCGCCGACGACCTGCTCATCGGCCCGGCCCGGGACGCCTTCCGGCGCCACCTCACCGGTCGCGGGTACCGTCCGGAGGCCAGGATCGCCAAGGCGGAGCTCGGCCCCGAGGCCGGCATGGTCGGCGCCGCCGACCTCGCACGGCTCGTCGCCCGCCGCTTCCGCCGCGCCAACCGCCGCCGTGTCGAGCGCTACGAACGGTACGAGCGGTACGCCCAGGTCCTCCGGGGCGCCACCGACCCACGCACCTCCTCCCGCACCACCCAGGACCCGCCTTCATGACCGTCCCTTCCCCGACCACCTCTCCCGAACAGAGCACGAAGATGCCGGAGGACCGGCGGCACATGATCCGCCGCCGCTGGCTCACGGCGATCATCATCGTGCTGCTCGTCGGCATCCCCGCCGGGTACCTGATGATCTCCGCGGGTCAGAGCCGCGACAGCGGCCGTGACAAGGAGCGCGAGTCCTCGGCCACGGGCCTGAGCGACAACTGGCCCTCGCTGATGAAGCGGCGGATCTTCGAGATCCCGATCCCCCCGGGCAGCTCGGACGTCGCCTACTACGAGACCAGCAACTGGAAGACCAGCCGTCTGTACGTCCAGTTCACGACGAGCGCCGGCCGCCTCGACACCTTCCTGAAGGAGATCGGCTCCAGCCGCTCCGCGCTGACCTCCGGCACGGTCACCGTGAGCGAGCGGGACGCCGCCATCGTCGGCTGGACCTTTCCGACGGACCGCGCCTGGTCCTCGACCACGGTCTCCCGCGCCGAACCCCGCCCCAGCGAGGACATCACCGTCGACCTCACGGACCCGGCGGCCCCCACGGTGTACGTGGTGTCCACGACCACGCCCTGACGGGGCCCGCGCACCTGGAGTAGCGGGGCATGTGAGAGCGTGCAGGGCGTGAGTGAGACACCGACGAACACCCTGCAATACCGCCTCGACGGGAGAGAAGACGCCCCGGTTCTGGTCCTGGGCCCCTCGCTGGGCACGACCATGCACATGTGGGACCGGCAGATACCCGACCTCACCCGTCAGTGGCGCGTCGTCCGGTTCGACCTGCCCGGACACGGTGGGGCGCCCGCCCGGCCCTTCACCTCCGTCGCCGAGCTCGGCGACCGGCTGCTCGCCACCCTCGACGAGCTGGGCATCCAGCGCTTCGGCTACGCGGGCTGCTCCATCGGCGGCGCGGTCGGACTCGACCTCGCGCTGCGGGCACCCCACCGGGTCGCCTCGCTCGCCCTGGTCGCCGCCTCGCCCCGGTTCGGCAGCGCCGACGAGTTCCGCCAGCGCGGTGTGATCGTCCGCGCCAACGGCCTCGACCCCATGGCCCGCACCGCCCCCGAACAGTGGTTCACCCCCACGTACGCCGCCGCGCAGCCCGCCATCGTCGAGTGGGCCGTGCAGATGGTCCGCACCACCGACCCCGGCTGCTACATCGGCGCCTGCGAGGCGCTCGCCCTCTTCGACGTCCGGGAGGCCCTCGGCCGGATCGGCGTTCCCGCCCTCGTCCTCGTCGGCTCCGACGACCAGGTCACCGGCCCCGCCGAGGCGCGCACCCTGGTCGCCGGGATCGCCGACGCACGCCTCGCCGTCGTCCCCGGCGCCTCCCACCTGGCCCCCGTCGAGCAGCCCGCCGCCGTCACCGAGCTGCTCAACGACCACTTCGCCGGGATCGTGCACGACACCCAGGCCACACTGCCCGCGCCGCCCATGCCGCCCGTCTCCGCCACGGTCGTCCCGGTCGCCGAGATCGCGCCCGCGGAGCCGGCCGCCGAGGCGGTCGGGACCCCGCGCCCCGACCCGTACGAGCAGGGCGACAAGCTCCGCCGCGAGATCCTCGGCGACGCCCACGTGGAGCAGGCCAGGGCCGACGAGTTCGGCGCCGACCTGCAGGACCTCGTCACCCGGTACGCCTGGGGAGAGGTCTGGAACCGGGACGGCCTCGACCGCCGTACCCGCAGCTGCGTCACCCTCACCGCCCTGATCGCCGGCGGCCACCTCGACGCCCTCGCCGACCACACCCGGGCCGCCCTGCGCAACGGACTGACCCCTGACGAGCTGCGCGAGGTCGTGCTCCAGACCGCCGTCTACTGCGGGCTGCCGGCCGCCGAGAGCGGCCTGCGCGTGGTCGGCAGGGTGATCAAGGAGGAGACCACGCCCCAGGCGTAGGCTGGCCGGGCCCGTACGGCCCGTCGTGAGGTGGAGTCCTGTGAAGCTGACGAAGATGTCGCACGCCTGCGTCCGTCTGGAGAAGGACGGGCGGACGCTCGTCATCGACCCCGGGACGTTCAGCGAGGAGGACGCCGCCCTCGGCGGCGACGTCCTCCTCGTCACCCACGAGCACCCCGACCACTTCAACGAGGACCGGCTCCGGGCCGGCCTCGAGTCCAACCCGGCGGCCGAGATCTGGACCCTGCGCAGCGTCGCGGAGCAGCTCTCGGCCGCCTTCCCCGGCCGCGTCCACACCGTCGGCCACGGCGACACCTTCACCGCCGCCGGTTTCGACGTCCAGGTCCACGGCGAGCTGCACGCGGTGATCCACCCGGACATCCCGCGGATCACCAACATCGGCTTCCTGGTGGACGGAACGGTCTTCCACCCGGGCGACGCGCTGACCGTCCCCGAGCAGCCGGTGGACACGCTGATGCTGCCGGTGATGGCCCCCTGGAACAAGATCTCGGAAGTCATCGAGTACGTACGCGAGGTCAAGCCGCGCCGCGCCATCGACATCCACGACGCCCTGCTCACCGACCTCGCCCGGCCGATCTACGACAACCAGATCGGCGCCCTCGGCGGCACGGACCACGGCCGGCTGACCCCGGGCGACTCCACGGAGCTGTGACTGTCACACCCCGCCGTTAGGCTTGCGCTCATGCGCATCGCGACCTGGAATGTCAATTCGATCACCGCCCGCCTGCCCCGACTCCTGGCCTGGCTGGAGAGCACCGGCACGGACGTGCTGTGCGTCCAGGAGACCAAGTGCACCGCCGAGCAGTTCCCCACCGACGAGCTGCGCGAGCTGGGGTACGAGTCGGTGGTCAACGCCACCGGCCGGTGGAACGGCGTGGCCCTGCTCTCCAAGGTCGGCCTGGAGGACGTCGTCACGGGCCTGCCCGGCGGGCCCGACTACGAGGGCGTGCAGGAGCCCCGGGCCATCTCCGCGACCTGCGGACCGGTCCGGGTCTGGTCGGTGTACGTGCCGAACGGCCGCGAGGTCGTCCACGAGCACTACGCGTACAAGCTCCGCTGGCTGGAGGCGCTCCAGGCGGCCGTCGCCGAGGACGCGGCGGCGGCGCGACCCTTCGCCGTCCTCGGCGACTACAACATCGCCCCGACCGACGACGACGTCTGGGACCGCTCGGCCTTCGAGGGCCTCACGCACGTCACCGAGCCGGAGCGCGCCGCCCTGGCGGGCCTCCGCGAAACGGGCCTCGTGGACGTGGTCCCGCGCCCGCTCAAGTACGACCACCCCTTCACGTACTGGGACTACCGCCAGCTCTGCTTCCCGAAGAACCGGGGCATGCGCATCGACCTGGTGTACGGCAACAAGCCGTTCGCCGACGCGGTCAAGGACAGCTACGTGGACCGCGAGGAACGCAAGGGCAAGGGCGCCTCCGACCACGCCCCGGTCGTCGTCGACCTGGACGTCTAGGGGCTGTCCGGCGGATCAGTCGATTCCGGCTGGCAGGCCGGTCTTCCACAACAGACTGCGGTTGCACCGGTCCTGGGGGCTGTCGCCCGGAATCTCGCCGCTGCCTCCAGGCCGCCACGTGCCGGGGGCGCCGTCCCTGAGGCAGCCGACGCCGCAGGCTGGACGCCGTTGCATTTTGCGGCTCAGGCCCAGGTGCCATCGGCCATCGAGGCCCTCTTGGCCGCGGGCGCGTCGGTCGATGCCCTGGATGGCCATGGCAATACACCGTTGTGGAGGGCGGTGTTCTGTTCGCAAGGCGAGGGGCCGGCGATCCGGCTGCTGCTGGAAGCCGGTGCCGACCCCGACCGCGTCAACGCTCATGGTGTGAGCCCGCGGGCCCTGGCCGGCCGGATCGCCAACCATGACGTGGCTGCCCACTTTCCGGGCGGGGCCGGAGCCTCCTCCTAGGCTCCGCCGACTAGGGGCAAGACTCTTCGAACTTCACCGCAGTGATCGCGATCGGCTGACCGTTGAGTTCGGCGCCGGATCGGGGATCCTGGGTGCACACCTTCCAGTTCGACTCCATGAGAACCATGCGGCCCTTCGAGGCGTCCGTCACCGTGATGCTTGCGTTGGACGGGAGCGAGGCTCGGGCGACCTTCACGGACTTGCCGACGAAGTGGGGCATGGTTCCGCCTGCCTCGACCTCCGGCTCAGCGCCCATGTCGCTGCCAGGGCATGTCTCCTCCAGCTTTACGGCACCGAAGTCGATGGTGACGTCGGTCCGGTGCGTACCGGGTGCCGGGATCTGGGAGCAGATCTTCCAGTTCCGGTCGAGCGCCTGGTTGCGGCCACGACCCAAGGCGTCGTGAGAGACGAGACTGTAGAACCCGAGTGACTGGGCCTCGTCCTGGGCGTACTGGAGTCCCTTGCCCTTGAAGTTCGGAAGCCTCCCGGTTTCCGCCTTCTTGCTGGGCTTGGCGGAGGGCGTGGCTGCGGAAGCCAGAGCGCTCGCGGACTTCACGGGCGCGGGAGCGTGGGAAGCGGGCCCCTTTCCGTCGGCCCTCTCGTCCGCGGTTTCACCGCCTCCGACCAGAGCGCCGAGGACCACGAGGAAGGCGAAGCCTCCGCCGAGGCTGATGCCGACGATCGCACCGGTGGACAGCTTCTTCTTCGGCGGCGGTCCCCAAGGGCCCGGGTGCTGAGGCCGGCCCCAGGTGGGCGGCTGATTGGACTGCTGTGGCGGGCCGGAATGCTGCTGGCTCAAGATGCCCTCGCATATTGTGCTGGACGTGCGTGCTCACTGTGAAGATATCGTCACAATGCGAGAGCGGGGGCGTATCTGTGAGGTCGAGATACTTGTTCTGGCCTGGCGTCGGCCCTCGCAACTTCGACCGTGTGGGGGCTCGCCGTCCGTTGCGGCGCCGCTTGCGTACTGGGGCGTTCATGCGCAGCGCCCCCCGCGTGGATGATCTCCGCGCGCCGGGTGGTGCCACGGGAGGGTGAAATGCGACGCTGTTCGGATGAACATCCCGTTCCTGGACAACTGGCGCAAGCGGCATGAGGCCGATCACTCACCCCTGGCAGCGGCCTTCGACCGTGACCCGAGTGGGGTGGGTGAGCTGCTCGCCGAGTGTGAGCTGCTGCGCGCCAGAGTCCAGGACCGCGGGGTGACGCTGGACGACACCCCGCGTTCGCTCGCCGCCCTCGACCAGCTCCCGCCGCGCTGGCGCGACGACCCGGAGGAGCTGCCCTGGATCGGCAACGACGCGGGGCTCTATCTGGGCACCGTCATCGTGCGGAACGTGCCGGGCGCGAGCTGGCAGGTGTGGCCCGGGGGGCAGCCGTTCGTGCGGCTCGCTTCGGGCCGGGAGATCAATGTGGTCGAGGCCGGGCTCGACTGGGCCATGACCGGATCGCCCGAGCTCTCCCAGGTGTACGGGGAGGCCGCCGAGTTCTGAGTTCGGCGCCCCCTGCGAGCTCTCTGCGCACCCCTTTGCAGTAAATACGGCTTATGCCGCTTTCATGCGTGTCGAGCGTGAAGTCCCCTTTTCCGGCGGATAGTTTGCGCTGACCTCGACACAGCTGAGAAGGGGGCAGGGGAGCGTATGGCGGTCGTCGATCCGTTGATCGAGCTGCGTGACGTCAACAAGCACTTCGGCACGCTGCACGTCCTTCAGGGCATCAGCCTCACCGTCGGGCGCGGGGAGGTCGTCGTCGTCATCGGGCCCTCGGGCTCGGGGAAGTCGACCCTGTGCCGGGCCATGAACCGGCTGGAGGCCGTGGAATCGGGCGAGATCATCATCGACGGACAGCCCCTCCCGGAGGAGGGGAAGGCACTGGCCCGGCTGCGGGCCGAGGTCGGGATGGTCTTCCAGGCCTTCAACCTCTTCGCGCACAAGACCGTCCTCGCCAATGTCTCCCTCGCCCAGATGAAGGTCCGCAAGCGCAGGAGGGAGGAGGCGGACCGGCGCTCGCGCGAACTCCTCGACCGGGTCGGCCTCGCCGCGCACGCCGACAAGTACCCCGCCCAGCTCTCCGGCTGCCAGCAGCAGCGCGTGGCCATCGCGCGTGCCCTCGCGATGGATCCCAAGGCGCTCCTCTTCGACGAGCCGACCTCCGCCCTCGACCCCGAGATGATCAACGAGGTCCTGGAGGTGATGCAGCAACTCGCCCGCGAGGGCATGACCATGGTCGTCGTCACCCACGAGATGGGCTTCGCCCGCTCCGCCGCCAACCGGGTCGTCTTCATGGCCGACGGCCGCATCGTCGAGGACCGCACACCCGAGGAGTTCTTCACCAGCCCGCGCAGCGAACGCGCCAAGGACTTTCTGTCCAAGATCCTCAAGCACTGAGCGGGGGCCGGACACCACATGCACCGTACGCGACGTCATCTCACCGTCCTCGCGCTGCTCGCCGCCTCGTTGAGCGCCCTGGTTGCCTGCGGCAAGGAGGGCAGCCCGCCCGTCAAGGGCCCCCAGCCCGACGAACTCCCCGTCTACCAGGTCCAGTCGGCGTTCCAGCTGCCCGACTCGCCGACCTGGGAGCGGGCCAGGAAGCGCGGCCACCTCGTCGTCGGAGCCAAGGAGGACCAGCCCTACATGGGGGAGAAGGACCCGGCCACCGGCCGGTACTCCGGCTTCGACATCGAGATCGCCAAGATGCTCTCCGCCTCGCTCGGCTTCCCCCCGTCCTCGATCAGCTTCCGGACCATCGCCTCGGCGAACCGCGAAACCGCCCTGCAGAACGGCCAGATCGACTACTACGTCGGCACCTACACCATCAACGACAACCGCAAGAAGCTCGTCGGATTCGCCGGCCCGTACTACATGGCCGGCCAGTCGCTGCTCGTACGCACCGACGAGAACGACATCCACGGGCCGCAGGACCTCGACGGCAAGCGCGTCTGCTCGGCCGCCGGATCCACCCCGTACCAGCGGATGGAGAAGGAGTACCCGAAGGCGGAGCTGGTCGCCTACGACACGTACTCCGTCTGCGTCGACAACCTGCTCACCTACCAGGTCGACGCGGTCACCACCGACGACACGATCCTGATGGGCTACGCGGCCAAGGTCCCCGACGAACTCAAGGTCGTCGGCAAGCCGTTCTCGAAGGAGCCCTACGGCGTCGGCGTCCCCCGGAACGACAACGCCCTGCGCTTCGCCCTCGACGACGCCCTCGCCTTCCACGAGAAGAACGGCGACTGGAAGAAGGCCTATGACGTGACCCTCGGCCTCTCCGGGGTCCCCGCCCCGCAGCCGCCCCCCATCGACCGCTACCCGGCGAGCTGAGGAGGGAGCGCCCGACATGGACGTCCTGACAGAGAACTTCACGCTCTACGGCGAAGGCTTCCTCGGCACCGTCGAACTCACCGTCTACGCCTCGGCCCTGGCCCTCGTCCTCGGCTTCGTGATGGCCGCCTTCCGGGTCGCACCGGTCGGCTCGTTCCGGGTCTTCGGCACGGTCTGGGTCACCATCCTGCGCAACACCCCGCTCACGCTGCTCTTCTTCGCCGTGATGCTGGGCCTGCCGCGCTTCGGACTTGTGCTCCCCTTCAAGCTGTTCGCCGTCCTCGCGCTCGGCTGCTACACCTCGGCCTTCATCTGCGAGGTGCTGCGGGCCGGCATCAACACCGTGCCGCGCGGCCAGGGAGAGGCCTCCCGAAGCCTCGGCATGACCTTCAGTCAGACCCTCAACGGAGTCGTCCTGCCACAGGCGTTCCGCTCGGTCATCCCGCCCATCGGCTCCACTCTCATCGCGCTCGCCAAGAACTCCGCCATCGCCGGGGCGTTCAGCGTCACCGAACTCCTCGGCACCTACAAGACGTTGAGCGAACTCGGCTACAACATCATCTGGACCTTCGTCTGGATCGCCGTCGGATATCTCATCATCACCCTCACCATCAGCGCCCTCTTCAACTTCATGGAGAAGCGCTGGGGAGTCGCCCGATGACCGAGTCCACCGCCCTCTACGACATTCCAGGACCGCACACCCGCAAGCGTCACCTGCTCTACGGCGTCCTCTCGACCGTCGCGATCCTGGCGTTGGCCGGCTGGATCCTCTATCTCCTCTTCGACACCGAACAGTTCACCGCCACCAAGTGGTCGCCCTTCGCATACATCGGCATCCAGGAGCTGTTGCTCCGCGGCCTCGGCAACACCCTCAAGGCCTTCGCGTACGCCTCCGTGCTCTCGCTCGCCCTCGGCGCCGTACTCGCGGTCGGACGGCTCTCGGAGCGCGCGGTGTTCCGGTGGGTCTCGACCTTGCTGGTCGAGTTCTTCCGCGCCATGCCCGTCCTGGTGATGATCTTCTTCATCTTCGTGGCGCTGAAGGTCCAGCCGCTGCCCGCGCTGGTCGCCGGGCTGACCCTGTACAACGGCTCGGTGCTCGCCGAGGTGTTCCGTACGGGCATCAACTCCGTCGACCGGGGACAGAGGGAGGCCGCCTACGCGCTCGGGATGCGCAAGACCCAGGTGATGACCTACGTCCTGTCGCCGCAGGCGCTGCGCGCCATGCTGCCGGCCATCATCAGCCAGCTGGTGGTGGCGCTGAAGGACACCTCGCTCGGATTCCTCATCACCTACGAGGAGTTCCTGCACGCGGGCAAGCTGATCGCCTCGAACCTCGACTACGACCTGCCGTTCATCCCCGTCGTCATGGTCATCTCGCCGATCTACATCGGGATGTGCATGCTCCTCTCCTGGTTCGCCACATGGGTGGCCAGGAGGGAGCGACGCAGTCCCAAGACACAGGCCGTGGACGTCGCCCCGGCCGAACCAGGGACGCTGCTGCCGGGTGGGGGTCCCCCCAAGGGGCCGTAGCGGCCGCGCAGTAGCTCGCGGGGAGCGAAGCCCGCCCGGCAGCAGCCGGTGATCACTCCGCCCGCAGTGGGACCGACACGTACGAGGGGTCGGTCGCAGGGGAGGAGAAGGTCAGCTGTGCGCCGGTCGGGTTGTGCTCGATGTAGAGCGGGTCGACGGTGTCGACGACCAGGGCGAGACGGTGGCCCGCGGGCACGTCGTAGGCCGTGGAGAAGAGCTCCAGGTCCACGGTGAACGGGGTGCCGGGCGTCTTGCCGTGGAAGGTGTACGGGGCATTGCTGACCAGCTTGCCGAGGCCGAGCGGGCCCACGTCGTAGAGGTACGCGACGAGGGTGCCGCTCTCCTTGGTGGAGGTGACCGTGGTGTGCAGCTTCGCCGTGCCGCGCACCTGCTGGGGCGCGGCGTACCGCTCGGACTGCCACACGCCGGCGAAGGCGCGGGGGAGGAGGGGGATCGAGGCGACGGGCGGGGCCTGGATCAGCTGGTCCAGGAGGTTGGAGAGCAGCACGACGCCGCCGTTCGCGCCCGAGTCGATGTTGGCCCAGATGCGCTGCGAGCCGCCGAGGGCGATCTTGCGCTCGTTCGCGCCGACCGACTTCCAGTCCGGGTAGCCCTCGTAGCCGCCGGTCGACCGGGACTTGAGCTGGACGGGCTGTTCGCGGTCGATGCCGTTGTCGACGCCCTTGAGGTGGTGGTCGAACCAGCGGTGGGCGCTGGTCCAGGTGTCGTTGGGCAGCCCGAACAGGCCGGTCGCCTCGGCGGTGGCGTGCTCGCCGGGGCGGAACTCCAGGCGCTTGGGGCCTTGGAGCTTCTCGTAGAAGGAGGCGTACTGGTTGGGCGGGAAGATGGTGTCGCCCCAGGCGTTGCCGAGCATGATCGCGGCGCCGTTGGCGTTGATCCGGTCCAGATAGGTGGCCGGGGACCGCTTCTTGCCCCACTCGATCATCTCGCCCTCCTTGGCGAGGTTCGAGGAGAGGAAGTCGCCCAGGATTCCCTGGAGTTCGGGTCCCGGTCGGCCGGTGAGGAAGCCCGCGCCGCCGAGCAGGGCCGCGGCCTGGAGGTGCTGGGTGCGGCCGCTGTAGATGGACTCGATGAGGTCGCCCCAGCCGCTCAGGGCCGCGACGGCCTTGATCCGCTTGTCGTGCGCGGCGGCGAGGAGGCTGATCCCGGCGCCGTAACTCACTCCCGCCATACCGACCTTGGCCGGGTCGGCGGGGGTGTGGGCGAGGGCCCAGTCGATGACCTTGGAGGCGTCGGCCACGTCCCTCGGGCCGGCGGTCTCGATCTCGCCGCCGGACTGCCAGAAGCCGCGCGAGTTGTAACTCACCACGACGTAACCGGAGTCGGCGAGCTTCTGGGCCTGCACCAGGTACTCGATCTGGGGCATGGCCCAGCTGGTGGGGAGGACGATCACGGGGTAGCGGGTCGAGGCGCCGGCGCCGGCCGGGGTGACGACATTGGCCTTGAGGACGGTACCGCCGTCGCCGGCGATGTCGACGAACCGGACGGACGGGCCGGACGTGCCGGACGGCGCGGCGTGGGCGGTGGGGGCGAGCCCGAGGGCCGTCCCGGCCATCAGGGCGGCCGAGACGGCGAGGGCGAGAGGTGCGCGCACGGGTCACTCCTTGCTCGTGTCACTGGTGGGGACAGTGCAAAAGTGACCCGACGGTAACCTGGCGGGCTTACTCGGGGTAACTGGTCGGTAAGTTACGCGAGGGTAACGATTGTTGAACGGGCGATCAGCGCAGCGCGCTCTTGGTCTGCCACTCGTCCCACGAGAGGTTCCACTCGCCGTACCCGTTGTTCAGGGCCTGCGTCCCCTTGGCGTCGGAACCGGTGACCTCGAAGGGGTCGCCGACCTGCACCTGGTCGTACACACTCCGCGCGTCGGCGTCGCTCATCCCGATGCAGCCGGAGCTCTTGTTGGCGCTGCCGAAGTACGCCGCGTTCCAGGGCGCCGCGTGCGCGTACATGCCCGACCACGTCAGCCGCATCGAGTAGTCGACCATCTTGTCGTAGGCGTCGCCGAGTCCGACGGTCTCGGAACGCATGTTGATGGTGCCCTCCTTGGACATCAGGACCGTCTTCCCGCGCCAGGAGGCCTTCTCGCCGCCCGGCGTACCGGCCGACATCGGGACGTCCTTCACCGTCTGCCCGTCGCGCAGCAGCGTCAGCCGGTGGTTGTCGAGGTCCACCTTGACCAGCTGGTGCTTCCCGATCGAGAAGCTGGTGGTGTAGTCGCGGACGAACCAGCCGCCCGCGACGCCGGAGTCGACGCCGCTCAGCGTGGCGTCCAGCGTGACCTTCGTGCCGGAGGTCCAGTACGTCTTCGGGCGCCAGTCGACCCGGTCCTTGCCCGACCAGTCCTGCATCCAGCCCCAGGAGCCCTCGGTGTTGTTCGAGGTGGTGACCTTGAGCTGCTTCTCGACCTCGGCCTTGTTCTTCACCGGGTGGTCGAAGACGATCGACAGCGGCTGGCCGATACCGACCGTGGTGTTCTTCCCCGGGGCCAGCGTCAGCTTGTTGACCTTCTCGGGGGCGGCGGTGGTGAACGCGGCCTTCGCGCTGCCCCCGGCGGCGTCCCGCGCCTCGACGGCGTACGCGGTCCCGGGCGTGGCCTTCCGGGCCGACGTCCACGTCTTCCCGTTCCCGGAGACCTTCCCGTCGAGCTGTGCGCCCTTCGAGTCGGTCACCGTCACCTCGCGCAGCGTCCCCTCGGCCAGCGTCACGGTGACGGGCTCGCCGGCCTTCGCCCGGTCGCCGGTGAGGTTCACGGATATCCGCATCGGCGGCACCTCTTTCCGGCCGCCTTCCCCACCGTCGCCCCCGGCGGCCGCGGCACCCCCGGAACACGAACTGAGCGCGGCGACGGCGAGGACCCCGGCGGTGGCGGTGAGCAGGGCGCGCGGGCGGGTGCGGTTCACAGGGACAACCTCCGTAGTGATCTCTCTTGCCGAGGGAAGAGGGCACCAGCGCGGCGGAGGTTGCGATAATCCGATCTATTCCGGTGATGTCGGATGTGAGATGGGCGATACTCGGCCACCGAAACCGCCTGCCCGCCCCGCCCGCCCGAAGGAGTACGACCACATGTCCACCACCACCCCCGGGCTCTCGCCGTACCAAACCGCCCTGAGAGAGCGCGTCCTCGCCGCACCGCAGGTCGACCCGCCCACGCCCTGGCGCTCGGTGTTCCAGCCGTACGCCGCGGTGGGTGGACTCCTCGGGATCGGCTTCGGGGTCGATCCCCGCAGCGGGCACGACCTCGTGATGGTCGTCTCGAGCGACGGGCACGGGCTGTTCGACGCGGTCTCCGGAGAGAAGATCGCCCGCGACCGGGGCCCCGAGGACGACATACCCGGCGGCGCCGATCTCTCCTGCCCCGGGCTCGGGCCCCTGACGGGGCAGCGGGTGCGCATCGCCGGACTCTACGGCGGCGGGCTGCACGCCACGGCCCACGGCGGGTGGAGCGTGGACGCGGTCGCGCCCGCCTGGCCCAACCACCGCGTCCTGCTCGCCACCGACGGTGGGGCGCCCTACCGCGGGCCCCACGGGGAGACGTGGTGGCACGTGTTCGACGCGACCTGGTCCGAGCTCCGCGCCGTCGGCTTCTCACCGTCCGGGCGGACACTCGCCGTCGCGACGAGCAGTGACCTGAGCCTCTGGACGCGCGCCGAGGGGTGAGGGGCCGTCTGGAAAACCGGGCGCCGGGGGACCAGGCTGGGGGTGTGGAGAGCGAGAGTGACGTACCCGACGTCTTCGACCCCAGGATCTACGCCGACGGCATCCCGCACGAGGCCTACCGCGCGCTGCGCGACCACCGGCCCGTCGCGTGGCAGGAGGAGCGGGCCGTCCTCGGGTGGCCCGCCGGGGCCGGGTTCTGGGCCGTCACGCGGCACGCCGATGTCGTACGGGTGCTCAAGGAGGCCACGGAGTACTCCTCGTACCTCGGCGCCACCCAGATCCGCGACCCCGACCCCGCCGACCTGCCGTTCATCCGGCGGATGATGCTCAATCAGGACCCTCCGCGCCACGGCCGGCTGCGGCGGCTCGTCAGCCGGGCCTTCACACCCGGGCGGATCGAGCGGTTCACGGAGACCGCCCGGTCACGCGCGCGAGAGCTGCTGGCGGCCGCCCTCGACGCCGGCCCCGAGGTGGACCTCGTCCGCGCCGTCACCGACGACTACGCGCTGCTCAACCTGACCGACCTGCTCGGGGTGCCCGCGGGCGACCGGGGTCTGCTGCTCGCCTGGACCGAGCGGGTCATCGCCTACCAGGACCCCGACGAGCCGCCCGTCCTCGACGACCAGGGGCGGCCCGTCAACCCACGGTCGCCCGCGATGCTCGCCGAGATGTTCGACTACGCCCAGGAACTCGCCGCGTACAAGCGGAAGAAGCCGGGCGACGACATCATGAGCGTGCTCGCCGGCTCCGAACTCCGGCCCGCCGAGCTGGAGATGTTCTTCTTCCTGCTGACCGTCGCGGGCAACGACACCGTCCGCAGCGCCGCCCCCGGCGGACTGCTCGCCCTCGCCCGCCACCCGGACGAACGCCGACGGCTCTGGAACGGGGAGGTCGCCGTGGACCGGGCCGTCGAGGAACTCCTGCGCGTCCACCCGCCCGTGCTCTCGTTCCGGCGCACCGCGACCCGCGACACCGAACTGGCGGGCCGCCGCATCGCCGCAGGCGACAAGGTCGTCGTCTTCCACGCCTCCGCCAACCACGACGAACGCGCCTTCGCCGACCCCCACCGCCTCGACCTGGACCGCAGCCCCAACCCGCACGTCTCCTTCGGAGAGGGCCCGCACGTCTGCCTCGGCGCACACTTCGCCCGGCTCCAACTCCGCGTCCTGCACGAGGAGGTGCGTCACGCCCTGCGGGACCTCGAACTCGCCGCCCCGCCCCGCCGGCTCGTCTCCAACTTCATCAACGGCGTCAAGTCGCTGCCGGTTCGACCACGGGCGCGGTCCGCGCCGCCGTCGTGACATCGGCGACCAGCTCCACCACATCGGGGCCGTACGCATCGGAGTTGACGACCTTCAGGAGGAGCACGAAGGGGCCGGAGCCGTACTTCCGCGCCAGCCTCTCGTGATGCCGGGCCAGATAGCGGCTCGCGGCCCGGTTGGCCACCGCGGCCTGCCCGCAGAGGAGGAAGACCGGCAGCCCGCCCTCGCCGCCGGTCAGACGCGCGAGGATCGCGTGCTCGGTGGACCCGTTCACGCACCGGTACACCTCGCCCCCGACCGTGAACATGCCCCGGTCCGCCGCCGGTTCCGTCTCCACGCTCATCGTCAGGCCGGGAAGCAGGGTCGACAGATGCGCGGCCATCCGGCGGTTGGAGTACGGTCCGCCGACGCAGAACTCCGCACGATCCCCGAGCCCCTGCCGGGCCTCGTCGTGCTGGACTATCTCCGGGCGCGACCCGCAGTCCTTGATCAGGGCGGAGAGTTCCAGCAGGGCGGAGACGTCGACGTGGTGCACCGCCCGCTCGCTGCCCGCCTGGCGGTTCACCACGAGCAGACACTCGGAGCCGTCGCGCAGCCCGAAGAACGCCTGCTTGCGCCCGAGTCGACGGCGCCACAGATAGGTACGGGTCAGCCAGCCCAGCGAGGCGCTGAGCCCGGTCGCCAGCACCCCCAGGACGACGTTGCGCAGGTCTTCGTTCATGGGCGCGCATGGTAGCGGTACGGCGCACCCGTGTTCGAGGTGGTCCTGACGCGAAGGCGGGACGGAAGTTACGCTGCGCGGACGGTTGTTGACTGGAGGTACGGATGCGTCGTTCCGCCGCTCGGAAGGTCTCTCTGCTCGCCGTCGCCGTGACGGTGCTCTCGGTGGGCGCGGCGGCGCCGCCCACCGGCCCGAAACCGCCCGTGAAGGAACCCGTCGCCGTCGGCTACGGCGGCGCCGTGGCCAGCGTCGACGCCGACGCCTCCGCCGCGGGCATCGAGGTGCTCCGCAAGGGCGGCAACGCCGTCGACGCGGCGGTCGCCGTCGCCGCCGCCCTCGGCGTCACCGAGCCCTACTCGGCGGGCATCGGCGGAGGCGGCTACTTCGTCCACTACGACGCCAGGACCCGTACCGTACGTACGATCGACGGCCGCGAGACCGCGCCCGCTTCGGCCGACGCGAACCTCTTCGTGGAGAACGGCGCGCCCATCCCGTTCGAGGAGGGCATGACCAGCGGCCGCGGTGTCGGCACCCCCGGCACCCCGGCGACCTGGAAGGCCGCGCTCGACGCCTGGGGCACCAAGCCGCTGCGCACGCTCCTCGAACCGGCCGGGCGCCTCGCCCGCGACGGATTCACCGTCGACGCCACCTTCCGCGCCCAGACCGCCTCGAACGAAGCCCGCTTCCGGGACTTCCCTGCCTCCACCGAGCTGTTCCTGCCGGGTGGCCAACTCCCGGTGGTCGGCTCGACGTTCAAGAACCCCGATCTGGCGCGTACGTACGAGAAGCTGGGCCGGGAGGGTGTCGGGGCGCTCTACCGGGGCCCCTTGGCCCGGGACATCGTGAACACCGTCCGCAAGCCTCCGGTACGGGAGGGGGCCACCCGGGTCGTCCGCTCCGGCGATCTGACGGAGCGTGACCTCGCCACGTACGAGACGGAACGGCAGCGGCCCACGAAGATCTCCTACCGGGGCCTCGACGTCTACGGCATGGCCCCCTCCTCCTCCGGCGGTACGAGCGTCGGCGAGGCGCTCAACATCCTGGAGCGCACCGACCTCTCCTCCGCCTCGCGCACCGCCTACCTGCACCGCTTCATCGAGGCCAGCCGGATCGCGTTCGCCGACCGGGGCCGCTGGGTCGGCGACCCCGCCTTCGAGGACGTGCCGACGCGGGAGCTGCTCTCGCAGCGGTTCGCCGACTCCCGCGCGTGCCTGATCCGCGACGACGCCGTGCTGACCAGTCCGCTCGCACCGGGCGACCCGCGCGACCCGAAGGCCTGCGCGAGCGGCGGGACGGCCGCGCCGACCACGTACGAGGGTGAGAACACCACGCACCTCACGGTCGCCGACAAGTGGGGCAACGTCGTCTCGTACACGCTGACGATCGAGTCGACGGGCGGCAGCGGGATCACCGTCCCCGGCCGCGGCTTCCTGCTCAACAACGAGCTCACCGACTTCTCCTTCGCCCCGGCGAACCCGGCCGTCCACGACCCGAACCTTCCCGGGCCCGGGAAGCGGCCGCGCTCCTCCATGTCCCCGACGATCGTGCTCGACCGGCACGACCGCCCGGTCCTCGCGCTGGGCTCGCCGGGCGGGGCGACCATCATCACCACCGTGCTGCAGACGCTCACCGGCGTCCTCGACCGCGACCTGCCGCTCGTCGACGCCATCGCGGCGCCCCGGGCGAGCCAGCGCAACCAGACGACGACGGAGCTGGAACCGGGCCTGTGGAACAGCCCGTTGAAGGCGGAGCTGGAGTCCATCGGCCACGGCTTCCGGCAGAACCCGGAGATCGGCGCGGCGACCGGCGTCCAGCGCCTGCCGGACGGCCGCTGGGTCGCCGCCGCCGAGACCGTACGGCGCGGCGGCGGCTCGGCGATGGTCGTGCGGCCGGTGGGGTAGGCCGGTACGGCCGGTGGGGTGGGTCGGTGCCCGACCGGTACGGCCGGTCGGGCGGGCCGGTACGGGGCCGGTCGCGTAGGCCCGCGTCTCAGAGCGCCGTGAGGATCCTCGGGCCGTCGTCCGTGATCGCCACCGTGTGCTCGGCGTGGGCGGCGCGCGAGCCGTCGATCGTACGGATCGTCCAGCCGTCCCGCGCCGTGTAGTGGTCGTCCTCGCCGCCGCCGATCAGCATCGGCTCGATCGCGAGGACCATGCCGTGCCGCAGCGGCATGCCCCGGCCCGGGCGTCCCTCGTTGGGCACGCCCGGGTCCTCGTGCATCTTCCGGCCGATGCCGTGGCCGCCGAAACCGTCCGGGATGCCGTACCCGGCGCTCCGGCAGACCCGGCCGATCGCGTGCGCGATGTCGCCGATCCGGTTGCCGACGACGGCCGCGCCGATGCCCGCCTCGAGTGCGGCGTACGCCGTGTCGACCAGCCGGGTGTCCTCGGGGCGGGCCCGGCCCACGGTGAAGCTGACGGCGGAGTCGCCCGCCCAGCCTCCGAGGAGCGCCCCGCAGTCGACGGAGACGAGGTCCCCGTCCGCCAGGCGCTGGTCGCCCGGGATGCCGTGCACGATCGCGTC
The DNA here is from genome assembly GCF_043200825.1 of Streptomyces sp. NPDC048370. Classification (NCBI taxonomy): domain Bacteria; kingdom Bacillati; phylum Actinomycetota; class Actinomycetes; order Kitasatosporales; family Streptomycetaceae; genus Streptomyces; species Streptomyces sp. NPDC048370. Next base: position 92,620 of record NZ_JBICYI010000005.1, on the reverse strand, counting down.
GTTCACCGAGACGCACGCGACCGCGGGGAACGGCACGGGTGCCCACTCGGGGCGGTAGCCCAGGAACGGCGAGCCGGCCCCGGCCGCCGTGAGCACCTCCCGGGCCGCCAGGTCCAGCTCCTTCGCCGTGACCCCGGGCGCCGCCTTCTTCCGTGCGGCCGCCAGCGCCTCGGCGACCACCCGTCCCGTGTCGCGCATGGCACGCAGGGATGCTTCTGTCTTGATCTCCACCATGCCAATTACTATACCGGTATTAGAGTGGTGTGCATGGTGCGCACCCCCTTGACCCCCGAAGAGCGCGAGCGCGGCGAGCGGCTCGGCCGTCTGCTCCGCGAGGCGCGCGGCGACCGCTCGATGGTCGAGATCGCGGCGAAGGCCGGTCTCTCGGCCGAGACCCTCCGCAAGATCGAGACCGGGCGGGCCCCGACCCCCGCCTTCTTCACCGTCGCGGCGCTCGCGGGCGTCCTCGGCCTGTCGATGGACGAGATCATCGTCCGGTGCGCGCTGGTACCCGTCTGACGACGCACCGCCGTGCGGATCCGGCCAGGTCCCTGCGTACCCTCGACCGCATGATTCCCGAGGAGCTGCGGCGCGGCCGCTACGTCAGCCTGACCACCTTCCGCCGGAACGGCACCGGTGTCGCCACCCCGGTCTGGTATGCCGTCGAGGGCGACGAGCTGTACGTCTGGACCCGCAGCGACTCCTGGAAGGTCAAGCGGCTGCGCAACGACCCCCGCGCCGCGGTCGCCGTCTGCGACGTGCGCGGGAACGTCCCGGAGGGCGCGGTGCGCCTGGAGGGTGTCGGCCGGCTCCTGGAGGGCGAGGAGCTGCGGCGCGTACGGAAGCTGCTCGCCCGCAAGTACACCTGGCAGTACTGGCTCGTCGACTGGCCGGCGACGATCGCCCGGCTCGGGAAGCGTCCGCACACGGGAATAGTGGTCAGCTTCTGACCTGTTCGCGGGTCGGCTTCCGACCCGTTCGCCGCGAGGCGGGCGCCGGGCGAAAACAGTCTGTAGCCGTCCCGTAACACGACTGGGGTCGAATACCCGTGGACCGGAAGGTTCCAGTCGAGTGCACGGGCGGTGCGGGCGATATGACGGTGTATCAACTCCCGGCGGAGGTCGGTGCGTTCGCGCGCCACCTGGGTGAGATGGCGGTGCGCCTTGTGCCGGGCGAGGGCTGGTACGGGGTCTTCGCCGGCCGCGACCCCGAGGGCCTGAGAGCCTGCTTCGCCGGTACGGAGATCCCACCCTGGGACGTCGTCGAGTCGCTCCTCCAGGACCTGGGCGAGCCGGCCCACGGGCCCGAGGCGGCCCGGGCCAGGGCGCTGCACGGGGCGGCCGCCGCCGCCCACGACCGGCGGCCGGGCGGGGCGGAGGCGCTGCGCGAGCGGCTGGCGGCGATGGACCACGAACGCCGGTACGCCGAGAGCCGTACCCATGAACTCGCCACCCGCCTCCGGCAGGCCAGGAACGCCTCGGACGCCGACCGGATCACGGACGAACTGGCCTGGGCCGGAGACGACCACGCCCGCGCGACATCCCGCATCGGGGAACTGACGGCTCGCCTCGCGGCGCTCGGACCCGATCGGGATCAGGGCCCCTCGCCCCGCGCCCAGGCGCCCTCCGCCCCCACAGCTGCCCCGGCCCCCGCCCCTGCCGCCACCGCTCCCACCGCCCGGCGCAAGCCGCGCGGTGCCCGGTACGCCTGGCTCGACGACGCCGAGGAGGCACCGGACCCCGTGCCCGCGCCCGTGGTCGAACTGCCCGTGGCCGGGGCCGCGCCCCGAGGGGCCCGGTTCGGCGGGGTCGAGGCTGCGCCGGGGTCCGCGGCTCGTACCTCTCCGGGGGAGACCGGGGCGGACGCGGTCCGCGCCGCGGGGAACGCCGTGTACGCCCTCCGGCGTCTGCGTGCCCAGGGTCGCAGCGGTGAGGCGCACGTGCTGCTCTGCGAGGCCGTCGCCGGGCCGCCCGGCTGGCTTCCGGCGCTCGCGGCGGAGCTGCACCGCGTCGGCCTCGGCGCCGACTGGTCCACCCTGCTCTGGGAGGCGGCCTCGTTGCCGCCCGGCCGCCTCGCCGCCGTCGCCGGGGCGCTCGCCGACGCGGGCAGGGCCGAGGACTGCGAGCAGCTGCTGCGGCAGGGCGTCGCCCGCCCGGTCGGCGAGCTGGCCGGCGCGTGCGCCGCGCTGCGGGCCGAGGGCCACGACCGAGAGGCCCAGGCCCTGCTCGCGGCCTTCCTCCGGGTCCGTACGCCCGAGGACGCCGCCCGGCTCGCCGCCGCCGACCCGCCCGGGCTCGTCCCCCAACTCCGCGCCGCCGCGCGCACGGTGTCCCCGGCCCGCGAGCGCGACCTGCTGCACGCCCTGCGCGTCGCGGGCCTGGCGGGCGGCTGAGGCGCGGTCAGCCGACGCTGCTCCCACCCGTACGCGCCTGCCACTCGCGCCCGATCCCCCTGATGAGCGCGGGATACACGCCGAGGTACCGGAACGGCTTGATGAACGCCATGTACACGGCCCCGAGCAGCCCGTTCGCCTTCACGAGGACCGCCATCTGGCCGCGGTAGCCGCCGGATCCGTCGGGTACCCAGCTGATGTGCATCAGCCCGTGGACGGTCCGGTTCGCCATCTCCGCGACCCACTCGTCGTGCGTCTGGTAGACGGAGGTGAAGGGAACCTCCTTGAGGTCCGGGCCGCGCGGGCCCTCGCGGAGGTCGGCGGGCAGCCGGTCGCGCAGGGTGGCCACCCGGGCACCCGTGCCGGAGTCGGGCTTGTCCAGGCCGAGCAGCTTGCCGAGCTTCCAGCGGATCGCGAAGAGCAGGCGCGTGACCGGTGCGGAGAGCGCCCCGTCGCCCCTGCCGTCGTTCTCACTGGCGAACTGCTCCACGAGCCGTGCGAGGTCGTCGGGTCCGCCGGGCGTCGGGAGCGCCCACACGTCCTCCAGATGGAAGTCGGGGGCGATCTCGTGGATCCGCCAGGGGCGGGAGGTGTGCGCGGTGCTGGGAAGTCTCATGTCGCCAGGCCCCTCGTCTATACGATGCCGTATAGATCAAGCTAGCACCCATGTATACGGCACCGTATAGTCGGGGGAGCGTGAGGGGAGACACATCATGGGCGTGACGCGTACGCCGCGCGGCAGGTGGATCGAGGAAGGCCTGCGCGCGCTCGCCGCCGGCGGCCCCGAGGCCGTCCGGATCGAGCCCCTCGCCCAGGCGCTCGGCGTCAGCAAAGGCGGCTTCTACGGGTACTTCCGCAACCGGGACGCCCTCCTGACCGAGATGCTCGACACCTGGGAACGCGAGGTCACCGAGGCGGTGATCGAGCGGGTCGAGAGTGGCGGGGGAGACGGCAGGGTCAAGCTGGAGCGCCTGTTCGCGCTCGTCGACGCCCTCGACGGCCTCGACCACCCGGTGACCGGTACCCCGGTCGACCTCGCGATCCGCGACTGGGCCCGCCGCGACGAGTCCGTCGCGGAACGGCTCCGGCGCACCGACAACCGGCGTATGGACTATCTGCGCTCGCTGTTCCGTGATTTCTGCGCGAACGAGGACGAGGTGGAGGTCCGCTGCATACTGACGTTCTCGGTCCGCATCGGCACCCACTTCATCGCCGCCGACCACGTCGGTCGCACCCGCCCGGAGGTCATGGCCCTCACCGGCGAGTGGCTTTTGCGGTAGCTCGAACGTGTCGGTGCGTGTCCGACATGGACCACTCGGGTATGAAACATGATCGACTCAGGCGGTTCACGGCGGTGGTCTTGCTCCGAGGTGTGACGGGGCTTACGTTCTCCTCCTACGCACCGCGTCTACGTGCGTAGAGGCTCTCTGACGCCGCGCCGAAGGAGCAGCTCATGACCGACGTCGTACGCGCCGCACTCGTCCAGGCGACCTGGACCGGCGACACCGAATCCATGATCGCCAAGCACGAGGAGCACGCCCGCGAGGCGGCCCGGCAGGGTGCCAAGGTCATCGGGTTCCAGGAGGTCTTCAACGCCCCCTACTTCTGCCAGGTGCAGGAGCCCGAGCACTACCGCTGGGCCGAAGCCGTCCCCGACGGGCCGACGGTCACGCGGATGCGGGAGCTGGCCCGCGAGACCGGCATGGTGATCGTCGTCCCCGTCTTCGAGGTCGAGGGCGCCGGGTTCTACTACAACACCGCCGCCGTCGTCGACGCCGACGGCTCCTACCTGGGCAAGTACCGCAAGCACCACATCCCGCAGGTCAAGGGCTTCTGGGAGAAGTACTACTTCCGGCCCGGAAACGCCGGCTGGCCGGTCTTCGACACCGCCGTCGGCAAGGTCGGCGTCTACATCTGCTACGACCGTCACTTCCCTGAGGGCTGGCGTCAACTCGGCCTCAACGGCGCCCAGTTGGTGTACAACCCGTCCGCCACCTCGCGCGGCCTCTCCTCCTACCTCTGGCAGCTGGAGCAGCCCGCGGCCGCCGTCGCGAACGAGTACTTCGTCGCCGCGATCAACCGGGTCGGCCAGGAGGAGTACGGCGACAACGACTTCTACGGCACGAGCTACTTCGTCGACCCGCGCGGCCAGTTCGTCGGCGAGGTCGCCTCCGACAAGGCCGAGGAACTCATCGTCCGCGACCTCGACTTCCGCCTCATCGACGAGGTGCGGCAACAGTGGGCCTTCTACCGCGACCGCCGCCCCGACGCCTACGACGGGCTGGTGCAGCCGTGACCGGTCTCTACGACCGCCATCGCGCGGTGATCCCCGACTGGGTCGCCCTGTACTACAAGGACCCCATCGAGATCACCCACGGCGAGGGCCGCCACGTCTGGGACGCCGACGGGAACAGGTACCTCGACTTCTTCGGCGGCATCCTCACCACCATGACCGCGCACGCCGTGCCCGAGGTCACCAAGGCCGTCGCCGAACAGGCCGGCCGGATCGTCCACTCCTCCACGCTCTACCTCAACCGCCCCATGGTGGAGCTCGCGGAGCGGATCGCCACCCTCTCCGGCATCCCCGACGCGCGCGTCTTCTTCACCACCTCCGGGACCGAGGCCAACGACACGGCCCTGCTGCTCGCCACCGCGTACCGTCGCACCAACCAGATCCTCGCGATGCGCAACAGCTACCACGGCCGCTCCTTCTCCACCGTCGGCATCACCGGCAACCGCGCCTGGTCCCCGACGAGCCTCTCCCCGCTCCAGACCCTGTACGTGCACGGCGGCGTCCGTACCCGCGGCCCCTACGCCCAGTACACCGACGAGCGCTTCGTCGACGCCTGCGTCGCCGACCTCGAAGACCTCCTCGGCCACACCCGGGACGTCGCCGCGCTGATCGCCGAACCCATCCAGGGCGTCGGCGGCTTCACCTCCCCGCCCGACGGGCTCTACGCCGCCTTCCGCCGCGTCCTCGACCGGCACGGCATCCTGTGGATCTCCGACGAGGTGCAGACCGGCTGGGGCCGTACCGGAGACCACTTCTGGGGCTGGCAGGCGCACGGCCAGGCGGGTCCGCCGGACATCCTCACCTTCGCCAAGGGCATCGGCAACGGCATGTCGGTCGGCGGAGTCGTCGCCCGCGCCGAGATCATGAACTGCATCGACGCCAACTCCATCTCCACCTTCGGTGGTTCGCCGATCACCATGGCGGCGGGCCTCGCCAACCTCGCGTACCTCCTCGAACACGACCTCCAGGGCAACGCCCGGCGCGTCGGAGGGCTGCTGCTGGAGCGGCTGCGGGCCGCAGGTGCCGGGGTCGACGCCGTACGGGAGGTGCGCGGCCGAGGCCTGATGATCGGTATCGAGCTCACCCGGCCCGGCACGGACGAGGCGGACCCGGCGGCGGCCTCGGCCGTCCTGGAGGCGGCCCGCGAGAGCGGTCTGCTCATCGGCAAGGGAGGCGGCCACAACACCAGCTCCCTGCGGATCGCACCGCCGCTCTCGCTCACCGTCTCCGAGGCCGAAGAGGGCGCCGCGATCATCGAACAGGCCCTCCGTTCCCTGTAGTTCACCGCCTTCAGCCAGGGGGAGACCCGTGAGCACCCGAACCCTCATCCGCGGCGGCCTCGTCGTCACCGCCGCCGACGAGATCCACGCCGACGTCCTCATCGAGGACGGCCGGATCGCCGCCCTGGCGGCGCACGGCTCCGACGCGGCCGCCGGCTGGACCGCCGACCGCACCATCGACGCCACGGACCGCTACGTCATCCCCGGCGGCGTCGACGCGCACACCCACATGGAGCTGCCGTTCGGCGGCACGTTCGCCTCCGACACCTTCGAGACCGGCACCAGGGCCGCCGCCTGGGGCGGCACCACCACCATCGTCGACTTCGCCGTCCAGAGCGTCGGCCGCTCCCTGCGCGAAGGGCTCGACACCTGGTACGCCAAGGCCGACGGCAACTGCGCGATCGACTACGGCTTCCACATGATCATGTCCGACGTGAACGAGTCGACGCTCAAGGAGATGGACCGGCTCGTCCAGGAAGGCGTGAGCTCGTTCAAGCTGTTCATGGCCTATCCGGGGGTCTTCTACTCGGACGACGGGCAGATCCTGCGGGCGCTGCAGCGGGCCGCCGACGACGGCGGGCTGATCATGATGCACGCGGAGAACGGGATCGCGATCGACGTCCTCGTCGAGCAGGCCCTCGCCCGCGGCGAGACCGACCCCCGCTACCACGGCGAGGTCCGCAAGGTCCTCCTGGAGGCCGAGGCCACCCACCGGGCGATCCAGCTCGCCCGGGTCGCGGGCGCCCCGCTGTACGTCGTCCACGTCTCGGCGGAGGAGGCCGTCGCCGAGCTGGCGGCGGCGCGCGACATGGGACTCCCGGTCTTCGGCGAGACCTGCCCCCAGTACCTGTTCCTGTCGACGGACAACCTGGCGGAGCCGGGCTTCGAGGGCGCCAAGTACGTGTGCAGCACGCCCCTTCGGCCGAAGGAGCACCAGGCGGCGCTCTGGCGGGGCCTGCGGACCAACGACCTCCAGGTGGTCTCCACCGACCACTGCCCGTTCTGCTTCACCGGCCAGAAGGACCTGGGCCGAGGGGACTTCTCGAAGATCCCCAACGGCCTGCCGGGCGTGGAGAACCGCATGGACCTGCTCCACCAGGCCGTCGTGGACGGCCACATCTCCCGCCGACGCTGGATCGAGATCGCCTGCGCGTCCCCGGCGCGGATGTTCGGCCTGTATCCCCAGAAGGGCACGATCGCCCCCGGCGCGGACGCCGACGTCGTGATCTACGACCCGCACGCCGTCCAGACGATCTCGGCGGAGACCCACCACATGAACGTCGACTACTCGGCGTACGAGGGGAGGACCGTCACCGGTCAGGTCGAGACCGTCCTCTCGCGCGGCGAACTCGTCATCGACCAGCGGAAGTTCACCGGACGCGCCGGGCACGGCGCCTTCACCCCGCGATCCACCTGCCAGTACCTGAGCTAGGAGAACGACGACGTGGACTTCGGACTCGTCCTGCAGACCGACCCGCCCGCATCCGAGGTCGTCGGCCTGATGCGCCGCGCGGAGCGCAACGGCTTCCGCTACGGCTGGACCTTCGACTCCGCCGTGCTCTGGCAGGAGCCGTTCGTCATCTACAGCCGCATCCTCGAACACACCACCAAGCTCCACGTCGGCCCGATGGTGACGAACCCCGGGACGCGGACCTGGGAGGTGACGGCTTCGACCTTCGCCACCCTCAACGACATGTACGGCAACCGGACGGTGTGCGGCATCGGCCGTGGCGACTCCGCGATGCGGGTGGCGGGCCGCAAGCCCAACACCCTGGCCCGCCTCGGCGAGGCGATCGACGTCATCCGCGACCTCGCCGAGGGCCGCGAGGCGGTCGTGGACGGCAATCCGATCCGTCTGCCCTGGGTGGCCGGCGGCAAGCTCCCGGTCTGGATGGCGGCGTACGGCCCGAAGGCCCTCGCCCTCGCCGGGCAGAAGGCCGACGGCTTCATCCTGCAGCTCGCCGACCCGTTCCTGACGGAGTGGATGGTCAAGGCGGTCCGCAGGGCGGCGGAGGAGGCCGGCCGCGACCCCGACGCGCTCACGATCTGCGTCGCGGCGCCCGCGTACGTCGGCGACGACCTGGCCCACGCCCGTGACCAGTGCCGCTGGTTCGGCGGCATGGTCGGCAACCACGTGGCCGACCTGGTCGCCAGGTACGGCGAGCACTCCGACATGGTCCCCGAGGCCCTCACGGCGTACATCAAGGACCGCCACGGCTACGACTACAGCCACCACGGCCGCTCCGGGAACCCGTCCGCCGACTTCGTCCCCGACGAGATCGTCGACCGCTTCTGCCTCCTCGGCCCGGCCGAGGCCCACATCGCCAAACTCCGCCACCTGCGCGACCTCGGCGTCGACCAGTTCGCCCTCTACAACATGCACGACAACCGCGAAGCGACCATCGACGCCTACGGGGCGGAGATCATCCCTCTGATCAACAACTGACGTGACCGGTCGTGGTGGGTCGCGGATCTGCTTCGGCTACGAGTCGAGCCAGCTGGTGCAGGCGCTGCCAGTAAGGGGGGTCCTCTGTTGCGCCGAGCAACGGCAGGATCTGGTCCAGGTCCGCGATGCGCCTGTGCAGGATCCTGTGGCGCTCCGCATCGAGAGAACCGCCGTTGCTCTGCCAGGTGGACACGCACCCGGCGATGTCGGCATCGAGGAGGACCAGGTCGATGCCTGCCCGATCCGCGCCGCGTAGTCCGGCGGGGAACGGCGCGCGCATGTGTTCCTGCCACAAGTGGGCCACGACGGAGTCGGATTCATCAGTTCTGTTCACATGATCCATTGTCGCGCAGCGTTCCCCCCGTGAAGGATGCTGTTCACCTGTTCAGGCGGCGGTGGCAGATGTGGGCTGCGGACGCGAAGGATCCTGCGGCACCACTCGCGGGGTCTTGAGGCCACGAGCAGCGCGTGGCAGGCTCATGCCGCATGATCGATGAATTCGCGAAGGCCAACCTCCACGGGAGGCTGCGGCGGGACCGCGAGGCGCTGCTCTGGAAACTCGACGGCTTGTCCGAGTACGACGCCCGCCGGCCCCTGACGGCGACCGGGACCAACCTCCTCGGCCTGGTCAAACACGTGGCCACCGTCGAGGCCAGGTACTTCGGCGAGGTCTTCGACCGCCCTTCCCCGGAACCGCTGCCCCGGTGGCAGGACTCCGACGGCAGCGATCTGTGGGCGACCGAGGGCGAGACCCGCGATCAGATCATCGGGTTCTACCGGCGCACGTGGGAACACTCGGACGCGACGATCAACAAGCTTCCCCTCGACGCCCCCGGCCACGTGCCGTGGTGGCCGGAGCCTCATGCCGAGACGAACCTGTTCGCCGTCATGGTCCATGTCCTCGGCGAGTCCATCCGGCATGCCGGGCACGCCGACATCCTGCGCGAGGGCCTCGACGGCCGGACCGGGTTGCGCCCCGAACACGAGGAGCAGATCGACGAGGAAGCCCGTGCGGCCTACTGCGCGAAGATCGAGCAGGCCGCCAGGTCGGCCGCACCGATCAAGGCTTAGAGGTTGTCTCAGGTGGCCGAGGCCGTCCCGCCCTACACCTGATAGCGGTCCGGGGCGAAGAGGCTGAGGTTGGCCGCGACCCAGTCCGACGTGCGGTCCAGGCCTTCGGAGAGGGAGACCATCGGCTTCCAGCCCGCCCACTCGCGGGCGCGGGAGTTGTCCGACAGGAGACGGTGCACCTCGCTGCCCGAGGGGCGCAGGCGGGTGGGGTCCACCACCACGTCCGCCTCCCGGCCCGAGGCCGTGATCAGGGCCTTCGCCAGGTCGCCGATGGATATCTCCTGGCCGGAGCCGAGGTTGACCACCTCGCCAAGGGCACGGTCGCACTCCGCCACCGCGAGGAAGCCCTCGGCCGTGTCCGTCACGTACGTGAAGTCCCGGGTGGGCGTGGTCGAGCCCAGGCGGACCTCCCGGGAGCCCGAGTGGAGTTGGGCCAGGATCGTGGGGATCACCGCGCGCGCCGACTGGCGGGGGCCGTACGTGTTGAACGGCCGCACCACCGTCACCGGCAGTTCGAAGGCGTGGTGGAAGGAGAGCGCCATCATGTCCGCGCCGATCTTCGACGCGGAGTACGGGGACTGCGGCTGGAGCGGGTGGTCCTCCGCGATGGGGGCCGTCCGGGCCGTGCCGTAGACCTCGCTGGTGGAGGTGTGCACGAGGCGGCGTACGCCGTGGCGGCGGCAGGCCTCCGCGATGTTCTCCGTACCGGTGACGTTCGTCTGCACGTACGCGCCCGGTGAGGCGTAGCTGTACGGGATCCCGATCAGGGCCGCCAGGTGGAAGACGGTGTCACAGCCGGCGACCGCGTCGCTTACCCGGCCCGCGTCGCGGATGTCGCCCGCCCACATCTCCACCGGGCCGCTCGGGTCGGCCAGGTAGCGGGCCAGATGCCCCTTCTCCGCGTACGGCTTGTAGTGCACGAAGGCGCGCACCCGCGCGCCCCGCGCCACCAGCAGGTCCACCAGGGTCGAGCCGATGAAGCCCTCCGCCCCCGTGACGAGGACGGTGCGGTCGGCCCAGTTCGTGTCCGTGGCCGTGTTCGTGGTCATGCGTGCTCCAAGGTGGGAAGGCGGACGCCGGCCACGCGGAGGACCTCCGCGGCCAGCAGTTCGGCGGCCCGCGCGTGCGGGCCGGGGTCGGCGGCGCCGGCCATCGAGGCCAGCCGGGCCGGGTCGGCCAGCAGCGGGCCGATGAGACCGGCGAGCCGTTCGGCGGTGGTCTCGGAGTCGGGCAGCAGCAGCCCGGCTCCCGCGTCGGACAGCACCCGGGCGTTGTGGGTCTGGTGGTCGCCCGGGGCGTACGGATAGGGGACGAGCACGGCCGGGACCCCGGTCGCCGCCAGCTCCGCGACCGTCGCCGAGCCCGCCCGGCAGACCACCAGGTCGGCGGCGGCGTACACCAGGTCCATCCGGTCCAGGTACGCCACGGCCCGCGCGATCCGCTGCCCGCCGGACGCCGCGAGGTCCCGCGCCGCGTCCGGCAGCGCCGCCGGGCCCGTCTTGACCAGCAGCTGTACGTCGTCCCTGTGCTGCCAGAGGCCGGCCAGGGCGACCGCGGCCCCGGTGAGGCGGACCGCCCCCAGGCTGCCGCCGTTGAAGACGACCAGTCGCCGCCCGTCGGGGATCCGCAGCGTGCGCCTGGCCTCGGTGCGCAGCGCCGCCCGCTCCGGCCCCGGCAGGTCCGCGAGCCCGGAGAGCGCCGCGGAGATCGGCATCCCCGTGGTCAACGCCCGCGCCCCGCCCGCCAGATGGGGGCGGCTGCGGTCGAAGGCCACCGCGACGTGCTCGGTGAGCCGGGCCGCGAACTGGTTGGCCCGGCCCGGAACCGCGTTGGACTCGTGGATCACGGCGGGCACCCCCGCGAGCCGGGCACCGAGCACGGCGGGCGCGCTCGGATAGCCGCCCATGCCGACGACGACCCGCGCGCCCTGCGCCCGGATCACGGAACGGGCCTGGTGCGCCGAGCGCAGCAGGGCCGCGGGCAGCAGGTACCTCTTCGCGCCGAGCGCGGGGTCGAAGGGGATCATGTCGACGGTGTGCAGGCGGTGGCCGGCGCCGGGGATCAGCTCGGTCTCCAGGCCCCGTTCGGTCCCGATGAACGAGATCACGGCGTCCGGGACGGCCGCGCGCAGCGCCTCGGCGAGGGCGAGGCCCGGGTAGATGTGGCCGCCGGTGCCGCCCGCACCGATCACGACGGACAGTGCCGCAGGTGGTGTGTGTCGAGGGGTTCGAGTGGTCATGGGCGCACACTCCCGGTGCGCCCTAAGAACGTTCTAAGAGGATCCGCCCGCGGCTTTGGCAGGCTTTGCCCCATGCATCGGATTCTGGTGGTCGACGACGAGCCCGAGGTCAGGGCCGCCGTCCAGGACGGCCTGGCCGTCGAGGGGTACGACGTACGGGGAGTGGCGGACGGGCTTGCCGCGCTGAGCGAGGTGGCGCGGTGGGAGCCGGACGCGGTCGTCCTGGACGTGATGATGCCGGTGCTCGACGGGCTCGGGGTGTGCCGTCAGCTGCGCGCGATGGGCGACCGTACGCCCGTACTCGTCCTCACGGCGCTCGACTCCGTCAGCGAGCGCGTCGACGGCCTTGAGGCGGGGGCCGACGACTACCTCGTCAAACCCTTCGCCCTTGACGAACTGGTCGCCCGGGTCCGGGCCTTGCTGCGACGGGCCGCGCCCGAGCCGCCGGGCAGCGGCCCCCTGGGCTTCGCCGACCTCGTACTGGACCCGGCCACGCGCACCGGGCGGCGCGGCGCGCGGCCGCTGGAGTTCAGCCGCACCGAGGCCGCGCTGCTCGAACTGCTGCTGCGCCACCCCGGCCAGGTGCTGCCGCGCGAGCTGATCCTGGAGCTGGTGTGGGGGCGCGACTTCGGGCCCGACTCGAACTCGCTCGCCGTCTACGTCGGCTACCTGCGCCGGAAGCTGGAGGCCGAGGGCGAGCCGCGGCTCGTCCACACCGTGCACGGGGTCGGCTACCGGCTGGACACGCTGTGAGCGCGGGCGGCCGGCGGCGGCTCGGGGGCGTGTGGCGCAGGAGGCGGCCGCTACGGACCCGCCTCGCGCTGGCCGTCACGGCGGCGGTGGCCCTCGTGGCGGTCGGGGTGTGCGCGGCCGCGTACGTCGTCGTACGGTCCGCGCTGTACGACCAGCTCGATTTGAGCCTGACCCAGTCCGCGCGGCTCGCGGCGCAGCGCGATCCGGGGCGGCCGCCGGGCACGCTGGCCGGCGAGTGCCGCTTCCTCGCCGCCCCGGCCTGCGCGGAGGTGGTGCCGGCCGACCCGGCCCAGGACCCTCGGCCGCCGGGGCAGTTGCCGGTGGCGCCGGCCGCGCGGGAGGTCGCCGCGGGGGAGCGGGCCCCGTACTACACGAACATCACGGTGGCCGGGCACCCCGCGCGGATGCTCACGACCGACTACGCGAAGGGGCGGGCGCTGCAGGTGGCGCTGCGGGCCGACACGGTCGAGGCGGGCATCGAAGAGGCCTCGTGGTGGCTCCTGCTGACGGCGGCGGCCGGGGTGCTGCTGGCCGCCGCGCTGGGGTACTGGGTGTCCCGGACCGGGCTCGCCCCGGTGACCCGGCTCACGGCGGCGGCGGAGCGGATCGCGGCGACCCGCGATCCCCGGCACCGGATCGAGCTCCCCGCGCGGGGGGCCGCCGGGCGGGAGGACGAGATCACGCGGCTCGCCGGGACCTTCAACACCATGCTCGGGGAGCTGGAGCAGTCCGTCACCGCGCAGCGGCGGCTGGTCGCGGACGCCTCGCACGAGCTGCGGACCCCGCTGACCGCGCTGCGGACCAACGCGGAACTCCTTGCGCGGGCGGAGCGGCTCACACCGGAGCAGCGGGGGCGGGCGTCGGCCGCGCTCGGGCGGCAGCTGCGGGAGGTGACCGGTCTGGTGAACGACCTGATCGAGCTGGCGCGGGACGAGGAGCCGACCCCGCTGGTGGAGCCGGTGCGTCTCGACGCGCTCGTGGAGCACTGCGTGGAGGCGGCGCGGGCGCACTGGCCGGCGGTGCCGTTCGGGGTGCGTACGGAAGTGGTGGTCCTGCCGGGGGTGCCGGCGCGGCTGAGCCGGCTGCTGGGGAACCTGCTCGACAACGCGGCGAAGTTCAGCGGGGAAGGGCTGCCGGTGGAGGTGGAGCTTGTGGCGCTCGGCGCGGGGGCGGAGTTGACCGTACGGGACCATGGGCCGGGGATCGCGGCGGAGGACCTGCCGTACGTCTTCGACCGGTTCTACCGTGCGGGGGCGGCCCGTTCCCTGCCGGGATCCGGGCTCGGGCTGGCCATGGCGCGGCAGATCGCGCGGGCGCACGCCGCCGAGCTGGTCGCGGAGACCGCGCCGGGCGGGGGCGCGCTCTTCCGGCTGACCTTCCGCGACGGCGGCTGAGCGCCGCCGCCGGGGGGCGCCGTGACCGCGGCGGAGTGCTTCCGCGCGTACGGCCCCGCTCCGATGCCGGCCAGCGCGAACGCCGCCGTCGCCGTCGCGTCCGCCTCCGTGAGCGGGCCGTATCCGGAGGCTCGGTCCGCACCTCGCGGAACGCGGCCTGGAGTGCGGGAGAACGGTGAGATGCGGAGCCGACACCATCACCGTCCACACCGTCCACGCGGCTAGAGCGTCTCGCTCGCCGAGTCGATGAGGCGGCGACGTGCCGTCTTCACGGCGGGCGCGAGGGCGGCCGCGGCGCCGACCGCGGTCGCCGTGGCGACCAGGGTCACCAGGGCGAGCGGTGAGGGTACGTGGGCGATGCCCGCGCCGATGCCGCTGGAGCGGCCCTCCTCGTCGACGAGCCACCGGCCGAGCGCCGCTCCGACCACGGTGCCCAGGAGGGCGGAGACCAGGGTGGTGAGGGCCGCCGCCGTGACGATGACGGCGCCGATCTGGCGGGGGGTGAGGCCGATGGCCTTCATCGCCAGGAGGTCGCGTACCCGGGCGCGTACCCCGGAACTGATCAGCGTGAGCAGTTCGACGAGGGCGATGAAGGCGAGGACGGCGATGAGCGCCGCGATGACTCCGCGCGGGGTGTCGAGCCGGTCCTCGGGGGTCGGGGTCTCACGTATCTCCAGGGCGCCGTCGACCGTCTTCGAGACGGCGGCCGCCACCGCCCTGGGGTCGGCGCCCGGCCGGAGGACGAGCGCGTGGAAGCGCGCCCTCATCTCCGGGGAGCCGTCCCTGAGGCTGTCGAGCGATGTGGAGATCACCCGGCCGCCCTGGTCGGGTTCGACGCTGCGGCCCACGACGTGCAGGATCTGCGGACGTCCCTCGACCGTCATCCGGACCCACTCCCCGACACGTACGCCCAGGAGGTCGAGCAGCCCCTGCCCGGCGACCGCCTCGTCCGGGCCCGTCGGTGCCCGGCCCTCGACGACGGTGTGGGGGTACGGCCGTGCCTGGCTGCCCAGGCCGCGCAGGGTGATCGTCCCGGTCTGGCCGGGGACGAGCGCGACGAACTCCGCGCCGGGGAAGCTGTCTTCGACGCCGGGGACCGTGGCCAGGGCGCCTTCGAGCGCCGGGTCGTCGGCCGGGCCCGGCTCCTCGGCGCGTACGGTCAGGGCGGCGGCGAGGCCCATCCGGGCGGGGTCGCTGCGGAACTGGTCGAGGGTCGACCAGGCCACGAGGGCCACCGTCATCAGGGCGACGGGGAGAGCCAGCCTGGTGATCGGCAACAGGCTGCGTCCACGGCCCGAGAACGCGGAGCGCCAGCCGAGGACCAGGGCAGGCGACAGGCGCAGTGCGAGGGCGCGGCGGCCGAGGAAGGTGAGCGGGGCGGCGGTGGGGAGCGCCGACCTGGCGGCCGGGACCGGCGGTACGCGGCCGGCCCGCCAGGCGGCGAGGCCGGTGGCGGCGCCGATGAGAAGGACGGCGGCGCCGGGCAGTCCGGCCACGATCGCCCGGTGTCCGGGCAGCTCGGGCCAGAGGACCACCGCCTCGCCGATCCTGCCGGGTATCCACCGCCCGAGCGTCAGGGTCGCCACCGTGCCGAGCCCGGCGCCGAGGATCGCGAAGCCCAGGTGCTGGACGAGGAACCCCCACATCACCTGGCCGGGAGTGAAGCCGATGGCCTTCAGCACCGCGATGTCCTTGAGCTGGCCCCGCACGCGCGCCCTGACCGCCCCGGAGACGGCGACCGCCGCCGCGAAGAGGGCGGCCAGGCCGAAGGCGGCGAACATCTGGCCGAGCAGCCGGTCGTCGCCGCCCGCATCGGCCTTGGCCTCCTGCCAGTTCGTCACCTGGTCGACCCGGTGGGCGCCGAGCAGCGTCACGGCTCGCTGGACGACGTAGTCGGTGTCGTCCGGGTCCTTGAGCCGTAGCCCGACGCTCTGTCCCGTACCGGTCGAGGCCACGCGGTCGAGCGCCCCGGGCGACACCCAGGCGACGCCCGCGCCCTGGCCGGCCCGGTAGAGGGGTTCGGCGCTCTCCGCGATGCCCGCGATCCGCAGGGACAACGGCGCGCCGTCCTCGCCGACGACCGTCACCGTCTCGCCGGGATCGGCCCACAGGGCACGCGCGAGGGCGCTCTCCAGGACGATCTCGCCCGGGCGGCCGTCGGGGGTCGCCGACGTCAGCCAGCCTCCCCCGGTGACGAGGGGTCGGGCCACCGTGGGCGGCTGTGGTCCCGTGCCCCGCAGGACGACCCGCGCCCGCGCGCCGGCCACCTCGACGGTGGTCTCGGCCGTACGGAACGGGCCGGACACCCCGGCGACCTCGTCGAGCGAGGCGAGCGAGGCGACCGAGGACGCGTCCAGGTCACCGCGGGTGTGCAGCCAGATGTGCGCGCCCTCGGACTGGTTGAACACACGCTGCCAGGGGTTGACCGCGTAGCTGAGGAGCGCTCCGGAGAGCAGGAGCGAGGCGATCACGCCGGCGCTGGCGAGCACGGCGAACAGGGCTTCGCCGCGATGGGCGCGCAGGTCGGAGTGAGCCCACCGCAGAATGGCCCGCACGACGCACCGCCTCAGTCTCTGAGTTCGAGCACGCCGGACACACCCGGGCGTGCCGTGCCGCCGTCGCCGAGAGCGGCGTCGTCGGCGACCTGACCGTCGAAGAAGCTGATGACCCGGTCGGCTGCGCTGGCCATCCGGGCGTCGTGGGTGACCATGAGGATGGACTGGCCCCGCCGGTGGAAGCGGGACAGCAGCCGCGCGACGTCGCGGGTCCCCTTGCTGTCGAGGCTCCCCGCGGGCTCGTCGGCGAGCAGCAGGTCCGGGCTGTTGACCAGGGCTCGGGCGAGCGCCACCCGCTGCTGCTCGCCGCCGGAGAGCTCACTCGGCATCGACCGTTCCCGGCCTTCGAGCCCCAGTTCCTGGAGAAGTTCCGCTCTGCTCGCCCTCGCGGACCGGGGCGAGACCCCGGCGAGGAGCGCCGGCAGTTCGATGTTGTCGGCGACGGTGAGGTTGGAGACCAGGTTGAAGAACTGGAAGACGATGCCGATGTGGCGCCGCCGCAGCATCGCCCAGCGGGCCTCCGAGTATCCGTCGACCTGCTCCCCGCCCAGCCACAGTCGTCCGCTGTCCGGCCGTTCGAGACCGCCCACGAGGTGCAGCAGGGTGGACTTTCCGGCCCCGGACGGGCCGGTGATCGCGACGAACTCACCCGGCCGCACGGTCAGGTCCACACCTCGTACCGCCTGGACAGGGGCGCTGTCGCCGTGGTGGGTCTTGGTCAGACCCTCGGCGTGCACGATCGTGTCCTGTGGGGGCGCCGCGACGGGACCTTCGGTCATTCCAGCTCCTCCTGACAACGCTCCAGCCAGTCGAGGTCGGCCTGCAGGTGCAGCATGGCCCCCTCGATCAGGAGTTGGGCGATCTTGTTGCCGCGGTCCTCCGTGGCGGCGAGCTTGGAGAGGGTGCGCATGGTGTTCAGGTGTTGGCGCCGCTGCTTGTTGATCAAGGTGATCGGGTCGGCGAGTCCCGACAGCGGGGCCAGCGCGAGTTTCATGAAGAACTCGTCCCGTACCCGCGGTTCGTCCGCGGTTTCCTCGAACCACGCGGCGACGGCGTGCCGCCCCGCGTCCGTCAGTTCGTACGTCCGCTTGTTGGGGCGACCGGACTGTTCGACATCCTCACCCTTGATCAGACCGCTCTTCTCCAGCCGCCCGAGGGTCACGTAGACCTGGCCGACGTTCGGCTGAGGGTATGCGGAGCCGAGGAGTTGTTCAAGGCCCTGCTTGAGCTCGTAACCGTGGGCAGGGCCCCGGGTGAGGAGTGCCAGCAGCTGCTGCCGCACACGCTCCCCCTTCTGTGTCGTTCCGGAACCCGATCGCCGGACCTGAGCGCCGGTGGACCAGGTGACGGCCATGTGATCTGGGGGTCCAGTATCGCCGATTCCCCGGGCTCGACATATGCCACGATGGTCCCCGTCGCGTCCGGGACCACGTGCAGGAGGAACCCATGCGGTGGATGCGGGCCGTACGGAGGGGGATTCTCGCGGCGGCGATCGTGCTGGCCGGGTACACCGGCGTCGCCCAGGGTGCCGGTGAGCCGGCGGCCGGGGGCCGGGGGCCGCTGACGTTCGTCACGGCGGGAGACCTCACCCACTACCTGGGACCGCTGGTCGACGACTGGAACCGCGAGCATCCGGGCGAGCGGGTCACCCTCGTCGAGCTGCCGGACTCGGCCGACGAGACCCGGGCGCAGATGCTCAGCGAACTCCGCTCCGGCAGCAGCCGGTTCGACGTGCTCAACCTCGACGTGGCCTGGACCTCGGAGTTCGCCGCGGCCGGTCTGATCTCCCCCCTGGACCGCGGCCGGTTCGAGCTGGACGCCTTCCTGCGCCCCGTGGTCGACACCGCCACCTTCGAAGGGCGGCTGTACGCCGTCCCGTACGTGACCAACGCCGGGCTCCTCTACTACCGCAAGGACATTCTGGACGCGGCGGGCGAGAAGCCGCCGAGGACCTGGGCCGAGCTGGCCCGCCAGGCGCGCACGCTCGCTCCACGGCACGGCCTCGACGGGTACGCGGGGCAGTTCCTGCCCTACGAGGGCCTGACCGTGAACGTCACCGAGGCGATCCAGTCCGCGGGCGGGACCGTCCTGCGTGACGACGGCACGCGGGTCGCGGTCGACTCGGACGCGGCGCGCGCGGGCCTCGGGTTCCTCGCGGACGGGCTGCGCGAGGGCTGGATACCGGCCGAGGCCCTGCGGTACAAGGAGCAGGAGTCCCGTGCCGCCTTCGAGGACGGCCGCCTCCTCTTCCTGCGGAACTGGCCGTACGTCTACACGGACGCCAACGGCCCGGGATCGAAGGTCGCCGGACGCTTCGGCGCCGTGCCGCTGCCCGGTCTCGACGGGCCGGGAACGAGCGTGCTCGGCGGGTCGAACCTCGCCGTGTCCGCCCGCTCGAAGAACGCCGCCACGGCCGCCGACTTCATCGCGTACCTGACGAGCGAGCGAGTGCAGCGTCAGGTGCTCACGCGGGGCGCTCTGCCGCCGGTGAGGGCCTCGCTCTACGACGACCCGTCCCTGGTCGCCTCCCATCCCTATCTTCCGATCCTCAGGGAGAGCGTCCTCGCGGCCGTGCCTCGGCCCAAGAGCGCGCGGTACGACCAGGTCAGCCTGGTCGTCCAGGCGGTCGGCCAGGACGTGCTGGCGCTGCGCGACACCCCTGAGGGAGCCGTGCGGCGACTGACGCGCGAGCTGGGCGCCATCTCGGGCGGTTCGTGAGCCTCCCGCGCTCCTTCCCGCCTCTCCTGACGCGCGGGCCCGGCGCACTCTACTTGCTTGTTGGTTAACACTCTTCCCCTTTGCTCGTACGTTCTGCCCAATCGGGCATCTCCACGAGGAAGTTCTGCAGCGTCGTTGACATCGTGCCGTCACAGCTACTTAACATGAATGCATAGCAGAGACCCCGTTCGGGTGCTCTCGCATTCACTGCAGACAGGTCGACGCGAGATGCTCAGCACTCTTGCGGCCGATGCCGGCCGCTCTCCCCACATCCGCTCCGCCACCCCCTGGTGGCGGGACGCGGTGATCTATCAGGTCTACGTCCGCAGCTTCCTCGACAGCACGGGGGACGGCGTCGGTGACCTCGCCGGCGTCCGCGCCGGGCTTCCGTACCTGCGGAAGCTCGGTGTCGACGGCGTCTGGCTGAGCCCGTTCTATCCCTCGCCCCAGCACGATCACGGGTACGACGTCGCGGACTACCAGGACGTCGACCCCGTGTACGGCGACCTCGCGGAGTTCGAGCGCGTGGTGACCCAGGCCCACCGGCTCGGGCTCAAGCTGTTGATCGACATCGTCCCCAACCACTGCTCGACCGAGCACCGGTGGTTCCGGAAGGCCCTGGCCGCAGGACCGGGGAGCCGTGCCAGGTCACGGTTCCACTTCGCCCCGGGCCGCGGGCCCAACGGCGACCTGCCCCCGAACAACTGGCACGCCATGTTCGGTGGTCCGGCCTGGAGCCGCGTCACGGAGGCGGACGGCTCCCCCGGCGAGTGGTACCTCCACCTGTTCACACCGGAACAGCCGGACCTCAACTGGCGCGACCCCCGCGTCGGCGACCACTTCGAGCAGGTGCTGCGCTTCTGGCTGGACCGCGGCGTGGACGGCTTCCGCATCGACGTGGCCGCCGGCCTGTTCAAGCACCCCGAACTCCCGGACTCCGACGACCCGACGGCGGACGAGCGCACACGCGACTCGGTCAACCCGCTGGCGTGGAACCAGCCGGACGTCCACGACGTGTGGCGCCGCTGGCGGTCCGTGTGCGAGGAGTACACGGCACGCGACGGCATCG
This sequence comes from Streptomyces sp. NPDC048370, assembly GCF_043200825.1. Lineage (NCBI taxonomy): Bacteria > Bacillati > Actinomycetota > Actinomycetes > Kitasatosporales > Streptomycetaceae > Streptomyces > Streptomyces sp. NPDC048370. The sequence goes on along the minus strand of NZ_JBICYI010000005.1, from coordinate 72,410 downwards.
AGCGGCTCCTCGTGGGCGAGGTGTCGGTGCCGACCGCGCGTGAACACGCCCTGTACGTACGGCCGGACGAGCTGCACCAGGCCTTCTTCTTCGACCTGCTCAGCGCCCCCTGGGACGCCAACGCCTTCCGGTCCGTCATCGACGAGGCCCTGCGGGACATCGCCGGTACGGGCTCCACGGTCACCTGGGTCCTCAACAACCATGACCAGGTCCGCACCGTCACCCGGTACGCGGGCGGCCCCGGCGCCGAGCACGTGGGCTCCGCGCGGGCCCGCGCGGCGGCGCTCCTCATGCTGGCGCTGCCCGGCGCCGCCTACGTCTACCAGGGGGAGGAACTCGGGCTGCCCGAGGTGCTCGACCTGCCCGACGACGTCCTGACGGACCCCATCTTCCACCGCACCGGAAGCCGCGCGCGGATCCGCGACGGCTGCCGCGTCCCCCTTCCCTGGTCGGGCCAGGCCTCCCCCTTCGGCTTCAGCGACGGCGCGGCCGATGTGCGCACCTGGCTGCCGCAGCCGGAGTGGTTCGCCGAGTACGCCACCGACCGCGCCCTCGCCGACACCCGCTCGTTCTGGCACCTCTACCGCGAGGGACTCCAACTGCGGCGCGAACTACCTCAGTTGGGGGAGGGGGCGTTGCGCTGGCTGGAAGCACCGCCCCAGGTCCTCGCCATGGCGCGCGGTGACGGTCTTGTCTGCGCCGTGAACTTCGGCTCCGAGACCGTCCCCGCCCCGGTGGCCGGTGCGCCGCTCCTGGCCAGCGGACCCTGCCCGCCCGGTGAACTCCCCGGAGCGACCGCCGCCTGGTGGTTGACCGACACCCCCACCTCCTGACTTCCCCGCTCCTCCCCGCTCCGCCCCCTCCCCTAGGAAGGATGGACCGTCATCATGAGACGACCCGCCGCCATAGCCCTCCGTACCACCGCCACCGCCTCCACGGTGCTGGCCCTCGCGCTCACCGCCACCGCCTGCGGTGGCAACGCCGAACCCGCCGCCGGCGGTGGCGGAGAACTCAGCGGCAAGACGGTCACGGTCGCCGGAGTCTGGACCGGCAGCGAGCAGAAGAACTTCAAGAAGGTGCTCGACGCCTTCAGCGAGAAGACCGGCGCCAAGACCGTCTTCGTGCCCTCGGGCGACAACGTCTCCACCTTCGTCGGGAGCAAGATCGAGGGCGGCAACGCCCCCGACGTCGTGCTCGTCCCGCAGGTCGGCGTGCTCCAGCAGTTCGCCAAGGAGGGCTGGCTCACGCCGCTGTCCCCGAAGACCACGGAGACCGCCACCGCGGGCCTCGCCCCCGTCTGGAAGAACTACGGCACGGTCGACGGGAAGTACTACGGGCTCTACTTCAAGGCCGCCCACAAGTCCACCATCTGGTACGCCCCCGAGGCGCTGTCCCAGGCCGGCGTGAACGAGCCGAAGAGCTGGGAGGAGCTCCTCACGGCGGGACGGACGCTCGCCGACTCCGGCCGGCCCGCCTTCGCGGTCGCGGGCGAGGACGGCTGGACGCTCACCGACTGGTTCGAGAACGTCTACCTCTCCCAGGCAGGACCGGAGAAGTACGACCAGCTCGCCCAGCACAAGATCAAGTGGACGGACGAGAGCGTCGTCGCGGCCCTCACGACGCTCGCCGAGGTCTTCAAGGACAAGCAGCTCGTGGCCGGCGGAGCCCAAGGGGCCCTGCAGACCGACTTCCCCGGCTCCGTGGAGAAGGTCTTCGGCCCGCAGCCCGAGGCAGGCATGGTCTACGAAGGCGACTTCGTCGGCGGCGTCGCCAAGGACGAGTTCGGCAAGAAGCCCGGCGAGGACGCCAAGTTCTTCCCCTTCCCGGCGGTCGGTGCGGGCGCCCCGCCCGTGGTCAGCGGCGGGGACGCGGCGGTCGTCCTGAAGGACGCCAAGAACGCCGACGCCGGCATGAAGCTGCTCGAGTTCCTCGCCACGCCGGAGGCGGCCGAGGTGTGGGCCGCGGCCGGCGGCTTCCTCTCCCCGAACAAGAACGTCAAGCCCGAGGCCTACGGCGACGCGACCACGCGCGCGACCGCCGCCTCGCTCGTCGCCGCCGGCGACTCGGTGCGCTTCGACATGTCCGACCAGGCCCCCGCGGCCTTCGGCGGCACCAAGGGCGCCGGCGAGTGGAAGCTGCTCCAGGACTTCCTGCGGGACCCGTCGAACCCGAAGGCGACCGCGGCGGCCCTGGAGGCCGAGGCGGCCAAGGCGTACGGGAACTGAGGCCACCCCGCGATGGCACGCACACCGAAGGCACGCGCCGCGGACAACCCGCGGCGCCGTGCCCTGCGCAGGAGGCGCCTCCTCGGCGCGCTCTTCGTCCTCCCGGCCCTGCTGCTCCTGGGCGCCCTGGTCGTCTACCCCGTCGTCTTCTCCGTCGGGCGCAGCCTCTTCGACGCGACCGGCGACCGCTTCGTCGGCGCCGACAACTACCTGGAGATGTTCCAGGACCCGGCCACCCTCAAGGCCGTCCGCAACAGCGCGATCTGGGTCGTCGTCGCGCCCGTGGTGCTCACCGGCCTCGGGCTCGTCCTCGCCGTCCTCACCGAGAAGGTGCGGTGGGCCACCGCGTTCAAGCTCGTGCTCTTCCTCCCCATGGCCGTGTCCTTCCTCGCCGCGGGCATCATCTTCCGGCTCGCGTACGAGCAGAACCCCGACCGGGGCGTGCTCAACGCGGCGATCGTCGGCGTCCACGACGCGATCGACGAACCGGCCCCCTACCCGACGGCACGCGCGCGTGAGGGGAAGGGACTGAGCGGCAGCCCCGGCAAGGGCTACACGACCGTCGAGGTCCGGCCGGGGGACGACATAGCCCTGCCCTTCGTCGGCGTCGCGCCCGAAGCCGTGCCCCAGCGGGCGGCGCCCGCCCGGCTGCCGGAGCCTTCGGCGGGGAGCCTGTCGGGCGCCGTGTACCTGGACTTCACGCCAGGAGCGGGTGGCCGGCAGGGCCAGATCGACCCCAAGGAGAAGGGCCTTCCCGGCGTGACCGTCGAGGTCCTGCGCGGAGGCGCGGTCGTCGCCTCCGCGGAGACGGGCGACAACGGCTCGTTCAGCTTCGCCGACCTCGGCGACGACGCCTATACGCTGCGGGTTCCCGCGTCCAACTTCGCCGCCGGCTACGCCGGGGTCGACTGGCTCGGCCCGACCCTGGTCACACCGGCGATCATCGGCGCCTACCTCTGGGTCTGGACCGGATTCTCGATGGTCCTGATCGGGGCGGGGCTCGCGGCCATCCCGCGCGACGCCCTGGAAGCGGCCCGCGTGGACGGCGCGACCGAGGGCCAGATCTTCCGCAAGATCACGGTCCCGCTGCTCGCCCCCGTACTCACCGTCGTCTTCGTGACGCTCGTCATCAACGTCATGAAGGTCTTCGACCTCGTCTACATCATCGCCCCCGGCCCCGTGCAGGAAGAGGCCAACGTCCTCGCCACGCGCATGTGGCTGGTCTCCTTCGGCGGGGGCAACGACCAGGGTCTCGGCAGCGCGCTCAGCGTTCTGCTGCTCCTCCTCGTCGTACCGGCGATGATCATCAACATCCGGCGCTTCCGGAAGGGCGGAGCATGAGCAGCCACACGGGCACGAGGAGCCGGACCGTACCGAAGAGCCGCCCCGGCCCGAAGAGCCGCCCCGGCCCGAAAAGCCGCTCCGGCCCGAAGAGCCGCTCCGGACCGACCCGATGGCTGGGCAGCACCGTGGTCCAGGCGTTCCTTGTCCTCGTCGCCCTCGTATGGATCACCCCGCTCGCCGGGCTCTTCCTCTCCTCGCTGCGCTCGGAGCAGGACAACGCCTCGAACGGCTGGTGGACGTCGCTGCTCGACCCCGCCCAGTTGTCGGTCGACAACTACCGTGCGCTCTTCGAGGATTCCGGTCTCGTCTCGGCCTTCTGGAACACGGTCCTGATCTCCGTGCCGACGACGGTGCTCGTCGTCGGCATCGCGGCCCTCGCCGGATACGCCTTCGCCTGGCTGAGCTTCCCCGGGAGGGACTACGTGTTCCTCGTGGTCGTCGGCCTGCTCGTGGTGCCGGTCCAGATCGGCCTGCTGCCGGTGGCCAAACTCTTCGGCGCGGTCGGGCTCTTCGGCACCGTCGCGGGCGTGATCCTCTTCCACGTGGCGTACGGCCTGCCCTTCGCCGTCTTCCTGCTGCGGAACTACTTCGCGGAGATCCCGAAGGAGATGCTGGAGGCGGCGCGTCTGGACGGCGGCAGCGAGTGGCGGATCTTCCTGCGGCTGATCCTGCCGCTGGGCAGGCCCGCCATCGCGAGCCTGGCGATCTTCCAGTTCCTCTGGGTGTGGAACGACATGCTCGTGGCCCTGCTGTTCGCCGACAGCGAGTCGCAGCCGCTGACCGTGGCGCTCCAGTCCCAGATGAGGCAGTTCGGCAGCAACATCGGCGTCCTGGCGCCGGGTGCCTTCCTGTCGCTCGTCGTTCCGCTCGTGGTCTTCTTCGCCTTCCAGAAGCACTTCGTCCAGGGGGTGATGGCCGGCTCGGTGAAGTAGTGGGCCAGGATGGGCACGCAGACGTACCCCTGGCCCCGAACGGAAGGCTGACCGCGGTGCCCCTCGGCGCACCCCCGGACTCCCGACAGGTCTGGCTCCCCGCGGAGTTGACCTGTCTGGCCGGCCTGCCCACCGGACTGCGCTACGCCCACTGGGACGGGCGTTCGCCCTTCCCGTCGGACCCGGCCGCCGTGGAGTTCTACGTCCCTCTCCTCGTCCAGGACATCGGCGTCATCAGCAGGCCGCTGCCGCTGGACCGTATGACACGCCTCAAGGCCGTCCAGGCCCTCAGCTCGGGAACCGACGGGCTTGGGGCGCGGCTGCGCCGGCCCAGGCCACCACTTGGGTGAGCAGACCGAGGGAGACCACGACTGCGGCACGTCATCCTGGCCACGGGGCCGGGGTGGGCGCAGGCAACCGCCGACCCGGGTCGGCAGCAGCGCGCTCTTCGTCAGGACGAGTGACGCGGCCCCCCGGCAGATGGACGCGTTCGCGAGCTCTGGCCTGGGTCTGGGGCGCGAACGTCGCGGCTCGCCAGGCCGCCGCGTGGCAGCCGCGCGGAGAATGACCCGCCGCCGTCTCCGGTCACCCCGCCGGCCAGGTGCCCGTAGGAGCGGAACCGGTGGTGGTGGGTGGGCGTGACAGGGAGGGTAGGGGAGTGGGGACCGACGGGGGAGTTTCGGGATGCCCGACGAAGGTACGTTGCGCGAAGTGCTGCGCGAGGCCGCCGAGTTGCGGGAGCTCGCCCGTGCCGACCCGGAGCGGTATCTGCCGCGGCTCGGGGTCTGCCTGCACGGGCTCGCCTCGGTGCTCGCGGAGTTTCCCGAACGGCTCGAAGAGTCGGCCGAGGTGCTCGCGGAGGCCGCCGACGTCTTCCGGGAGCTCGGCGCGCGGGATCCCGTCGGCCACACTTCCGGCCTCGCCGCCGCGCTCGGTCGCCGGGCGCTCGTCCTCGGTCTGCTCGGCCGCCGGGCGGAGGCGTACGACCTGGCCCGCGAGGCCACCGGCCTGCTCCGCGAACTGGCCCGGGGGGAGCCCGACCTCCATCTCCCCGGGCTCGCGTGGTCGCTCACCAACCTCGGCAACCACCTCGCGGAGCTGGGGCGCCACCATGAGGCCCTGGAGGTGATCCGCGAAGGCGTCGCGATACGGCGACGGCTGGGCGACCGGGAGGGCATCGCGTCCGCGCTCGGCGAACTGGGCATCAAGCTCGGCGAGATGGGGCGCAACGACGAGGCGGTCGTCACGCTCAGGGAGGCCGTCGACCTCTTCCGCGTCGCCGCACCATGGGCGAATCAGGGGGAGCACTACGCGACGGTGCTCGCCCTCATCCACGAACTGCGCCAACTCGGCCGCGAGGCCGACGCCGCTCCGTACGTGGCGGAAGCCGTGTCCCTGCACCGGTCCATCGCCGCGAACCGGTCCGGTCAACTTCCGTTCATGGATGCCGTGTTGCGGCGGTACGGGTACACGGTGACTCCGGAGGGCGGGTTCCGGCGTGAGCCGTCGGGCTCGGCCGCCACCCCCTCCGCCCCGGCCGTGCCGCTCCAGCTCGACCGCGTGCACGCCATGAACGACCAGGCCCTGCGGCTCGTCTCGGCCGGCAACCTCGACCTGGCCGCCGAGACCCTGCGCGACGCCGTCGCCCTCTGTCGTACGCCCGCCGAAACCGAGGCCAACGCGGCCCTGGCGCTTGCCCGGTCCCTGCACAACCAGGGTCTGATCCAGGGCTGGCTCGGCCGGCACGTCGACGCCCTCGCCTCCGCCGCCCAGGCGGTCCACCTCTACCGGCGGTACCTGAAGGTCAACCCCGAACGCATCCGGCTCACGCTGGCCGACGCCCTCGACAGCCTCGGCAACCGGCTCGCCGCCCTCGGCCGGCACGCCGACGCGCTCGTCCCGGCCCAGGAATCCGTCGCCCTCTACCGGCAGCTCGCCGACGCCGACCCCGACACCCACCTGCACGGCCTCGCCCGGTCCCTGAACAGCCTCGGTATCCGCCTCACCGACGCCGGCCGTCACGACGACGCGCTGCGGTCGGCGCGGGAGGTCGTGGCGATCTACCGCAGGCTGCGCGCGGACGACCCGGAGAAGTACCTGTACGGGCCGGTCCACGCCCTCTCCAACCTGGCCCTCCGGCTGGCCCGCGCGGACCGCGAGGACGAGGTCCTCGCGCCCACGATGGAGGCCGTCGACCTCCTCTTCGACGCACGCGGCCCTCACCACCCGAGCAACGACGTCGCGAGCCTCGAGGAGTCCCTCACCTGGCTCGCCCGGTACCTCAAGAAGCACGGCCACCGCGGCCAAGCCCGCGCGGTGAAGCGGGCCGCCGCCGGGCTGCCCTCCTGAGACGAGCAGGCCCCGAGAGGCCCTAGGGTCTTTCGCCCTGGCGGCGGACCATCTCGTTGATCCAGGCGGGTGCGAACGGAGACGTGCAGCCGGGGGAGGTCGGGTAGTCCTTGAGGACCTCCAGGCGCTCGCCGATGCCGATCGAACGGGTGCGGTGCTCGGGGTGCTCGATCCCGATCTGCGCGAGGCAGGCGTTCATGGCCCACTGCAGGCGGTCCGGGGCGTCCTTCATCTCCGCCTCGACGATGTCGAGCAGCCCCACGAGGTCGAGGCCGTCCGGCTTCTTCACCACGCGCTCGGCGGTCAGCGCCCAGCCGGCGCTCGCGACCACGGGATCCGGGTCGGCGGACCAGGCCACGCGCAGCTCCTCGGCGTGCGGGTTCTTCTTGACCACGTAGTTCACGAGCCAGTCGTGCACCTTGGGCGTACGCGCCTTGCGCAGCATGGCGTCCAGCTCGTCCCGCCCGTACGCCTTCGGGCGGCTGATCAGGATCGCCACCAGCCTGGCCGCCGTGTCGCCCGTCGCCCACAGCTCACGCGCGAGCTCCTGCTGGGTCTTCAGCCGCTTCGCGACCGCCCGCAGCTTGCCGAGGTTCACACCGTGATCGTCACCGTGCTTCTCGTTCACCGCGCGTGCCTTCGGGTCCTCCAGCGCGGCCAGCTCGGCCATCACCTCGGCGACCGTCGTCCCGGTCGAGGTCGTCTCGGCCACCTCATCCTCCTGTCCCTTACGTGCGCATTCACCCTACGACGGACCTCGGACAGTGGCCGTCAATGCGTGCTGACAAGGAGGTTACGCTCCAGTAGGGTTCCGCCATTCGTCCAGACGAGGGGGCTGTCGTGAGCGCGGTCGAGTACGGCGGACTGGCCGAGCAGGCACGGCGGTTGGCCGAGGGTACGGTCACCTCGACCGCCCTCGTCCAGGCGGCCCTCGACCGGATCGAGGCCACGCAGCCCACCCTCAACGCCTTCCGCTGCACGAGGCCGGAGGCGGCGCTCGCCGAGGCGGCTGAGGCCGACCGCCGGCTCGCGCAGGGCGACCGCATGTTCGCGCAGGGGGACCGGCCGCCGCTCCTCGGCGTGCCGATGGCCGTCAAGGACGACACCGACGTCGCCGGACTGCCCACCCGCTTCGGCTGCGCCGGTGACATCCCCGACGCGGCCCAGGACGGGGAGGCGGTGCGGCGGCTCCGCGCCGCCGGAGCCGTGATCGTCGGCAAGACCAACTCCTGCGAGCTCGGGCAGTGGCCGTTCACCGAAGGCCCCGCCTTCGGCGCCACCCGCAACCCGTGGAACACCGGGCACACCCCCGGCGGCTCCTCCGGCGGATCCGCGGCCGCCGTCGCCGCCGGGATCGTGCCCGCCGCGCTCGGCTCCGACGGCGCGGGCTCCATCCGCATACCCGCCGCCTGGACCCACCTCGTCGGCATCAAACCGCAGCGCGGCCGGGTCTCCGTCCACCCGTACGACGACTGCTTCCAGGGCCTCACCGTCAACGGCCCCCTCGCCCGGACCGTCGGCGACGCCGCCCTGCTCCTCGACGCGGTCGCCGGACCGCATCCCGGCGACCGCTTCCAGCCCACCGTCGTCGACGCCTCGGCGGCGGCCCGCCGGGAGCCCGGCCGGCTGCGGATCGCGCTCGCCTGGCGGGCGCCGTTCACCGCCACGTACAACCCCCTCGACCGGGGCGTACGCCGGGCCGTCGCCGATCTCGCCGACGCGCTCGCCGGGCTCGGCCACACGGTCGAGGAGGCGCGCCCGCGCTACGGGCTCATCGGGCTCAGCTTCCTGCCGCGCGCGACCGCCGGGATCGCCGAGTACGCCGACCGGCACCCCGAGCCCGGACTGCTGGACCCGCGCACCCGCAGCGCCGCCCGCAGCGGCCGCCGTCTCGGCGGCCGGACCCTGCGTGCCGCCCGCGCCCGCGAGGCCCACCAGCACCGCAGGATCGGCGCGCTCTTCGACACGTACGACGTGCTCCTGGCCCCCACGACGGCCGCGCCCCCGCCCCGGATCGGCACCTTCGACACGATGCCGGCCTGGCGCACGGACCTGACGATGGCCTCCGCCTGCCCCTACGCCTGGCCGTGGAACGTCCTCGGCTGGCCCGGCGTGAACGTGCCCGCCGGCTTCACCCCCGAGGGCCTGCCGGTCGGCGCGCAACTCCTCGGCCCGGCGGGCAGCGAACCACTCCTGATCTCGCTCGCGGCCCAACTGGAGGCCGACCAGAAGTGGTTCGCCCACCGCCCACCGGAGCCGGCGAAACCCTAGCGTTCCGCGTCAGGGGCCCAGCCGGGTACGTACTCGGCGGCGGCCGCCTCCCAGGCCCGCACGCCGCCGGACAGCGGCCAGGCCCTGGTGAGGTCGGGAGACGTGACGATGTTCCGCAGGGCCTCCGCCAACTGACGTCCCGCCGCGGACGCGTGCACGGTCGCCAGGGGGCCGTCGAGGGCGGTGACCTTCTTCTCGTACTCCAGCAGCGGGCGTTCGGCGCAGAGGGCGATCCAGTCCTCGTCCACGGCCCGCGACAGGACCAGGGGGCGTGGTCGGTCCCCCTCGGCGAGTACGGCCGTCAGTCGGTCGTGACCGTCAAGCACCACGGGGGAGTTGAGGCCGCTGATCCACCAGGCGAGGACCGGCGGCAGGATGCCCTCGCGGTGCTGACGGCGGTACGCCTTCACCCGCGGCGCCTCCGGATGCGACAGCGCCCGCAGCGGCAGCAGATCCCGGGCGTCCTCGACCGGGTCGCCGTAGCCGAACCAGGTGAGGTGGCCCCGATCGGGGTCGTGGGAGAGGAGTTTGGGCCAGTTGACGTCCGCGAACCAGCTGGAGGATCCAGGGAGGATGTTCCAATCCCCCTCATGGAGGGGGCCGTTGGGAGCCCTGCGTAGCGCCGCCTCGGCGTACGCCGCCCAGCGCTCCGTCCACTCCTTGCTCCCCGGCTCCGCGAACTCGGCGAAGGCGCGCGCATGTTCGGCCCGCAGCGGCCCGAGCGGGGAGACGTACCGGCCCGTCCTCGCGTAGTGCAGGCCCCGGTGGGTGACGCGCTGCCGCGCGAACAGCACGGGAACGCCCTCCTGGACGAGCACCAGCCGCCGCCCGTCGGCACACTCCATCCGCAGCCCCGGCTTCGCCGACCCCTCGACACGTACACGTACACGCATTCGGAGAGCCTACGACGGCCCGATACGGCTCATGGCTTACGGGACCCGAGCCGTCCACTCCGGCGTCGAGAACTTCGTCGCCGCCAGCTCCTTCGCCCGCGCCGACTCCTCCTCCGTGACCCGGCCCTCCGTGAGGCCGTACCGGTCCCGGAAGGAGGCGATCATCCGCTCGATGACCGCCTCGCGCGGCAGCCCCGTCTGGCGCCGCAACGGATCCACGCGCTTCTTCGCGCTCTTCGTGCCCTTGTCGGAGAGCTTCTCGCGGCCGATCCGCAGGACCTCCGTCATCTTGTCGGCGTCGATGTCGTACGCCATCGTCACGTGGTGCAGGACCGCGCCCGAGCCCGCCGCCACCCGCTTCTGCGCGGCGCCCGCGATCTTCCCGGCCTCCGTCGCGATGTCGTTCAGCGGCTGGTACCAGGCCTTGACGCCCATGTCGGCAAGGGCGCCCAGCACCCAGTCGTCGAGGTAGGCGTAGCTGTCGGTGAAGGAGAGCCCCTGGACCAGGGCGTCGGGGACGGAGAGCGAGTACGTGATGGTGTTGCCGGGCTCGATGAACATCGCGCCGCCACCGCTGATGCGGCGCACGACCTCGATGCCGTGCCGCTCGGCCGCCTCCGGGTCCACCTCGTTGCGCAGGGACTGGAAGCTGCCGATCACCACGGCCGGCGCGCCCCACTCCCAGACCCGCAGGGTCGGCGGGCGGCGGCCCGAAGCGACCTCGGCGGTGAGCACCTCGTCCAGGGCCATGTGCAGGGCGGGGGAGTGCGGCGGCTCGTGGATGAGCTGCCAGTCGTAGTCCGTCCAGTCCGTGGCGTGCGCGAGGGCCCGGCGGACCGCCACGCCGATGCCCTCCGTCGTGAGCCCGTACATCTCCGTGCCCGGGGGCAGCGCCGCGTCGATCCTGGCCGCCAGCCCCGAGGCGTCGGTGTCGACGGGGGCGCCCTCCAGGGCGCGGTCGATGGCGAGGATCGCCTCGTCCGGCTCCAGGAAGAAGTCGCCCGCGACCCGTACGTCCGCGAGGACGCCGTCGCGTGCCTCCAGGTCGACGACCACCAGCTTTCCGCCGGGAACCTTGTACTCGCCGTGCACGGACCCTCCCTCTCGCCCCGCCGCCCTGTAAGGGGTGAACCGGTCCAAAGCGTACTCCGTGGGCAAACGGAGGGTGACGGGACGGTCTCCCTGAATGTCAGACCGCCGTGCTTAGCTGGACACATGATCGATGAGTTCCTTGACCACGTCCTCGCCGGCGGTACGACCGAGGTGGAGGAGGCGATCCGCAAGGCGGCCGCGGCCGAGATCACGCCACGATTCCGGCAGCTCGCCGCGCACGAGGTCGTCGAGAAGAACGGCCCGCACGACCTCGTGACCGTCGCCGACCAGGCCGCGGAGGCCCACCTCACCGCGTCCCTCACGGCGCTGCTCCCCGGCTCCGTCGTCGTCGGCGAGGAGGCCGTCCACGCCGACCCGACGGTGTACGAAGCGATCCAGGGCGACGCCCCGGTCTGGATCGTCGACCCGGTCGACGGCACCCGCCAGTTCGTGCACGGCGAGTCCGGCTTCTGTACCCTCGTCGCCCTCGCCCGGCGCGGCGAGCTGCTCGCCTCCTGGACGTACGCCCCGGTCCTCGACGAGATGGCGGTCGCGGTGCGCGGGCGCGGCGCCACGCTCAACGGCGCGCCGATACGGTCCGCACGGTCCGCCGCGCCGGACACCGGGACGGACCTGCAGGTCGCCACCTCCCACCCCGACTACACCACCGACGACCAGAAGCGCGCCCTGCTCGGCCTGGACGTGGAAGGCGTACGGCCGCGTCCCTGCGGCTCCGCGGGGCTCGAGTACCTGGCCGTGGCCCGGGGCGACCTCGACGCCACCGCCTTCTCCTGGGAGTACGCCTGGGACCACGCCGCCGGGCTGCTCCTGGTGACCGAGGCGGGCGGCGCGCACACGACGATCGCGGGCGAGCCCTTCCGTATCACCGGAGGCAACGCGCTGCCGTTCACCGCCGCGCGGGACCAGGCCACCGCCGAGCGGATCCGGACACTGCTGCGGGGGCGGTGAAGCCCACGGACGCGCCGGAATATCCTGGGACCCTTGGCCATCGGCTGACGAAGGAGTCCAAGGTGCCGTCGATGCTCGATGCCGTCGTCGTGGGGGCGGGACCCAACGGACTGACCGCCGCCGTGGAGCTCGCCCGACGGGGCTTCTCCGTGGCCGTGTTCGAAGCCAAATCAACCGTCGGCGGTGGTGCCAGGACCGAGGAGCTGACCCTCCCCGGCTTCCGCCACGACCCCTGTTCCGCCGTACACCCGCTCGGGATCGGCTCACCCGTCTTCAAGACGATGCCGCTCGACCGGTACGGCCTGGAGTGGCTGCACCCCCGCCTGCCCATGGCCCACCCGTGGGACGACGGCACAGCCGCCGTGCTCTCCCGGTCCGTCGCCGAGACCGCCGCCTCCTTCGGGCCGCGCGACGCCGGCACGTACCGCCGGCTGATCGCCCCGTACCTCGGCAAGTGGGACACCCTGACACGGGACTTCATGTCCCTGCCGCTCACCGCGCTGCCCCGGGACCCGGTCACGCTGGCCCGGTTCGGCCTCGACGGGCTGCGGCCCTCGACGTGGCTCACCCGCCGCTTCCAGGACGACAAGGCGCGCGCCCTGTTCTCCGGCCTCGTCGGCCATGTCATCGCCCCGCTCGAAGGGTTCGCCACCTCGGCGGTCGGCCTCGTCTTCGCGCTCGCCGCGCACGAAGGCGGCTGGCCGATGCCCCGGGGTGGCTCCCAGTCCATCTCGGACGCCCTCACCGCGTATCTGAAGGCGCTCGGCGGCGCGGTCCACACCGACTACGAGGTCAAGCGTCTCGACGACCTGCCGCCGGCCCGCGCGTACGTCTTCGACACCTCGCCCACCGCCCTCGCCAGGATCGCGGGCTTCGGCGGCTACTACGACCACTACCGCTACGGCGCGGCCGCCTTCAAGATCGACTACGCGCTCGACGGCCCCGTGCCCTGGACGGCAGAGGCGGCGCGCGAGGCCGGGACCGTTCAGGTCGGGCCGACCAGCGGCGAAATCGGCACGGCGCTGCGCCAGGCCTCCTCCGGTACGGCACCCAGGACACCGTTCCTCATCACCGCGCAGCCCACCCTCGTCGACCCCGGTCGTGCCCCCGAGGGCAAGCACGTCTTCTGGGCGTACGGCCATGTGCCGAACGGCTGGGAGGGCGACCTCACGGACGCGATCGAGCGTCAGATCGAGCGCTTCGCCCCCGGCTTCCGCGACCGCGTCCTGGCCCGTGCCACGGCGGGTCCGGCCGAACTCGCCGCCCGCAACGTCAACTACGTGGGCGGCGACATCGCCTGCGGCGCGGCGCGCGGCCTCCAACTGCTGCTCCGCCCCAAGCTGTCCCTCTTCCCTTACTCGACCCCGCACCCGGCCGTGTTCCTCTGCTCCTCCGCCACTCCGCCGGGCCCTGGCGTGCACGGCATGTCCGGGCACAACGCGGCGAAGGCCGTCTGGCGCAGGCTCAGGGCGACCGGGTGACGACCGTTCACGACGGGAGACGATGACCGTATGACCACGCGACCCGATCTCGTCCTGGCCTTCGGCGACATCACGGAGCAGCACGCCGACGCACTCGTCAACGCCGCGAACTCCTCCCTGCTCGGCGGAGGCGGAGTCGACGGCGCGATCCACCGCAAGGGCGGCCCCGAGATCCTCGCGGAGTGCCGCGCGCTCCGGGCCGGCCACTACGGCAAGGGCCTCCCGACCGGCCAGGCGGTCGCCACGACCGCCGGTCGGCTCGACGCGCGCTGGGTGATCCACACCGTGGGCCCGGTCTGGTCCCGCGAGGAGGACCGCTCGGAGCAACTGGCCTCCTGCTACCGCGAGTCGCTCCGCGTGGCCGACGAACTGGGCGCGCGGACCGTCGCCTTCCCGGCCATCTCCACCGGGATCTACGGCTGGCCCATGGACGACGGCGCCCGCATCGCGGTGGAGACCGTGCGGGGCACGGAGACCGCCGTCGAGGAGGTCACGTTCGTCCTCTTCGACGAGGAGGCGTACCGGGCCTTCGCCAAGCGGGTCCGCCTCACGTAGGGCCTCTCGCCCGTTGCCGGGGAACTCGGACCGGTCGGCAGCCGTTCTCAGGGGGACGCGCGGTACTCGCGCGGTCGAGCGAAACGCGTACGCGAGGTGGCACGGATGGCGATGTGGGACCGGATCAAGGACCAGGCCAAGGGGCTGCAGCAGCAGGCGCAGGGAGCGCGGGGCTCCGGCGGCCATGCGCAGCCGGGCGCGGCGCCGGGGTCCGTACCGGGCGCCGGGTCGGGCTCGGGGTCGCGCGGTGGGTCGAAGGCTCAGCTCGTGGGGGTGCTCAAGTCCCAGCTCTCCTCCCTGAAGTCGGAGCTCAAGAGCGGCGCCTACCGTGACGCGAGCATGGCCATGTGCGCGCTCGTCGCGGCCGCCGACGGGTCGGTCGACCCGGTCGAGCGACAGCACGTGGAGTCGCTGATCCTGCAGAACGACGTCCTGAGCAACTTCCCGCCCGACCAGCTGCGGCAGCGGTTCAACAAGCACGTCGACCAGCTGACGGTCAACTTCCAGCAGGGCAAGGCCGAGGCCCTGCGGGAGATCGCCAAGGCGGCGAAGAAGCCCACGGAGGCCAAGGCGGTCGTGCAGACCGGCTTCGTCGTCGCCGGCGCGGACGGGTACGTCGCCCCGGCCGAGGAGCAGGTCCTGCGCGAGGCGTGCGCGGCGCTCGGCCTCTCCCCGCAGGAGTTCGGTCTCTGACGGAGGCGGCGCCGGCCTCAGCCGAAGTCCGCGCGCGCCGTCGGGCGCGGGTAGACCTTGGACTGCTTCACGCTGCCGTAGGCGAAGCTCGACTCGATCGAGGCGATGCCGGGGATGGCGTGGATACGGTGGCGCACGAGGGATTCGTACGCCTCCAGGCTCTCGATGACGACCCTGAGCAGGTAGTCGCTGCTGCCCGCCATCAGATAGCAGTCCTGGATGTGCTCGATGCGGCCGACGTGTTCCTCGAAGACGGCCACGATGTCGCTGGTGTGGCGCTCCAGTCGGATCCGGACGAAGACCGTGATCGGCAGGCCGAAGGCGACCTGGTCCACCATGGCCGTGTAGCCGCGGATCAGGCCCGCCTCTTCCAGGCGCCGTACCCGCCGCAGGCACGGTGAGGGGGAGAGCCTGATCCGGTCCGCGAGGTCCTGGTTGGACAGGCGTCCGTCCGCCTGCAACTCGTGGATGATCTGGAAGTCCACCGCGTCCAACGTCACTCCCTGAGCGTTCCTGAGCATTTCTTGGCAGATTCTGCCCTCACGCTAGGTCTGGAGGGCAGAACTGGCAATCGGCTGCTCCGCCGAAAGCCCTACCGTTGCTCGAAACAGTGGATTCGGGCGGGAGGCGTCAGGTGGGCGGCATACGAGCGGTGGCAGCACCGGCCCAGGAGGCCCCGACCCAAGCGGCATCAGCCCAAGTGGCGCCGGCCCCAGCCCCCGCGACCCCGCCCTCCGCCGCACCCCGCACCGCACGCCTCTCCCCCCAAACAGTCGGCCTCGCCGCCCTGATCGTCACCGTGGCGATCTGGGCCGCCTTCGCGCTCAGCGCCCGGGCCCTCAGTGCCTCCACCCTCCTGCCCGCCGACGCGGCCCTGCTGCGTTTCGGCGTACCGCTCGTGGTCCTGGCTCCCGCCCTGTGGCGGCGCAGGCGGCAGCTGCTCGCCGTGCGGCCCGGGCCCGCCGCGAAGATCGTCTGCGGGGCGGGCGTCCCCTTCTTCCTCGCCGCCATGTACGGCGGCTCGCTGACCTCGGCCGCGTTCGTCGGCGCGATCGTCCCCGGCATGGTCCCGCTCTTCGTCTCCGCCCTGATGGTCGCGGGCGGCAAGAGCGTCCCGCGCGGTACGCAGGCGGCCGGCCTCGCCCTGATCGTCGCCGGAGTCGCCGCGCTCGTCTGGCGCTACACGGCGGCCCTGGACGCCGACGTCCTGCTCGGTGCGGGAACATTGCTGCTCGCCAGTGGCCTCTGGGCCCTGTACACCGTGGGCCTGCGCGAGGTGGACCTCGACCCCGTCGGCTCGATCGGCCTGCTCTGCCTGCCGTCCTTCGCCGTCATCGCCCTCCTCGCCGTGACGGGCGTCCTGCCCACCGGGCTCGCCCACGCGGCCGCCGACGACATCGCCCTCTTCCTCGTCGTCCAGGGCCTGGGCGTCGGCCTGTGCGCCGGACTGCTGTACGCCTTCGCCATCCGCCGCCTCGGCCCCGAGCGAAGCTCGGTCGTCGGCTCCCTCAGCCCGGTCGCCGTCGTCCTGCTCGCCGTACCCCTCCTCGACGAGTCGCCGACCCTGTCCGTCCTCGTCGGCGTCCCCCTCATCACCCTCGGCGTCGCGCTCGCCAACCGGCGCCCCCGAACCAAGGTCTCCGCCCATGCTTGAGCTGCTCGCCGCCCCGCCCGTGGACCCGCTGTGGGACCTGTCGGCCGAGTTCGCCGCCGACCCGCGCCCCGAGCGGCTCGACCTCGTCCTCGGGGTCTACCGCGACCACACCGGAGCCACCCCGGTGATGGCCGCCGTCAAGGAGGCCGAGATACGCCTCGCCGAGCGCGCCGTCTCCAAGGAGTACCGGGGCCTCTCCGGCAACACTGCCTTCAACCGCGCCATGCTCTCCATGGTCCTCGGCACCGAGGCCAGGACCGCCCGCGCGACGGCCGTCCAGACCGTGGCGGGCACCGGCGCCCTGCGCCTCCTCGCCGATCTCGTACGCCAGACCCGCCCCGGCACCACGGTGTGGATCAGCGACCCGGCGTACGTCAACCACCGCCCGATCCTGGAAGGCGCCGGGCTCACGGTCCGGACGTACGGGCACGCCGACGGCATGGTGGACGACCTACGCGCCGCGCGCCGGGGCGACGTCGTCCTGCTCCAGGGCTGCTGCCACAACCCCACGGGCACCGACCCCGACGCCGAGACCTGGGAGGAGCTGGCCGGGCTCGCCGAGGCCAACGGCTGGGTCCCCTTCGTCGACCTCGCGTACCACGGCCTCGGCGACGGCCTCGACGCCGACCTGTGGGCCACCCGGATGCTCGCCGACCGGCTGCCCGAGGTGCTGATCGCCGTCAGCTGCTCCAAGAACTTCGGCCTCTACAGCGACCGCACCGGCTGCGCCATCGTCCTCGGCCCGTCACGGCAGACGCTCCGGCACGTCGAGACGGCCCTGCAGAACGCCGCACGCGTCATGTACTCGATGCCCCCCGACCACGGCGCCGCCGTCGTCGCCACCGTCCTCGAGGACGCCGGCCTCCGGGCCACCTGGCGGGCCGAACTCGACGGCATGCGCGGGCGGATCGCCGCCAACCGGGCGGACCTCGTCGAGAACCTGACCGCCCTCGGACGCCCGGAGGTGGCGGAGTCGCTCCGGCGCCAGAAGGGCATGTTCTCCATGCTGCCTCTGACGCCGGAGCAGATGCGCCGGATGCGCGGCCGGTCCGGCATCTACGGCACGAACGCGGGCCGCATCAACATCGCCGGGGTCTGCGCGCATCGGATCCCGTTCCTCGCGCAGGGCATAGCCGCATCGCTCGACTCTCCCGCTACGCCCCCGGGCGGCACAGCAGAGCCGCCGGTGACGGTCGGGCAGCGACACGCGTGGTGAACGCGATCCCGGCCGCGTACTCGCCGGGTGCGCACTGGCCCTTGTAGTGGCCCCGCGCGTACTCGCCGCCGGGCGCGCCGGCCGGGCGGTTGTCACCGCGGTCGAACCACACCGTGCGGCCGCCGCCCGACGGGAGCCCTGTGCCCGCGGGCGCGCACAGGGCGGCGGAGACCCGGGCGCCGCGCAGGCTGTAGCCGATGAGGAACTGCCCTGCCGGACACTGGTACTTGGTGTAGCCGGAGGCCCAGTCGCCGCCCGCCGGGACGTGCGACTCGTCGCGGACGACCGTGTGCCCGCCGGTCGCGGCCCGCAGCCCCGAGCTCACGCAGAGGCCGCGGCCGCCGGTGTGGCTGAGCCCCGCGAGCCGGGAGCCGTCGGGGCAGACGGCCTTGCGGGCGCCGCTGTCCCAGTCCCCGCCGGCCCGCACGCGCAGTGAGGCGTTGTGGTCGCGATGGTCGGTCGTCAGCTGGTACCAGGCGGGGGAGACGGGTACGGGCCCTGTACGACCCGACGCGGCCGTCAGGCCGGTCCAGAGGGGCGTGCGCCAGTCGCCCGCGTCCAGGACCCCGGTCCGCCGGCCCTCGGAGTCGTACCGCAGCAGCGCCCAACTGTCGCCGCCGCCACCGCTGTTGTTCCAGCCGACCAGCGGCCAGTACGCGTAGTCCACATCGGCGTCCGCGAACAGCTCGGTCAGGTTGCGGAACCAGTCACGGGGCTTGTCGACGCGCTCGTCGCCTCCGATGCCGAACTCGCTGACCCAGACCGGGGCGGTGAAGTGCCGGCCGGTCTCGGCGGAGACGTAGAGCGCCTGGTCATGGACGACTTGGCGGAGCTGATCGCGGGTGAAGTCCTGGTAGCGGAGGTCGCTGGTCTCGCCGACACCGGTGGCGCCGCTGTGGTTCGGGCCGGTGTAGCCGTAGAAGTGAGCGGAGTAGACGAGCTTGTTCGACACCACCAGGGTGTGCGAGAGGGTACGGACCGGGGTGAGGGTGGGGCGGCCGTGCGGGAAGCCGTCGACCGGAATGCCCTGCCAGTTGATGCCCTCGACCACGATGAGCAGGTCCGGGTTGGCCTCGGCCAGGATGCGGTCGCCGGCCTCCTGCGCGGCCGCGTGCCAGTCGTGGTTGTCGCCCAGGCCCCAGTTGGGGTCGTCCCAGATGTCGCGGCGGACCTCGTTGTACAGGTCGGCGCCGACCACGCGCGGGTTGGCGCGGTAGCGCTTGGCCATGAAGACCCAGTCGTCGGCCCACCCGGCCGTGGACTGTCCGCTGCTGTTCCAGCGCTCGTTGCCGTCCACGCCGCAGCACCAACGGGTCGTCACCGTGTGGTTGTTGAGGACGACGGCGAACCCGCCGTCGGTGAGGGCGGCGACGACCGCGTCGAAGACCTGGAGCGGCGTCCTGCCGCGCAGCGCCGGATTGGCGGCGACGGCCGAGTCCGGCACGGGGGCCGTGGCGCGCAGCATCTCGTTGGAGAACGGCAGCCGGATGCTGTTCAGGCCGAGGGCGCGGAAGTCGGCGAGGAGGGTGGGGAGAGGGGTGCGGTCCAGGCCGATCGGGATGCCGTGGGCGTTCTGCCCGGCGTGGTGGTTGGCGGGGTCGGCGATGTCGCCCGAGCCGTTCCACGAGCCCTGGGCGCCGTCCCAGTTGGCGGAGCGGAGCCGGAAGCGGTCGCCGTCGGCGTCGACGATGTACCGGCCACGGGTCGACAGCGGCGGCGTCCAGTCGACGGCGGCCGCGGTGCGCACCGCGGGTGATGGCCCGGGCTGCGCCGCGGACTGTGGCCCGGGCTGCGCCGCGGCGGCGCCCGGGACGACGGCCGGGGCCAGCAGGGTGCCCACGAGCAGGGCGCCTCGGACCACACGTAACAAGCTCTGCATCTCGTACCTGCCAGGACGGTGGGGGAGTGGGCGGCGCCAAGTTACCGGCGGGTCGGTACGAGTGGAACCCCTTCACCGCACCGGCCGGCAGGTGACCCGAGGCGGTTCCGGATCGCCTCGGTCCTGGAGCGGTCTCCCACCCCGCGGAGCCGTACCGCAGGGCCCCGTACCGAGGGCTCGGATAGGGTGATCGGGTAGGAAGACACCCCCCGGGGTTAGGTCGAAGCGTTGGACACTACTCAGTCGCCGAGCGAGACGCCGGGACGGCCGCCGGCGGCCATCGGGTACGCCGGTGTCCTGCGCGAGGTGCTCCCGATCGCCCTGTGGCGGGAGGACGAGGACGGGCGCGTCGTCGAGTGGTCGCTCGCCGCCCAGGACCTGCTCGGATACCGCCCCGAGGACGTGCTCGGACGGGCCGCGGCACCCATTCTGGTGCCCGACGCCAACCAGGAGCTCGCTGAACAGCTGACCCGGCGCGTCCAGGCGGGCGAGACCGTCGTCGGCACCCTCCCGGTGCGGCACCGGGACGGTCACGAAGTGACCATGGAGATGTGGATCGTCCCCGAGGTCGACCCCCGGGGACGGCCGGGAGCCATGCTCATCGCGGTGGAGACCTCCGAGGTCCTGCGCATGCGGGACTCGCTCGCCGCGCTCCAGAGCCTCTTCACCCAGTCGCCGATCGGCCTCGCCACCCTCGGCCCCGACCTGCGGTTCATCCGCGTCAACGACGCGTTGGCGCGGATGAACGGCGTCCCGCCCGCCGACCACGTCGGCAGACGGCTCACCGAGGTGGTGCCCGGGGTCAACGCCCTCGCCCTCGAAGGCACCATGCGCAAGGTCCTGGAGAGCGGCGAGGCGGTCGTCGACGTCCGCCGCACCGGACGGACCCCGGCCGACCCCGACCACGACCGCACCTGGTCCTGCTCCTACGCCCCGCTGGTCGACGGCTCCGGCCGCAGGCTCGGCGTGATCGCCTCCCTCATCGACATCACCGACGGCCAGCGGGCGCTCGTCGAGGCCGAACGCGCCAACCGGCGCTTCGCCCTGCTCGCCGAGGCGGGCACCCGGATCGGCACCACCCTCGACCTGGTCCAGACCGCCGAGGAGATCGTCCAGGTCCTCGTGCCGCAGCTCGCCGACTCGGCCGACGTCCAGCTGCTCGAATCCGTGCTCGAACCCGACGAGGCGGGCGCCTCCGCCCACGGACTGCTGCGCCGCCTCGCCGCCGTCTTCCCCGACCCGACCGCCCCCACCGCGATGCTCGTCCCGGGACAGACCTTCCAGATCCCGCTGGGCACGGCGTACGAGCAGGTCATCACCGACGCCCGGCCGATGAACCTCTACCACTCCGACCTGCCGGCGCTCTTCCCCGACCCGCGCACCGCCCCCCTACGCAGCTACTTCGAGGACAGCATCGGCTCCGCGCGCATCGTCCCGCTCGTCGCCCGCGGCAAGGTCCTCGGAACCGTCTCCGTGACCCGGCTCTACGAGCGCGAACCCTTCGACGAGCGGGACTTCGTCCTCATCGACGAACTCGTCGCCCGCGCCGCCCTGAACATCGACAACGCCCGCATGTACACCACCCAGCGCGAGGCCGCCCTCACCCTCCAGCGCAGCCTGACCAACAACGTCCTCCCGAAGGTCGAGGGCCTGGAGCTCACCGGCCGCTACCTCCCCGCGAGCGACCACGACGTCGGCGGCGACTGGTTCGACGTCATCGCCCTGCCCGAGGGCAGGACCGGGCTCGTCATCGGCGACGTCATGGGCCACGGCATCCACGCGGCGGCCGTCATGGGCCAGCTCCGTACGGCCGTACGGACCCTCGCCCGGCACGGTGTCCCGCCCGCGGAGCTGCTCCGCTCCCTCGACGCCGTCGTCGCCGACCTCGGGGAGGACGAGATGGCGACCTGCGTGTACGCCGTCCACGACCCGGCCACCGGAAGCGTCGTCCTCGCCAGGGCCGGACACCCGCCGCCCGCCGTGGCCACCGCCGACGGCGCGATCACCTTCCTGGAAGGGCCGCCCGGCACGCCGCTCGGCACCGGGTGGCAGGACTTCAGCACCGAGGAGATCCTGCTCCCGCCGGGCAGCCTCCTCGTGATGTACACCGACGGCCTCATCGAGGCCAGGGACCGCGACCTCGACGAGGGCATGGACCGGCTCGCGCAGGCGCTGCTCCATCTGGAACGGCCGCTCAGCCAGCTGTGCGACGCGATCCTGGAGCAGCTGCTGCCCTGTGCCCCGCCGGACGACGTGGCCGTGCTGCTGGCCCGTACGTCCCTGAAGTGACAGCGGCTCACCGGCCCCGTCGCAAGGCTCACCAGCCTCAGCGGCCGCCTCACCCGCCTCACCAGGCGAGGTTCTCCAGCGCGTCCAGGTCCGGCACCGGCAGCGGCGCCAGCTCCGAGCCGGCCGTGGTCAGGGGCAGTTCGGCCCAGATGACCTTGCCGCGGTCGGTGTACCGGGTGCCCCACCGCTCGGCGAACTGGGCCACGAGGAAGAGTCCGCGACCGCCCTCGTCGGTCGTCGCCGCGTAGCGCAGGTGCGGAGCGGTACTGCTGCCGTCGGAGATCTCGCAGATCAGCCGGCGGTCGCGCAGCAGCCGGACCCGGATGGGCTCGGCGCCGTACCGGATGGCGTTGGTGATCAGCTCGCTCAGGATGAGCTCGGCCGTGAACGCGATGTCGTCCAGGCCCCAGGCGGCGAGCTGCGCGGCGCCCGCGTTGCGGATCCGGGAGACCTCCGCCGGGTCGGGGGGCACGTTCCACTCCGCGATCCGCTCGGGCTCGAGGCGGCGGGTGTCGGCGATGAGCAGCGCGATGTCGTCGTCGGGCGCCGGAACGAGCACGGCCGTCAGGACGTCCGCGCAGGCCTGTTCCGGGCTGCGGCCGGTGGTGGCCAGGGCTTCGCGCAGCAGCGCGAGACCGGTGTCGAAGTCCCGGTCGCGGTCCTCCAGGAGGCCGTCGGTGAAGAGCACCAGACGGCTCCCCTCCGGCAGGTGCATCTCGGTGGTCTCGAACGGCATCCCGCCCACGCCCAGCGGCAGCCCGGCGGGCAGCTCGGGGTACTCGACCCGGCCGTCCGCATGGACGAGCGCCGGTCCCGGGTGGCCGGCCCGGGCCATGGTGCAGCGGCCGTCGGCGGGGTCGTAGATGACGTACAGGCAGGTGGCGCCGGTGATCCGCTCCTGCCCCTCGTCGCCCCCGGCATCGCCGGACTCCGTACGCCCCGCTCCCGCGCCGCCGCCTCCGCTCCCGGAGCCGCCGCCCGAGGCGCCGTCGGAGCCGTCCTCGGACCCGCCGTCCGAGCCGCCGCGGTCGATCCGGTCGATGCGGTCGATCAGCTCGTCGAGGTGGCCCAGGAGCTCGTCGGGCGGCAGGTCGAGGGTGGAGAAGTTGAGGACCGCCGTCCGCAGCCGGCCCATCGTGGCCGCCGCGTGCAGGCCGTGCCCGACCACGTCGCCGACGACCAGCGCCACCCGCGCCCCCGGCAGCGGGATCACGTCGAACCAGTCCCCACCGACCCCCGCCTTGGCGGGCAGATAGCGGAACGCGACGTCGACCGCCGACAGGTCGGGCAGGATCCGGGGGAGCAGGCTGCGCTGGAGCGTCACCGCCATCTCGTGCTCGCGGGTGAAGCGGCGGGCGTTGTCGATGGAGACCGCGGCGCGCGCGGTCAGCTCCTCCGCGAAGTTCAGGTCCTCCTCGTCGAACGGCTCCTCGGTCTCCGACCGCCAGAAGTTCGCCATCCCCAGCACCACGCCCCGGGCGAGGACCGGCACCGACACGAGCGCGTGCAGCCCGTACGCGAGGGCCGCAGCGGCCCCCTCGGGGTCCTGCGCCCGCCAGCCCTCGGCCTGGGCCAGATCGGCCACCAGGACCGCGTGACCGTTGTCCAGCGCCTGCGCCATCGGCGTGGTCGGCACGACGCACCGGATCCGGTCTCCCACGGGCTGGAGCGGATGCTCGGGGCTGATGCCCGACAGCGCCGTACGCCGCATCTCGGTGAACGCGCCGGTGGGCTCCTCGCCCCGCAGCACCGGGTCGAGCAGCTCCACGGTGACGAAGTCGGCGAAGCGCGGCACGGCCACCTCCGAGAGCTCCTCGGTGGTCCGTACGACGTCCAGGGTGGTGCCGATCCGCACCCCCGCCTCGTACAGCAGTTGCAGCCGGCCCCTGGCCACCTCGGCGCGGCCGGAGACGGTGGCGAGCTCGGTCGAGTCCCGCAGCGTCATCACGGTGCCGGTGGGCCGGCCCCGGTACGGCTTGGTGGGGCGTACGTTGACGGCGAGCAGCCGGTCGCCCGCGAGGTGCACCTCGTCGTTGACGACCCGGTCGGAGGAGAGCAGCGCGGCGGTACGGGGATCGAGACCCAGCTCCGTGACGTGCCGCCGCTCGGCGTCGGGCCCCAGGTCGAGCAGCCGCCGGGCCTCGTCGTTGGCGAGCAGCAGCCGCCGGTCCGCGTCGATGATGAGCACCCCCTCGCGCACGGCGTGCAGGACCGCCTCGTGGTGCTCGTTGATCCGGGTCATCTCGACCGGCCCGAGACCGTGGGTCTGCCGGCGCAGCCGCCGGCTCACCAGCGCCGCGCCGCCCACGGCGAGCAGCAGGGCGCCCGCTGCCGTGCCGAGCAGCAGCGGCAGCTGGCCCTCGACGACGTTGCCGACGTTCTCGACGTCGATGCCGGTGCTGACCAGGCCGACGATGTCACCGTCCTCCGTGCGCACCGGGACGACGGCCCGTACGGCGGCCGTCGGCTCGCCGCTGAAGACCTCCGTGAACGACTCGCCCGCCCGGGCGCGCGCGATGTCGCCGGTGGCGCGCTCCCCGATCAGCTCGGGCCGGGAGTCCGTGTAGCGGATGCCGTCCGGGGTCATCACGGCGAGGAAGTCGAGGCCCGCGGCCAACCGGGCGGCCTCGGCCCGCTGCTGGAGCAGGGCGGTCGGGTCGGGGGCCTTCAGGGAGTCCACGAGCCCCGGAGCGTGTGCGAAGGCCTCCGCGGCGGCGAGCGAGCGGTTGCGGGCGTCGGTCTCCGTGTCGTACCGGGCCTGGAAGAGCAGGGCGAGCGTGCCCACGGTGACCAGCACCACGACGATGACCGCCTGGAGGGCGAACACCTGCCCGGCGACGCTGCGCAGCCCCAGCCCCTTGGGCCGGCGGCCCAGCCGTCCGCTCATGGGGTGCTTCTTCTTCTCGGAGATTCGGCTGTCGTCTGGGATTCTGCAGTCACCCGTCCACTTCCTCGGTTCCTCGGCCCGCCGGCGGCATCGGGGATCCGCTTCCTCCATGCTCCTCCCGTGGCGGCCGGATTTCGAGGCGGAAGGGGGCAGACGCCCTCCGAAAGCCGCCCGAAAGCCGCCCGGAAGGAGCCCGCCCGGGGAAGGTCCATGTCGTTTTCTCGCCAGCGGAGGCCCTTCCGGTCCCCGATCATGGAGCCATGTACACCGACACCGAGCGCTGCGTACGGGCCGTCCGGTCGAAGGACGCCCGCTTCGACGGCGTGTTCTTCACCGCCGTGCTCACGACCCGGATCTACTGCCGTCCCAGCTGCCCGGTCGTCCCGCCCAAGGCCGAGAACATGGTCTTCCACCCGAGCGCCGCGTCCTGCCAGCGCGCCGGGTTCCGGGCGTGCAAGCGCTGCCGCCCCGACACGAGCCCCGGCTCCCCCGAGTGGAACGTCCGCGCCGACGCCGTCGCCCGGGCGATGCGGCTGATCCAGGACGGGATCGTGGACCGCGAGGGCGTCCCCGGGCTCGCCGCCCGGCTCGGCTACTCCACCCGGCAGATCGAGCGCCAGCTCCTCGCCGAACTCGGCGCGGGACCGCTCGCCCTGGCCCGCGCCCAGCGCGCCCAGACCGCACGGCTGCTCATCGAGACGACACCGATGCCGATGGCCGAGATCGCCTTCGCCGCCGGTTTCTCCTCGATCCGTACCTTCAACGACACCGTCCGCGAGGTCTTCGCGCTCGCCCCAGGCGAGCTGCGCGCCCGGGCGGCCCGGGCCTCGGTCGCCCGCAACACCGCTCTCGACGACGCCCCGCGCACACCGGGTGTGATCACGCTCCGGCTGCCGTACCGCGCCCCGCTCAACCCCTCCAACCTCTTCGGCCACCTCGCCGCGACCGCCGTCCCCGGCGTGGAGGAGTGGCTCGACGGCGCGTACCGGCGGACCCTGACCCTGCCCCACGGCCACGGCATCGTCGCGCTCAGCCCGCGCTCCGACCACATCGCCTGCCGGCTCTCCCTCACCGACCCCCGTGACCTCACCCTCGCCATCAGCCGCTGCCGCTGGATGCTCGACCTCGACGCCGACCCGGTCGCCGTCGACGAACAGCTGCGCGCGGACCCCCTGCTCGCCCCACTGGTCGAGCGGGCGCCCGGGCGGCGCGTCCCGAGGACCGTCGACGCGGCCGAGTTCGCCGTACGGGCCGTCCTCGGCCAGCAGGTCTCCACGGCCGCCGCCCGTACGCACGCCGCCCGGCTCGTCGCCGCGCACGGTGTCCCCGTCGATGACCCCGAGGGCGGCCTCACCCACCTCTTCCCGACCCCCGAGGCGCTCGCCGGCCTCGACCCCGACTCCCTCGCGCTGCCCCGCAGCCGCCGCACGACCCTCCTCACCCTCGTCGGGGCCCTCGCCGACGGCTCGCTGAGCCTCGGCCCCGCCACCGACTGGGAGGAGGCGCGCGCCCGGCTCCTCACCCTGCCCGGCTTCGGCCCGTGGACCACCGAGGTCATCGCGATGCGGGCGCTCGGCGACCCCGACGCCTTCCTCCCCGGCGACCTCGGTGTCCGGCGCGCCGCCGAGGGGCTCGGCCTGCCGGCCACGCCCGCCGCGCTCACCGCCCGCGCCGCGCGGTGGCGGCCCTGGCGCGCGTACGCCGTCCAGTACCTGTGGGCCACCGACAGCCACCCGATCAACCATCTCCCCGCATAAGGAAGTCGACCCGCCATGACCGATGTCCGGCACACCGTCATCGACAGCCCGTACGACGCGCTGACCCTGGTCGCCGTCGACGGCGTCCTGAGCCGCGTCCACATGACCGACCAGCGCCACCGCCCCGCCGAGGAGACCTTCGGCGCACCGGACCCGCGCCCCTTCGGCGAGACGATCCGCCAGCTCGACGCGTACTTCGCCGGTGAACTGACGGAGTTCGAGCTGCCGTTGAACCTGATCGGCACGCCGTTCCAGCTGCGCGTCTGGGAGCGGCTGTGCCACATCCCGTACGGCGAGACGCGTACCTACGGCGAGTTGGCCGAGGAGCTCGGCAACCCCGGGGCCTCGCGCGCCGTCGGCCTCGCCAACGGCAAGAACCCGGTCAGCATCGTCGTACCGTGCCATCGCGTCGTCGGCGCGAGCGGCTCCCTGACCGGCTACGGCGGCGGCCTCGACCGCAAACGGCGACTCCTTGCCTTCGAATCGGGCGAGGGACCGGAAGCGCTCTTCTAGACGCGCTCCCGGCTCCTCAGTGGAGCCGCTCCAGGAGCGCCGGCAGCGAGGTGCCGATGGGCTCGCGCACGATCTCGTCGGCGAGTTCGTCGTACGGGGTGGGCTGGGCGTTCACGATGATCAGCCGGGCCCCGTGCTCGGCGGCGATCCCGGCGAGCGAGGCGGCCGGCTGCACCTGGAGGCTCGTACCGACCGCGATGAACACCTCGGCGGCCTTGGCGATCGACATCGCGTTGCCGAGCACCATCGGATCGAGCCGCTGCCCGAACATGACGGTGGCCGACTTGAGGATCCCGCCGCACGCACGGCACTTCGGATCGTCCTCGCCGGCCCGCACCCGGTCGAGCGCCGCCTCCATCGAGGAGCGGGCGTGACAGCCCGTGCACACCACCGTCCGCGCGGAGCCGTGGAGTTCGAGGACCTTGCGCTCCGGGAGCCCGGCGAGCTGGTGCAGCCCGTCGACGTTCTGCGTGATCACCCGCACCGGGTTCCCGGTCCGCTCGAACCCGGCGACGGCGCGGTGCGCCGCGTTCGGCTCGGCCCGCAGTACCGGGCCGTCGAGCCGCATCCGCCAGGCACGGCGCCGGACGTCGGCGTCGGCCATGTAGTGCTCGTACGTGGCGAGCTTCTCGGCCGCCGGGTCGCGTGTCCACACCCCGTCGGGGCCCCGGTAGTCGGGGATGCCGGAGTCCGTGGAGATACCGGCTCCGCTGAGAATCGCGACCATGGTCATGCTGCCGAGCGTAGGCCGGTCCACGGGCCTCCCGCGATCGGATTTCCTGCTGCTAGGTTCCCGCCCATGGCCAATGTGACCCCCAGGTTCGACCGATGACCGAGGATCCCCACAGACGGGCCGGGCTCCTCACCTTCGGCTGCCTCTACGCCGTCATCGGCGCCGTCCTCCTTGTCGTGGTCGGCCTCCTGCTCGCCTCCGTCATGGTCACCAGCCACTTCGACCGGCCCGCGGAGCCCAAGGAGAGCGTCGGCACCACCGGCGGGGGAACGCTCCGCCCCACGCGCTGAACCGGCGGCGAGGCGGCATCATCGGGAGGAGGCGACCACCTCCGTAAGGAGTGCTGCACCATGCGCGTCCTCATGGTCGGGGCGGGCGGCGTGGGCACGGCGATCACCAGGATCGCGGCCCGTCGCTCGTTCTTCGAACACCTCGTCGTGGCCGACTACGACCTGCGGCGGGCCGAGTCCGCCGTCGCCGCACTCGGCGCGGACGAGCGCCGGTTCACCGCCGTCCGGCTCGACGCATCGGACCCCGCCGGAGTACGGGCGGCCCTCGCCGAGCACCGCTGCGACGTCCTCCTCAACGCCACCGATCCCCGATTCGTCCTGCCGCTCTTCGAGGCCGCGCTCGCCGAGCGCGCCCACTACCTGGACATGGCCATGTCCCTGTCCCGGCCGCACCCCACGCGCCCGTACGAGGAGTGCGGGGTGAAGCTGGGGGACGCGCAGTTCGACCGGGCTGCCGAGTGGGAGGCGGCGGACCGGCTCGCCCTGGTGGGCATGGGCGTGGAGCCCGGCCTCGCGGACGTCTTCGCCCGCTACGCCTCCGACGCGCTCTTCGACGAGATCGAGGAGATCGGCGTCCGCGACGGCGCGAACCTGGTCGTCGACGGATACGACTTCGCCCCGTCCTTCAGCATCTGGACGACCATCGAGGAGTGCCTGAACCCTCCGGTCGTCTACGAGGAGGGGCGCGGCTGGTTCACCACCGAGCCCTTCAGCGAACCGGAGGTCTTCGACTTCCCCGAGGGCATCGGGCCGGTGGAGTGCGTGAACGTCGAACACGAGGAGGTGCTCCTCGTCCCCCGATGGCTCAAGGCCCGCCGCGTCACCTTCAAGTACGGTCTCGGCGACGAGTTCATCGGGGTCCTGCGCACCCTCCACAAGCTGGGGCTCGACCGTACGGACCCGGTCACGGTGGCCGGCGCCGAAGGACGGGTCGCGGTCTCCCCGCGGGACGTCGTCGCCGCCTGTCTGCCCGACCCCGCGACCCTCGGCGACCGGATGCACGGCAAGACCTGCGCGGGCACCTGGGTGAAGGGCACCAAGGACGGGCGGCCCCGCGAGGTGTACCTCTACCAGGTGGTCGACAACCAGTGGTCGATGCGCGAGTACGGCAGCCAGGCCGTCGTGTGGCAGACCGCGATCAACCCGGTCGCCGCCCTCGAACTCCTCGCGACCGGGGCCTGGCAGGGCCGTGGCGTCCTCGGCCCCGAGGCGCTGCCCCCGACCCCCTTCCTCGACCTGCTCGCGGAGTACGGAGCACCGTGGGGCATGCGCGAACAGTGACCGTCGAGCCCGGCCTCCCGCACATGCGGGGCGGACCGGGCCTCCTTACGATGAATGCAGCAGTCTCCCTGTTCGGGTACGACCGGGGCGGAGGGACCATGGCCACCGAAGATGCCGCCACCGAGGACGCCGGGGCCGCCGGGCGACCCGCGGGCCTGAAGGCGAACGCCATCGGGTTCGTCGACGCCCTCGTGATCGGGCTCAACTCCACCTCTCCCGCCTACTCCCTCGCGGCCGTCATCGGCCCCGTCGTCGCCCTGGTCGGGATCTACGCGCCCGGCGTGATGTTCGCGTCCTTCGTACCGATGCTGCTGATCGCGTCGGCGTTCTACTACCTGAACAAGGTCGACCAGGACTGCGGCACGACCTTCTCGTGGGTCACCCGCGCCATGGGCCCCTGGGCCGGCTGGCTCGGCGGCTGGGCCATCGCGATGACCGGAGTCCTGGTCGTCGGCTCGCTCGCCGACGTGGCCGTGAGCTTCGCCCTGCTCGCCTTCGGGCTCGACAGCTGGGTGGACAACGCCTTCGTACGCCAGCTGCTCACCGTGCTCCTCATCCTCGCGATGACGGCCGTGTGCGTCATCGGCACCGAGCTGTCGGCCAAGGTGCAGAACGTCCTCATCCTGGCGCAGGTCGCCTGCCTGCTGATCTTCGTGGGCGTGGCGCTCTACGCCGTCTACGCCGGCACGAGCGTGTACGACTCGGTCGACCCCTCCCTCAGCTGGCTCAACCCCTTCGGCGCTGGTGGCGCGGCGCTGACCGGCGGGCTGCTCCTGGGCGTCTTCATCTACTGGGGCTGGGAATCGGCGGTCAACCTCACCGAAGAGGTCAGGGACTCCGCCACCGCCCCCGGCAAGGCCGGGCTCTGGTCGACCGTCATCCTGCTCGTGACCTACGTGTCCGTCGGCTTCGCGGTCGTCGCCTACGCCGGTCCGGCGTTCCTCGCGGAGAACGCCGACGAGGAGGAGTTCATCTTCGCCCAGCTCGCCGGGGACGTCCTGGGCGGCTGGGACTGGATCCTGCTGATCGCCGTCGCCACCTCGGCGATCGCCTCCACCCAGACCACGATCATCCCGGCCTCGCGGACCGCGCTGTCCATGGCCCGCCGTCACGCGCTGCCCGCCCACTACGGGCACATCAGCCAGCGCTTCCGCACCCCTGACGTCAGTACGTGGTGGGTCGCCGCCATCGCCATCGGCTGGTACCTCGTGGTGAACCAGATCAGCAGCAACGCCCTCTTCGACTCGCTCACCGCGCTCTCGCTGCTGATCGCCTTCTACTACGCGCTCACCGGCCTCGCCTGCGTGATCTACTACCGCCGCCATCTCCTGGAGAGCGTCCACAACTTCCTGCTGATCGGCCTCGGCCCGCTGGTCGGCGCCGGGCTGCTGGCGTGGCTGCTGGTGCAGTCGGTCTCGGACATGTCCGACCCGGCGAACTCGTACACCGGCACCTCGTGGTTCGGCCTCGGTCCGCCGCTCGTCATCGGCATCGGCATCGCCCTCACCGGGGTGGTGGCCATGTTCGCGCGGCGGCTGTGGGCACCGGCGTTCTGGCAGGAGCGCCCGGGCGTGGCCGACCCCGCACTGGTCCACGGTCGCGGCCGCGACCACGGTCCCGGCGAGGAGACCTGAGATGTCGGTCGTGCTCGGATACGACGAATCACCCGGCGCCGCACGCGCGTTGCGCATCGCCGTCGAAGTGGCCACCGCGTTCGACGAGACGCTCGTGCTCGTCTACGGGGCCGCGGCCCCCGGCCCTTCGGGCGAGGAGTACCGCTCCCACATCGCGGCCATCCGCGAGGCAGGCCGCACCGGCCTGCAGCACGCGGTGACGGAGGCCGACCGGGCGGGCGTGCCGACCGTCGTCGAGGTGCTCGACGAGAGGCCGGCACAGGCCCTGATCGACGCGGCGAACCGCCACGCCGCACGTGTCATCGTGGTCGGCAGCTGGGGCGAGAGCCCGATGCGCGGCGCGCTCCTCGGCTCCACGCCCCACAAGCTCCTGCACATGTCGCACGTCCCCGTGCTCTGCGTGCCGCCCGAGGACTGATGCCCGACGAGTGAGGCCGCGCCCGGTCAGCGGACCGGGTGGCCGTTCTCCAGCTCCACCGGCCCGTTGCCCCGCGCGAGGACGTCGAGCGCCGCGACCACCCGCAGGCCGAGCGAGCCCGGGAGATGGGCGGCCGCCTCGGCGCGGTCGATCAGCTTCCAGGAGAGCAACTCCTCCTCCTGGAGCCGGATCGCGGCGAACCGCTCCTCCGGCAGCACCCCGCCGTCGTAGATGTACGCGACGATCGGCGGCCGCCCGGTGCCGTGCGACCAGTCGATCGCGAGCAGCGCACCCAACTCCACGTCCAGGCCGATCTCCTCGGCCGTCTCGCGCCGCGCCGCCTGGCGGGGCGTCTCACCCGTGTCGGACTCGATCGTGCCGCCGGGCAGCGTCCAGCCCTCGCGGTAGTTCGGCTCGACGATCAGGACGCGGCCCTCGGTGTCCCGGAAGAGCGCGGCCGCACCGGCGAGGACGCGCGGCAGGCCGGCGATGTACATGGCGTAATCGGTCGACGTCATGCCGTCAGCGTAGCCAGTCGCAGCGTCCGCTCGGCAAGCTCGCTGATCCGCACCCGGTCGAAGCCGAACACCGCGCTGCGTACCCGGTCCCGCAGCGGTTCGGACCACTGCGGCGGGATCGCCGTCGCCCCGCACATCACCCCGGCCACCGAGCCGGCCGTCGCCCCGTTCGAGTCGGTGTCCAGGCCGCCCCTGACGGTCAGGGCGATGGTTGCGGTGAAGTCCCCGCCGCCGTACAGCAGTCCGGCCGTGAGGACCCCCGCGTTCGGGACCGTGTGGATCCAGCCCAGGCCGGACGTGCCCTCCGCGAGCTCGGCGAGGGCGTCCGACCACTCCACCCCCGACTCGTGCAGCGCGATCGTGTGCCGGACCGTGCGCGCGAGCCGGCTGCTCGCCGGGATCCGCTCGAGCGCCGTCTCCAGGGCGGCGCGGGCGTCCGGCGCGGTGAAGGCGGCGGCGATCAGGGCGGCCGCCCACATCGCGCCGTACACCCCGTTCCCCGTGTGGGAGAGCACCGCGTCCCTGCGGGCGAGCGAGGCGGCGCGCCGGGGGTCGCCCGGGGAGGTCCAGCCGTACACGTCGGCCCGGATCAGCGCGCCGATCCACTCCTGGTGCGGGTTGTCGTACGTCGCGGTGAGCGGCGGCTTCAGACCGTTGGCGAGGTTGCGGTAGGCGGTCCGCTCGGCGGTGAACGTCTGGAGGTACGGCAGCCGCAGCAGCCAGAGTTCGCCCACCTGCTCGGTGGTGAAGGCGAACCCCCGGGTCTCCAGGAGGTGCAGGCCGAGGATCGAGTAGTCGATGTCGTCGTCCCGGCAGCTCCCCTGGATCCGGCCGCGCACGCACTGCGGCCACTCGGGCCGCAGCTCGAACCCCTGGGCCAGGGCGTCGGGCGGCGGCGGGGGCAGGTAGTCGGTCAGCGGGAGCGCGTCCGTCAGCCGCAGGTACCGGTCGATCAGCTCGGGCGTCCACAGGTCGCCGCGCTCGACGGGCTTGCCGAGCATGTTCCCGGCGATCCGTCCGGTCCAGCCACCGAGGATGCGGTCACCGAGTTCGCTGTGCTTGAACGCCATACATCCGGTCTACCGAACGCCACCCCGACCCGCCCGCCGAACACGCCGCTCTCCGCCTGGGCCCTCTCCGCCTCAGCTCCCACCGCCACGCTCGTCGTCCGTGTCGCTGCGGGACCTCGCCGCGCGGCGCAGGCGGTGATGGCGGGTGCCGCCCCGCTCCGTCAGCGCGTCGCCGACCATCGCCCGCACCGCGTCCCCCACGCCGTGCAGCGCGTGGTGCCGGGCCGGACCCGCCCCAGGGTCCTCGCGCAGCTCCTTCAGGAGGGCCCAGCAGAGACCCAGCATCACGATCACGAACGGCAGCGCCACCAGGATCGTCGCCGTCTGCAGCGAGTTGAGGCCGCCCGCCACCAGCAGCACCGCGGCGACCGCCGCCATGAGGATGCCCCAGGTCACCACCAGCCACGTCGGTGGGTGCAGAGACCCTCGGCTCGTCAGCGAGCCCATCACAAGCGACGCCGAGTCGGCGCTGGTGACGAAGTACGTCATCACCAGGAGCATCGCGATCACCGACGTCACCGTGCCGATCGGCAGCGCGTCCAGCATCGCGAAGAGCGAGGCCTCCGCCCCGTCCTTCACCGCGCCCGCGAGATCCGCCGCACCCGTCGACTCAAGCCGGATCGCCGTCCCGCCCATCACGCAGAACCAGATGACCGTCGCACCGCTCGGCACGAGCAGCACCCCGATGAGGAACTCCCGGATCGTGCGGCCCCGCGAGATCCGGGCGATGAACGTGCCGACGAACGGCGCCCAGGACAGCCACCACGCCCAGTAGAAGATCGTCCACGCGCCCAGCCACCCGGGGTCCGTGAAGGCGCCCGTACGGCTCGCCATCGGCAGCAGCTCGTGCAGGTAGCCGCCGACGGAGGCGGGGATGGCGTCCAGGATGTAGACCGTCGGGCCGAGGAGGAAGACGAAGAGCATCAGGCAGGCGGCGAGGACGATGTTGATCGTCGACAGCCACTTCACGCCCTTGTGCAGCCCCGAGAACGCCGACAGGACGAAGGCGGCGGAGAGTGAGCCGATGATGATCAGCTGGGTCGCCGTGGAGTCCTCGACGTCCATCGTCAGGTTCAGGCCCTTGGAGACCTGGAGCGCGCCCACGCCGAGGCTGGTCGCCGTGCCGAAGACCGTCGCGAAGACGGCGAGCAGGTCGATCGCCTGCCCCTGCCATCCCGCCGCCCTGCGGGCGCCGATCAGCGGGACGAACGCGGCGCTCAGCCGGGAGCCCCTGCCCTTGCGGAAGCCCGCGTAGGCCAGGGCGAGGCCCGCGATGCCGTAGATGGCCCAGGGCGTGAGCGTCCAGTGGAAGAACGAGTACTCCATGGCGTTGAGGGCGGCCGCGCCGGTGCCCGGCTCCGCGCCGCTCGCCGGGGGCGGCGACAGATAGTGCTGGAGCGGCTCCGCGACCCCGTAGAACATCAGACCGATGCCCATGCCCGCGCTGAACATCATCGCGATCCAGGCGAGCTGGGTGAACTCCGGCTCCGAGTCGTCGGGGCCGAGCCGGATCCGTCCGTAACGGCTGAGGGCGATGACCACGCACAGGACCAGGAACGTGTCGGCGGCGATCACGAACAGCCAGGCGAAGTTGTTCAGGACCCAACCGAGGGCGGAGGACGAGACGCTGTCGAAGGAGTCCTTGCCGAGGGCTGCCCACGCCACCATCGCGACGACCGCCGCCACACCGATGCCCACGACCGTCAGGTCCGGGGACTTTTGATCGATCGGATCCGATTCCGTGCTCATATGGACCCACTATGGTGCGGAATATCGCTTTATCAGGGGGTGGCACGCCGTCTGGGGTGCGGATAGGGTCGGCCACGGCGCGACTGCACGTTCGAAAGCAAGGGATGCAAGGTGACGGACGGAGCAGTAACTGAGGTCGCACGCGTACTCGTCGCGGCCGACAAGTTCAAGGGCTCGCTCACGGCCGTACAGGTCGCGGAGCGGGTCACAGCAGGTCTGCGACGGGTCGTCCCGGAGCTGGAAGTGGAGACCCTGCCGGTTGCGGACGGCGGCGACGGTACGGTCGCGGCCGCGGTGGCGGCCGGTTTCGAACGCCGTGAGGTACGGGTGACCGGGCCCGTCGGCGACCCCGTGACGGCGGCGTACGCGCTGCGCGGCACCACGGCCGTCGTGGAGATGGCGGAGGCCTCGGGCCTCCAGCTGCTGCCCGCGGGCGTCTTCGCGCCGCTCACGTCGACGACGTACGGCTCGGGCGAGCTGCTGCGCGCGGCGCTGGACGCGGGCGCCACGACGATCGTCTTCGGCGTCGGCGGCAGCGCGACGACGGACGGCGGCGCGGGGATGCTGGCCGCGCTCGGCGCGGTCTTCCTGGACGAGGCCGGCGAGCCGGTGGGCCCGGGCGGAGCGGCCCTGTCGTCCCTGGCGACGGCGGACCTGTCGGGCCTGGACCAGCGGTTCGCCTCCGTCGAGCTGATCCTGGCGAGCGACGTGGACAACCCGCTGACGGGCCCGAAGGGCGCGCCGGCGGTCTACGGTCCGCAGAAGGGCGCGACGCCGGCGGACGTCGAGACGCTGGACGCGGCCCTCGCGCACTTCGTCACGGTCCTGGAGAAGGCCATCGGTCCCAAGGCGTCGGAGTGCGCGGTCGCGCCGGGCGCGGGCGGCGCGGGCGGCATCGGGTACGGGGCGCTCGTCGGCCTGGACGCGAGCTTCCGCCCCGGCATCGAGCTGATGCTCGACGTCCTCGGCTTCGCCCCGGCCCTCGACCGGGCCACGCTCGTCATCACGGGCGAGGGTTCGCTCGACGAGCAGACCCTGCACGGCAAGGCCCCGGCGGGCGTCGCGGCGGCGGCGCGGGCGGCGGGCAAGGAGGTCGTCGCGGTCTGCGGCCGCCTGGCCCTGCCCCAGCAGGCCCTCACGGCAGCCGGCATCCGCCGGGCCTACCCCCTCTCGGACCTCGAACCCGACCCGGCGAAGTCCATCCCCAACGCGGGCCCGCTCCTGGAAGAGGTCGCGGCGCGGATCGCCCGCGACTACCTGGCGTAACCGCCGGCCCCCGCCCACGGGCGGGGGCCCACCGCACGGGGGCCCACGCGCCGCACGGCGGGAGCCTCACGCCGACGCCGCCCCCGTCAGGCGGAACGCGTCCAGGGCCAGGGTCATCTCCGTCAGGTCCCGGGGGCGGGACAAGGACCTCGACGTCAGCTGCTCCAGGCGGCGCAGGCGGTTGAAGACCGTGTTCCGGTGGCAGTACAGCCGGGACGCCGCCCGGCCCGCCGAACCCTCGCAGTCCAGCCAGACGTCCAAGGTCTCCAGCAGGATCGCCCGGTCCGCCGGGTCCAGCTCCAGCAACGCGCCCAGCACGTCCGTCACCAGCAGCCCCGCAAGCTCCGGCTGGCCGACCACCAGCGCACCCGCCAACCGCCGGTCGAGCCGGACGATCTGCCGTGAGTCCGGCGGACTCGTCCGCAGCGCCAGCTCCGCGAGCCGCCGCGCCCGGCCCAGCTCCGCGAGCCCCGTCACCACCGGACTGATCCCACCAGGACCCGGACACCGCCCCTCCAGCAGCTCCGACAGCGCGTCCAGACCCGTGCCCTCCGCCAGCGACACCACCCCGAACTCGCAGTCCGCGCCCATCCGCCACAGGAACCGCACCCCGGCCCCCTGAAGCCGCCGATGGAACGGCTCCGGCACCTCCCGGCGGTCGTGCCGCAGCACCACCACCGCGTAGCGGCCGTGCTCCGGCAGGTCCAGACCCGCCGCCGCCCGTGACGTGACCTCCGGCGAGCGCTGCCCGTGCAGCAGCGCGTCCAGGAGCGCCTGGAGCTGCTCGTCCGTACGCCGACGCAGTTCGAGCTCCGTCGCCCGGTACGCCTCCGACGCCGTGTCCGCCTGCGCGTCCACCGCCGACCACATGATCGTCGCCGACTGCGTCAGCGCGGCGAGCCGCGACGGAAACCCCGACGCGTCCTCGATCAGCGCGTCCCACACCAGCTGCCCGGCGTGCCGGTACGCGTGCACGACCAGCTCCAGCGGCATGCCCTGCTCCGCCCGCCGCCGCCCCAGCTCGTCCGCGTGCTGCAGATCCCGCCGGGGCGAGTCCCGCGGCGCCGAGATCATCTCGATCCCGATCCGCAGGGCCTCCTGGGCCTCACGCCAGTGCTGGTCGTACGGCACGATCCGGCCGTACGCCGGCTCGTACTCGTGCAGCTCCCTCAAATGCTCGTCCACCAGCTCCGGCAGCCGCTCCAGAAGCGCCGTGCACGCCTCCGACAGCAGCTTCCAGTCGTCGCCGGTCCGCGGTCTGCGCCGTCCCATGCCCGGAGGATGCCACCCCCGCCCCCTTCCCGACAGGCCCCTGACACGCGGTGTTGTGCGCGTGCACAACCCACCGCCGTGCCCGCTGGTCACCGGCAGCGATTCGGCCGCCGCACGTGGACGGACGGGCACCGCGGTGCTGGGGTGAGCGCCACTGAACGGGCCACGGAAGGGGAGCCATGGGAGGGACCGCACTCGCCCTCGAGGTCGCGGACCTGTCGGCGGGATACGGACCGGTACGTGCGCTGAGGCAGGTGTCGCTCACCGTGCCGGAGGGCGGAGTCGTCACCGTCCTCGGCGGCAACGGAGCGGGCAAGTCCACGCTGCTGCGAGCCGTCTCGCGCACACTGTCGTTCCACGGCGGAGCCGTCACCTCCGGCACCGTGACCTTCGGCGGCCGCCCGATCGGCGGGCTCGCCCCCGACCGGGTCGTCGCCGCCGGGGTCTCCCAAGTGCCGGAAGGGCGGCAGGTCTTCGCCCGGATGACCGTCGAGGACAACCTGCGCGCCGGGGCGCTCGGCGCGAGCGGCGACCGCGCGGGGAGGACTGCGGCCCTGAAACGGGTCCACGAACTCTTCCCCGTCCTCGCCGAACGCGCCCACCAGCGCGCCGGGCTCCTCTCCGGCGGCGAGCAGCAGATGCTCGCCGTCGGCCGCGCCCTGATGGCCTCGCCGAAGCTGCTGCTCCTGGACGAGCCCTCGCTGGGCCTCGCCCCGCTGATGGCCGCCCGGATCGCCGACACCATCCGCGAGATCAACGCCCAGGGCACCGCCGTGCTCCTCGTCGAACAGAACGCGGCGCTCGCGCTGCGGCTCGCCACCCGCGCGTACGTCCTGGAGGTCGGCGAGGTCACCCTCTCGGGGCCGGCCGCCGAACTCGCCGCGTCCGACGAGGTCCGCCGCCGCTACCTGGGCGTCGTGGACGAGGACGCCGCGGCCGACGCGGCGACCGCCGCCACCGTCCACCCCGTGCTCTCCCGCTGGCAGGAGGCCACGAAGCGATGACCCCCATGGCCGAGCAACCCGAGAGCCTCGAAGTCCGTGACCTCACCGTCCGCTTCGCCGGGCTCACCGCCCTCGACGACGTCTCCTTCACCGTCCGTCCCGGTACCGTCCACGCCGTCATCGGCCCCAACGGCGCCGGCAAGTCCACCTGCTTCAACGTGCTCTCCGGCGTCTACCGGGCGACATCCGGCAGCGTCCGCTTCGGCGCCCACGAGCTGACCACCCTGGCCCCGCACAAGATCGCCGGGCTCGGCGTCGCCCGCATCTTCCAGAACCTCGCGCTGCCGCCCCGCGCCACCGTCGAGGACAGCCTGATGCTCGGCCGCCACCGGCTCACCCGGACCGGCTTCCTCGCCTCCGGGCTCCGGCTGCCCTCC
This sequence comes from Streptomyces sp. NPDC048370, assembly GCF_043200825.1. Lineage (NCBI taxonomy): Bacteria > Bacillati > Actinomycetota > Actinomycetes > Kitasatosporales > Streptomycetaceae > Streptomyces > Streptomyces sp. NPDC048370. The sequence goes on along the minus strand of NZ_JBICYI010000005.1, from coordinate 33,799 downwards.
GCCGCCCGCAAGGACGCCCGCCACCGGGCCCGTGTCCGGGAGATCGCCGCCTTCGTCGGCCTGGAGAAGCAGCTCAAGCAGCCCGCGGGCTCCCTTCCGTACGGGCAGCAGAAGCTCGCCGAACTCGCCCGGGCCCTCTGCATGGAGCCCAAGCTCCTCCTCCTCGACGAACCCGTGGCCGGCATGACCGCCGACGAGCGGCGCCGTACCGCCGCCGTCATCGCCGGCGTCCGCGACAGCCTCGGGATCTCCATCGTCCTCGTCGAGCACGACATGGGCGTGGTGATGCGGCTCGCCGACGCCGTCACCGTCCTCGACTTCGGCCGTCGCATCGCCGACGGCGCCCCCGGCGACGTACAGAACGACCCGGCGGTCGTCCGCGCCTATCTCGGAGAGGAGACCGCCGAGTGACCACCTTCGCCGAACTCCTGCTCAACGGCGTCTCGTTGGGCTCCATCTACGCCCTCATCGCCCTCGGCTTCGTGGTGATCTTCCGCGCCACCGAGGTCGTCAACTTCGCCCACGCCTCGCTGCTCCTCGCCGGCGGCTACTTCACGGCCGTCCTCCACGACGACATCGGCTTCTGGCCTGCGCTGCTCGTCGGCATCGGCGGCGCGGCCCTGGTCGGCGCGGCCGTCGAGTTCCTCGTCATGCGCCGCTACCGGGGCTCCGACCACAGCGTCCTCGCCATCGTCACGATCGGCGTCGACATCCTGCTCGCCACCGAGCTGACCCGCCGCATCGGCACCGACATCCTGTCGCTCGGCGATCCGTGGGGCGACTCCGTCGTCACCTTCGGCCCGGTCACGATCGCGCAGACCCGGATCGCGGCCCTCCTCCTCGCGGCGCTGCTCATCACGGCGTTCCTGCTGGCCTTCCGGTACACCTCCTGGGGCGTGGCCATGCGCGCCGCCGCCGAGAACCAGGAGACCGCCGCCCTCATGGGCATCCGGCTCGGCCGGGTCTCCCTCGGCGCCTGGGCGGTGGCCGGCGGGCTCGCCGCCGTCGCCGCGCTCTTCCTCACCGTCTTCCCCACCCCCGGCCTGGAGCGCTCCACCTCCTTCGCCGCGATGAAGGCCTTCCCCGCCGCCATCCTCGGCGGCCTCGACTCCACCACCGGCGCCCTCGTCGGCGGCCTCCTGGTCGGCGTCACCGAGTCCCTCGCCACCGGCTACCAGGGCGACCTGACCTTCCTCGGCCGGGGCATCGGCGACCTCGCCCCGTACCTGGTGATGGTCGCCGTGCTGCTGATCCGCCCGGCCGGACTCTTCGGTACGAAGGAGCTGGCCCGTGTCTGAGACCCTCGCACCCCGGTCCTTCGCCGCGCTCGCCCGACCCCGCGTCTACGGCTGGGCGGCCGCCGGCCTCGTCCTCGCCGCCTTCCCCTTCTACCTGGACCGCTTCTGGCTCCAGGCCGGGCTCTTCGCCATGGCCGCCGCGATCGGCGCCATCGGCATCAACCTGCTGACCGGCGCCACCGGCCAGCTCTCCATGGGCCACGCCTTCTTCCTCGCCGTCGGCGCCTACGGCTACTGCGCGTTCGCGGGCGACGGCTCCGACGGCCTCACCGGCCTCGGCCTGCCGGGCTGGCTCGCCGCCGTCCTCGCCGTGGTCCTCGCGGGCCTCGCGGGCGGGGTGTTCAGCCCCATCGCGGGCCGGCTGCGCGGCGCGTACCTCGGCATCGCCACCCTCGCGCTGATCTTCATCGGCCAGCACGTCCTCTTCAACGCCCACGACCTGACCGGCGGCTTCAACGGCCGCGCGGTGCCCCCGCTCAGCCTCTTCGGGATCACCTTCGACGACAGCGAGCTGCTCGTCGCCCAGGTCCCCTTCGGCTCCGCCGAGAAGCTCTGGTACCTCGGTCTCGTCCTCCTCCTCGCGGGCGCCCTCTTCGCACGCGGGGTCCTGCGCGGCCGCCCCGGCCGCGCCATGAACGCCATCCGGGACCACCGGATCGCCGCGGGCGTCATGGGCATCCCCGTGGCCCGCTACCGCGCCGCCGTCTTCGTCCTGTCGTCCATGTACGCGGGTCTGGCGGGCGTGCTCCTCGCGCTGGTCTTCCAGCGGACCGTGCCGGAGTACTTCGGCATGCTGCTCTCCCTCGAATACCTGGCCATGATCGTCATCGGCGGTCTCGGCTCGGTCGCCGGTGCGGTGATCGGAGGCGTCTTCGTCTCCCTCCTGCCGCAGCTCCTCAACCGGTACAGCGACGCGCTTCCCCTGGTCTCCGCCCCCGGGACGGGCGGGATCGCACCGGGGGAGGCCGCGCGCTACCTCTACGGCGCCGCCGTCGTCGCGGTGGTGCTCTTCCTGCCCGGAGGCCTGGTCCGGCTGGCCGCCCGGAAACCCAAGCGAACCGCCGAACCCTCGCACTCCTCTGGGGAGGAACGATGATCCACCGACGACAGACGACCAGAACCCTGGCCGTCGCGCTCGCCACCCTCGTCGCGCTGACCGCCGCCGGCTGCAGCTCCAAGGCCAAGACCGGCGACGACAAGGGCACCGGAGCCGGCGGCGTGAAGGCCGGCAAGGGCGTCACCGACAAGACGATCGCGCTCGGCGCGCTCACCGACATGACGGGTGTGTACGCCACCCTCGGCAAGAGCGTCACCCAGGCGCAGCAGCTGTACGTGAAGCAGGTCAACGCGGCCGGCGGGATCTGTGGCCGGCAGCTGGAGCTGACGGTCCGCGACCACGGCTACGACCCGCAGAAGGCGCTCTCCGCGTACACCGAGCTGGAGCCGAAGGTGGTCGGCTACACCCAGTTCATCGGCTCCCCGTTCGTCGCGGCGGTCAAGCAGCGCGTCGACGGCCAGGACAAGGGCCTCGTGCTGCCCCAGGCCTGGTCCGCCTCGCTCCTGGGCTCCCCGTACATCCGCGTCCTGGGCTCCACGTACGACATCGAGACGATCAACGCCGTCGACTTCCTGGTGAAGGAGAAGGGCCTGAAGGCGGGCGACAAGCTCGGCCACGTCTACTTCGAGGGCGACTACGGCGAGAACGCGCTCGCGGGCTCGAAGTACGCGGCCGAGAAGGCGGGCCTCACGGTCGTCGAGCAGAAGATCAAGCCCACGGACAACGACATGTCCGCGCAGGTCGCCGCGCTCAAGCAGGCGGGCGTCAAGGGCATCGTCATCAGCGCGGGCCCGCGCCAGGCCGCCTCCCTGGTCGGTGTCGCGGCGGCGACGAAGCTCCTGGTGCCGGTCATCGGCAACAACTCGGCCTTCGCCCCGCAGCTCCTCGGCACCCAGGCGGGTCCGGCCCTGGAGAAGATGTACTGGTTCGCCTCGCCCAGCCTGCCCATCGGCGCGGACACCGCGTCCGCGAAGAAGCTGGTCGCCGACTACAAGGCCGCCTACCCCGGCGACAGCCTCGACAACGGCATCGTCGCCGGCTGGACGGCCGCGAGCGTCTTCGGCGAGGCCCTGAAGAAGGCCTGCGGCTCCAAGGACCTCACCCGTGAGGGCATCGACAAGGCGCTGCTGACCCTGAAGGACGTCGACCTCGGCTTCGGCATGGTGCACGACTTCAGCGACCCGAAGGCCCCGTCGTCCCGCGAGTCGGTCATCGTCCAGCCCGACAAGACGGTCCCCGGCGGCATGCGCACGGTCCGTGAGCCCTTCGTCTCCGACGCGGCGAAGGGGTTCACCCCGAAGGCCGGCTGAGCCGGGCGTACGCGAGCCCCGCCGCGCATCCCGCGCGGCGGGGCTCCCGCACGTCGTCTCCAGGAAGCCGAGGGAGGCCCCGCCGTCGACGGCGCCCGGCTGATCGTCCACCGCGACGCGGACACGACGAAGGGCCCGGGTGCTTCCCAGCACCCGGGCCCTTCGTCGTACACGTACGCGTACCGCTTACGGCACCTGCGCGGCCTCCGCCTGGCGGGCCTCGCGGCTCTCGCGGCGGTTGTCACGGAAGGTGTTCACTCGCCGGGCCGTCGCGAAGAGGGGGATCACGGCGCCCAGCACGACCTGCAGCGCGCAGCCGGTCTGGAGCAGGAGCTGTCCGCCCGGAGCGTCGAACGCCCAGGCCGCCAGCATGCCCATCGCACCCACGATCCAGCTGAGCATCGCCACCGCGAGGATGCCCCGCGGCTTGGGGTACTCGACCCGGCTCACCATCAGCCAGGCGACACCGATGATCGCGAGCAGCGTCGGGATGAACGGCAGCTCCAGGAGCACGATCGAGACGACCGTCAGCGCGCCGAAGGGGCTCGGCATGCCCTGGAACATGCCGTCCTTCATCGTCACGCACGAGAATCTCGCGAGCCTGAGCACCACGGCGAGCAGCACCACGATCGCGGCCACCGCCGAGACCTTCTGCTGCGCGCCCGGCGTGACCATGCCGTACACGAGTACGAAGTAGGCCGGCGCCAGACCGAAGCTGATCAGGTCCGACAGGTTGTCGAGCTCGGCGCCCATCGGCGACGAGCGCAGCTTGCGGGCCACGATGCCGTCGAAGAGGTCGAAGATCGCCGCGGCCAGCATGAGGATCACGGCGGTGGCGGCGCTGTTGCGCGCCATGCCGGTCTCCGTGCTGCCGGTGAGGTGCGGGATGAGGATGCCGGTGGTGGTGAAGTACACCGCCATGAATCCACACGTCGCGTTACCGAGCGTGAGGGCGTCCGCTATGGACAGCCTCAACGACAGCGGCATCTCCTCGGCCTCTTCGGCCTCCTCCGCGTCCGCGTCGGCGGCCCAGTCGGCTGCCCGGGTGTCGGGATCAATCACGGTCAATGCGAGTCACCCCCGCGGTCGTGGTCTGACCGACCTCGACGGCGACGTCGACACCTTCCGGAAGGTAGATGTCAACGCGCGACCCGAAGCGGATCAGACCGATGCGCTCGCCCTGCTCGACCTTCGTCCCCTGGGGGATGTACGGCACGATGCGCCGCGCGACGGCACCGGCGATCTGCACCATCTCGATGTCACCGAGCTCGGTGTCGAAGTGCCAGACAACGCGCTCGTTGTTCTCGCTCTCCTTGTTGAACGCCGGGACGAACCCGCCGGGGACGTGCTCCACGGACGTCACCGTGCCGGCCAGCGGCGCGCGGTTGACGTGGACGTTCAGCGGGCTCATGAAGATGGCGACCCGGGTGCGTCCGTCCTTCCACGGCATGATGCTCTGCACCACACCGTCGGCGGGGGAGATGACCCGGCCCTGAGCGATCTCGCGCTCGGGGTCGCGGAAGAACCACAGCATGCCCGCCGCGAGCGCGGTGGTGGGCACGGCGATGGCCGCGGCTCGCCGGGACTTGCGCGCACGCACGAGGCTCAGCGCCGCGGTGGCGACGGTCGGCAGAAGCCACGGCGATGCTCCGCGTGCGATACGTACGCCGGAGAGGCTGTCGCGAGGTGCAGAGGTTTGGCTGTGGGGCATGGATGACCTTCGTAGCGGATGATGCCGCACGGGAACGGGGGACGGCGGCTTTCAAACGATGCTATCGGTTGCGGGCCGCAACTGGGTAAGCCAGAACCCGAGTCGGCGGCCGGAAGACGAACACAGGGTGTGATCTTCTTCGCGACCGAACCGACCCAAAGCCGACAATCAACCCTGGAACCGGTACTCCTCGAGCAGCCGGCGACCGATGATCATTTTCTGGATCTCGGCGGTACCTTCACCGATGAGCAGCATCGGGGCCTCACGGTAGAGGCGCTCGATCTCGTACTCCTTCGAGAACCCGTATCCGCCATGGATACGGAAGGCGTCCTCGACGACTTCCTTGCAGTATTCGGAGGCGAGGTACTTCGCCATCCCTGCTTCGAGGTCGTTTCGTTCCCCGGAGTCCTTTTTGCGTGCTGCATTCACCATCATGGCATGGGCGGCCTCGACCTTGGTAGCCATCTCGGCCAGCTTGAACTGAATCGCCTGGTGCTGGGCGATCGGCTTGCCGAAAGTGTGACGTTGCTGGGCGTACGAGACACCCAGTTCGAACGCACGCTGAGCGACGCCGCAGCCACGTGCCGCGACATTGACGCGGCCGACCTCCACGCCGTCCATCATTTGGTAAAACCCTCGGCCGGTGGTCCCGCCGAGGACCCGATTGGCCGGAATGCGCAGTCCGTCCATGATGAGTTCGGTCGTGTCGACGCCCTTGTAACCCATCTTGTCGATCTTCCCCGGGATGGTGAGGCCCGGTCGGACCTCTCCGAAGCCGGACTCCTTCTCGACGAGGAAGGTCGTCATCGACTTGTGGGCCGCCGTGCCCTCGGGGTGTCCTTCGTCACTTCGGACGAGAACGGCGACAAGCGTTGACGTTCCGCCGTTCGTCAGCCACATCTTCTGGCCGTTGAGGACGTACTCGTCGCCGTCCTTGACGGCCTTCGAGGTGATCGCCGACACATCCGAGCCGAGGCCCGGCTCCGACATCGAGAACGCGCCGCGCGTCTCGCCGGCCGCCATCCGCGGAAGGAAGTACTCCTTCTGCTCCTGGGTGCCGTGCTGCTTGAGCATGTACGCCACGATGAAGTGCGTGTTGATGATGCCGGAGACAGACATCCAGCCACGGGCGATCTCCTCCACGCACAGCGCGTAGGTGAGCAGCGACTCACCCAGACCGCCGTACTCCTCGGGGATCATCAGACCGAAGAGGCCGAGCTCCTTGAGCCCGTCCACGATCTGCTGCGGGTACTCGTCACGGTGCTCCAGCTCGGTCGCGACCGGGATGATCTCCTTGTCGACGAACTCCCGGACGGTCTTGAGGATCTCCTGCTGGACGTCCGTGAGCCCGGCGGTCTGGGCGAGTCGGGCCATGGCTACTTCTCCGTCTTCTTGGAGGGCTCGATCAGCGTGGGGCGGCCGGGCTGCTCGCCGCCGCGCTCCTTGATGTACGTCTCGGTGGGCACCATCACCTTGCGGCGGAAGACGCACACGAGGGTGCCGTCCTGCTTGTAGCCCTTGGTCTCCACGTATACGATCCCGCGGTCGTTCTTCGACTTGGACGGGGTCTTGTCGAGGACCGTGGTCTCGCCGTAGATGGTGTCGCCGTGGAAGGTCGGCGCCACGTGGCGCAGCGACTCGATCTCCAGGTTGGCGATCGCCTTGCCCGAGACGTCCGGGACGGACATGCCGAGCAGCAGCGAGTAGATGTAGTTGCCGACGACGACGTTCTTGCCGAAGTCCGTCGTGTTCTCGGCGTAGTTCACATCCATGTGCAGCGGATGGTGGTTCATCGTCAGCAGACAGAAGAGGTGGTCGTCGTACTCGGTGACCGTCTTTCCGGGCCAGTGCTTGTAGACGGCGCCGACTTCGAACTCTTCGTAGGTGCGGCCGAACTGCATGGGACTCAGGCCTCCGGGATCTCGAACTTGGTGGTGCGCTCCATGCCGGCGGCGCGACCCTTGCCCGAGATGACGAGGGCCATCTTGCGGGAGGCCTCGTCGATCATCTCGTCGCCGAGCATGGCCGAGCCCTTCTTGCCGCCGGCCTCGGAGGTGTAGTAGTCGTACGCGTCCAGGATCAGCTCGGCGTGGTCGAAGTCCTCCTGCGAGGGCGAGAAGATCTCGTTCGCGGCGGCGACCTGGTCCGGGTGCAGCACCCACTTGCCGTCGAAGCCGAGGGCGGCGGCGCGACGGGCGACGGCCCGGTAGCCCTCGGGGTTGCGGATCTGCAGGTAGGGGCCGTCGATCGCCTGGAGGTTGTTGGCGCGGGCGGCCATCAGGATCTTCATCAGGATGTAGTGGTAGGCGTCGGCGTCGTAGCCGGGCGGCTGCTCGCCGACGACCAGGGACTTCATGTTGATGGAGGCCATGAAGTCGGCCGGGCCGAAGATGATCGTCTCGACGCGCTGCGAGGCGGTGGCGATCGCGTTGACGTTGTTGAGGCCCTGGGCGTTCTCGATCTGCGCCTCGATGCCGATCTTGCCGACCTCGAAGCCCATGGTCTTTTCGATCTGCGTCAGGAGGAGGTCGAGCGCCACGATCTGCTGGGCGTCCTGGACCTTCGGCAGCATGATGCAGTCGAGGTTCTGGCCGGCGCCCTCGACGACGGTGACGACGTCCCGGTACGTCCAGTGGGTCGTCCAGTCGTTGACCCGCACGACCCGCGTCTTGCCGGTCCAGTCGCCCTCGTTGAGGAACTTGACGATGGTGTGGCGGGCCTCGGGCTTGGCGAGCGGCGCGCAGGCGTCCTCCAGGTCCAGGAAGACCTGGTCGGCGGCGAGGCCCTGGGCCTTCTCCAGGAAGCGCGGGTTGGAGCCGGGGACCGCGAGGCAGGAGCGACGCGGGCGGAGCCGGTTCACGGGGCTGGTCATGCGGGGACCTCCAGGGGGTCGAGCTTGTTCGCTTTCCGGATCTCGTCGACGATACGGCCGATGATCTCTGTGATACCGAAATCCTTCGGTGTGAAGACGGCGGCCACACCCGCGCGCTTCAGTTCTGCGCCGTCGGCGTTCGGGATGATCCCGCCGACGATGACCGGGACGTCGATCGCCCCCGCCTCACGGAGGCGGTCGAGGACGTCAGGGACCAGCTCGGCGTGCGAGCCGGAGAGGATCGAGAGGCCGACGCAGTGCACGTCCTCCGCGAGGGCCGCGTCGACGATCTGCTCGGGCGTCAGCCGGATCCCCTGGTAGACCACTTCGAATCCGGCGTCACGCGCGCGTACGGCGATCTGCTCGGCCCCGTTGGAGTGCCCGTCCAGGCCGGGCTTGCCGACCAGGAGCCGCAGCCGCCCCGAGCCCAGCTCCGCGGCCGTCCGCGCCACCTTCTCCCGTACGAGAGCCAGCGGGGTGCCGGCCTCGGCCGTCACCGCGACCGGGGCGGAGGAGACGCCCGTCGGGGCGCGGAACTCGCCGAAGACGTCCCGCAGCGCCCAGGACCACTCGCCGGTCGTGACACCGGCGCGCGCGCACTCCAGGGTGGCGGCGAAGAGGTTGCCCTCCCCGGCGGCGGTGGCCTTGAGGGCGGCCAGCGACTCCTGGGCACGGTTCTCGTCGCGGTTGTCGCGCCACTCGTGGAGCTTCGCGACGACCTTGGCCTCGTTGGCCGGGTCGACCGTCATGATCGCCGTGTCGAGGTCCGCGGTGAGCGGGTTCTCCTCGGTCGACTGGAAGATGTTGACGCCGATGATCTTCTCGTCGCCGGCCTCGATCCGGGCCCGCCGCTCGGCGTGCGAGGAGACCAGCTGCGACTTCAGGTAGCCGGACTCGACGGCGGCCATCGCGCCGCCCATCTGCTGGATCCGGTCGATCTCCGACAGGCACTCCTCGACGAGCGAGTCGACCTTGGCCTCGATCACGTGCGAGCCGGCGAAGATGTCCTCGTACTCCAGCAGGTCGGACTCGTGCGCCAGCACCTGCTGGATGCGGAGCGACCACTGCTGGTCCCAGGGGCGGGGCAGCCCGAGCGCCTCGTTCCAGGCGGGCAGCTGGACGGCACGCGCGCGTGCGTCCTTGGAGAGGGTGACGGCCAGCATCTCCAGGACGATCCGCTGGACGTTGTTCTCCGGCTGCGCCTCGGTCAGACCGAGCGAGTTGACCTGGACGCCGTAGCGGAACCGGCGCTGCTTCTCGTTCTCGATGCCGTACCGCTCGCGGGTGACCTTGTCCCAGATGCGGCCGAAGGCGCGCATCTTGCACATCTCCTCGATGAAGCGGACGCCCGCGTTCACGAAGAACGAGATGCGGGCGACGACCTCGCCGAAGCGGTCCGCCGGGACCTGGCCGGAGTCCCGGACCGCGTCGAGCACCGCGATCGCGGTGGACATCGCGTACGAGATCTCCTGGACCGGAGTGGCCCCCGCCTCCTGCAGGTGGTAGCTGCAGATGTTGATCGGGTTCCACTTCGGGATGTGGTTCACCGTGTAGGTGATCATGTCCGTCGTGAGGCGGAGCGAGGGGCCGGGCGGGAAGACGTGCGTCCCGCGCGACAGGTACTCCTTCACGATGTCGTTCTGGGTGGTGCCCTGGAGCCTGGTGACGTCCGCGCCCTGCTCCTCGGCCACCACCTGGTAGAGCGCCAGGAGCCACATCGCCGTGGCGTTGATGGTCATCGAGGTGTTCATCTGCTCCAGGGGGATGTCCTGGAACAGCCGGCGCATGTCACCGAGGTGCGAGACGGGGACCCCGACCCGGCCCACCTCGCCGCGGGCGAGGATGTGGTCGGGGTCGTAGCCGGTCTGCGTCGGGAGGTCGAACGCGACCGACAGGCCGGTCTGGCCCTTGGCGAGGTTGCGCCGGTACAGCTCGTTGGACGCCTCGGCCGTGGAGTGACCGGCGTAGGTCCGCATGAGCCACGGCCGGTCCTTCTGACGCTCTGTCATGGAGGTGTCCCGGTCTCAGATGTTGCGGAAGCGGTTGATGGCGTCGATGTGCTTCGCGCGCATCTCCGGGTCGCGCACGCCCAGGCCCTCCTCGGGGGCGAGGGCGAGGACGCCGACCTTGCCCTGGTGGAGGTTGCGGTGGACGTCGTAGGCGGCCTGGCCGGTCTCCTCCAGGGAGTAGACCTTGGAGAGCGTGGGGTGGATCTTGCCCTTGGCGATCAGGCGGTTGGCCTCCCAGGCCTCGCGGTAGTTGGCGAAGTGGGAGCCGATGATGCGCTTCAGCGACATCCACAGGTAGCGGTTGTCGTACTCGTGGTTGTAGCCCGAGGTCGAGGCGCAGGTGACGATGGTGCCGCCCTTGCGCGTGACGTAGACGGAGGCGCCGAAGGTCTCGCGGCCGGGGTGCTCGAAGACGATGTCCACGTCCTCGCCGCCGGTGAGTTCGCGGATGCGCTTGCCGAAGCGCTTCCACTCCTTGGGGTCCTGGTTGTGCTCGTCCTTCCAGAACTTGTAGCCCTCGGCGTTGCGGTCGATGACGGCCTCCGCGCCCATGGCCTCGCAGATGGCGGCCTTCTCCGGGCTGGAGACGACACAGATCGGGTTGGCGCCGCCGGCCAGCGCGAACTGGGTGGCGTACGAGCCGAGTCCGCCGCTCGCGCCCCAGATCAGCACGTTGTCGCCCTGCTTCATCCCGGCGCCGTTGCGGGAGACCAGCTGGCGGTACGCGGTGGAGTTGACCAGGCCGGGGGCCGCCGCCTCCTCCCAGCTCAGGTGGTCCGGCTTCGGCATCAGCTGGTTGGACTTCACGAGCGCGATCTCGGCCAGGCCGCCGAAGTTGGTCTCGAAGCCCCAGATGCGCTGCTCGGGGTCGAGCATCGTGTCGTTGTGGCCGTCCGAGGACTCCAGTTCGACCGAGAGGCAGTGGGCGACGACCTCGTCGCCGGGCTTCCAGGAGTTCACGCCCGGGCCGGTGCGCAGCACGACGCCCGCGAGGTCGGAGCCGATGACGTGGTACGGCAGGTCGTGACGCTTGCTGAGGTCGCTGAGCCGGCCGTAGCGCTCCAGGAAGCCGAAGGTCGACACCGGCTCGAAGATCGAGGTCCAGACCGAGTTGTAGTTCACGGAGCTGGCCATGACGGCGACCAGGGCCTCGCCCGGGCCGAGCTCGGGGAGCGGCACGTCGTCCAGGTGGAGCGACTTGCGCGGGTCCTTGTCGCGGCTCTCGAGCCCGGCGAAGATCTCCGTCTCGTCCTTGTGGACGGTCACGGCTCGGTACGACTCGGGGAGCTTGATGTTGGCGAAGTCCGAGGACGTGGAGTCCGGGGACTGGATCGCGTCCAGGATGTCCTTCACGGGGTGCCTCCGGCGGTGCGGCGTCTGAGGGGGACGCACTGGGGGTTACGTCTTGGAGTGCTGCTCTGGAGGTGTGCCGTCGGTTCGGCGGGGGTGGTGCGGTGAGCCGCGCCTGGTGGGCGCTGACGTTGCCTGTGACGCAGGCGTCCGGGCGCACAATCACGATGGCTTGTGGGGACAGCCGGCGCACGAGGAGACCTCGGCGCGCCGGCCGCCCGGACAACATCAACGTATGGCACCGCGTGTCACCTGACAAGGCACTGCGTGCCAACAATTTCACTCATATGCAATCTGCTGGTCACACATGAGCGATGATCGATCGAAGGTCGCCGCAAAAGCGACGAAGGCCGCCCCCTGTGCCGGGGGCGGCCTTCGTCGTGAGCGGCGCTGTCTCAGCCCTTCAGGGCCTGCTGGATCGTCCGCATGACCTCGTCCAGCGGGGCGTCCGTTCGGGCCACGGCGATCACCACGTCGCCCTCGCCGGTCACCGTGGCGGCCGCCGGACCCGACGCCGGCGCTGACGCCGGTGCGGACGTCTGAGGGCCGGCCTGGGTCGCCGACGCGGGCCGGGCGCCTATGCCGGAGCCGAACGTCTCCCGCACGATCGCGAAGGCGTGGTCGAGCTGCGCCTCCACGTCGCCCTGGCCGCCCGCCCGCAGCCAGCGCCGCAGCACGTGGTTGTGGGCCGTGACGACCGCCGAGGCCGCCACCTCGGCCAGCAGCGGGTCGTCGTTGCCGTCGTGGTGGTCCCGCTCGTCGAAGTGGCCCAGCAGATAGCGGGTGAACAGCCGTTCGTAGCGGGCCACCGAGGCGATCTCGCGCTCCCGCAGGGTGGGTACCTCGCGGGTGAGCCGGTACCGCTCCACGGAGACCGCAGGGGACCCCGCGTACATCTTCATGACTTCCTTGATGCCCCGGCAGACGGTGTCCAGCGGGTGCTCGTGCGGGGGAGCGGCGTTCAGCACCGCCTCCGCCCGCACCAGGGTGTCGTCGTGGTCGGGGAAGATCGCCTCTTCCTTGGAGCGGAAGTGGCGGAAGAACGTCCTGCGGGCGACCCCGGCCGCCGCCGCGATCTCGTCGACCGTCGTGGCCTCGTACCCCTTGGTCGCGAAGAGCTCCATGGCCGCGGCCGCCAGTTCACGGCGCATCTTCAGCCGCTGCGCGGCCGCGCGGGTGCCCGCGGCACTCTCCGTGTCGGTGGTGGACAGGGACGTGGCACGGGGTGACTTCGCGGCCTTGGACATGTCCTGAACGTACTGCATCAGTGCGGGAGTGTGCCCAGGTGGGGGAGGGTCGCCGGGGCCCGTGCCCGGGGTGCCGGAGGCACTCCCGGGGCTCAGCAGCCCTCCCCAGCCCGCGGAGGGCTCAGCGACGGGCATATTCGCGGAAGCCGCGCCCCGTCTTGCGGCCCAGGCAGCCGGCCGCCACCAGGTGCTCCAGAAGGGGCGCGGGGGCCAGGCCCGGGTCACGGAACTCGCGGTGCAGCACCTGCTCGATCGCGAGCGAGACGTCCAGGCCGACGACGTCGAGGAGCTCGAACGGCCCCATCGGGTAGCCGCCGCCCAGCTTCATCGCCGCGTCGATGTCGTCCAGGCTCGCGTAGTGCTCCTGGACCATCTTGATCGCGTTGTTCAGGTACGGGAAGAGCAGCGCGTTCACGATGAAGCCGGCCCGGTCGCCGCAGTCCACCGGGTGCTTCCGGATCTTCGTCGTGACCTCGCGGACCGTGGCGTGGACGTCGTCGGCGGTCAGGACCGTACGGACGATCTCCACCAGCTTCATCGCGGGCGCCGGGTTGAAGAAGTGCATCCCGATCACGTCCTGCGGGCGCGAGGTCGCGCGGGCGCAGGCGACGACCGGCAGGGACGAGGTCGTGGTGGCGAGCACCGCGCCCGGCCTGCAGATCTTGTCGAGCCGGGCGAACAGCTCCTGCTTGATCCCCAGGTCCTCGGCGACCGCCTCCACGGCGAGGTCGACCTCGGCGAAGGCGTCGAGCGAACCGGCCGCGGTGATCCGGGCGAGCGTCTCGTCGCGGGCCTCGCCGGTCATCCGGCCCTTGTCGACCGAACGGGCGAGGGACTTCGCGATCCGGGCCTTGGCGGTGTCGGCCTTCTCCTGCGAGCGGGCGGCGAGCACGACCTCGTAACCGGCCTTGGCGAAGACCTCGGCGATGCCGGAGGCCATGGTGCCGGAGCCGGCCACGCCGACCGAGCGGACCTCGCGGCCCCCGGTGGTCGCGGCGCTCTCCAGCGGGGTCAGGGCGTCGCGGACCGTGGTGGCCGAACCGGCCGCGTCGTACGTGTAGAAACCGCGGCCCGACTTGCGGCCCGTGAGGCCCGCCTCGCTGAGCTGCTTGAGGATCGGGGCCGGGGCGTGCAGCCGGTCGCGCGACTCGCTGTACATCGCCTCCAGGACCGTACGGGCCGTGTCGATGCCGATCAGGTCGAGCAGCTCCAGCGGGCCCATCGGCAGGCCGCAGCCGAGCTTCATGGCGGCGTCGATGTCCTCGCGGGAGGCGTACTTCGCCTCGTACATCGCCGCGGCCTGGTTGAGGTAGCCGAAGAGCAGGCCGTCCGCGACGAAGCCAGGGCGGTCGCCGACCGCGACCGGCTCCTTGCCGAGGTCGTGCGCCAGGGCCGTGACGGCCTCGACGGCCTGCGGCGCGGTGAGGACGGAGGAGACGACCTCGACCAGCTTCATGGCCTGGACGGGCGTGAAGAAGTGCAGACCGAGCACGCGCTCCGGGTGCGCCGAGTCGGCCGCGAGCCGGGTCACGGAGAGGGCGTTGGTGCCGGTGGCGATGATCGCGTCGGGCCGGATGATCGTGTCGAGCGCCCGGAAGACCTCCTGCTTGGCCTCGTACGACTCGGGCACGACCTCGATCACGAGGTCGGCGTCGGCCGCCGCCTGCAGGTCGGAGTAGGTACGGAAGCGGGCGAGGACGTCCCGCCGCTCCTCCTCGGTGATCCGCTCACGGGCCACCGCGCGGGCGGTGGACGCCTCCAGGGCGGCGACCGCCTGGCCGGCGGCGGCTTCGCTGATGTCGATACCGATGACCTCGCGGCCGGCCCGGGCGAGGACATCGGCGATGCCCTTGCCCATGGTGCCGAGACCGACGACGGCGATGGTGGAGAGAGGGGTGTCCATCAGGGGACTCCAGGAGGTGAAGAGTGACGACTGAAGGCGGCGATTGCGGGCGCGAAAGGCGAATCGCGAGGGCGAAACGGATCGCGGGGGCGAAACGGATCGCGTACGAGCGGGCGAACGGATCGCGTGCGGGCGAAACGGGTCGCGGTGCGGGGCGAAACGGGTCGCATGAGGGCGCGAGAGGGCCGCGCGGGAAAAGGGGCGACGGACTCTGTCCCGGAGTCACGTCTGAAACTGCCGAACCGACACACTCGATCTCACGACGGCTGCGTCACCAGGCCGTTGTGAGGTGCGGGGGTTACCCGCTCACCTGAGATTAACCGGCGGGTAACGAGCGCGCCAGTCCCGGGGAGTTCGGAAAATGTGATCTGGATCGCGGATACGCTGACGGCCATGGAAATCGCCCAGGACCCCGAATTCTGCTCGATGATCGATCGATTGCGGGACGAGATCCACGAGGCCGGCGAAGCCGATCGAAAGCCATTCGAAGAACTCGCCGCGCTCGACGATCCCGAGGAGTTCGCACGCGTCCTGACCGCGCCAGGACGACCCCTCTGGGCCCGCGAGATCGCCGCTTTCCGGCTCGGCCTCGCCGGCGACCCGCGCGCCTTCGAGGCCCTGGTCCTGCTCCTCAACCACCGCGACCCCGAGCGCTGCGTCTCCGCCGCCTACGCCCTGGCCCGGCTCGGCGACCCCCGCACGGCGCGCGCCGCCGCCGCCCTCGCCACCAACGAACTCCGCGTCGCCTACGCGCTCTTCCCGGTCAGGCTCCTCACCGACCTGCGCGCCCCCGAGTCCGTACCGACCCTGGTCGCCGTCCTCGAACGGCGCCTGGCGAGCGACGATCCGCACTGGCGGGTGGGCCTCGCCTGCGTCGAGGGCCTCGGCACGCTCGCCGACACCCGCGCAAGGCCGACCCTCGAAGCCGCCCTGCCCCACCCCCGCCTCGGCCCGGCGGCAGCGGCGGCCCTCACCCGGCTCCCTGATCCGGCCTGATCCAAACGAAAGACCCTAGCTGTCCTCCTGGACCAGCGCGAAGGCCTCGATCTCGATCAGCAGGTCCGGGCGGACCAGGGCGGCGACCTGGACCGCCGAACTCGCCGGGAGCGGTGCGGCGCCGAACGCCTCGTCCCGCGCCGCCCGGACGGCGGGCAGGTGGGCGACGTCCGTGACGAAGTACGTCAGCTTCACCACGTCCTCGAACCCCGCGCCCGCGGCCCCGAGGCAGCGCCGCAGGTTCGCGAAGACCTGACGGGCCTGCGCGACCGGGTCGTCCGCCCCGACGACGGCGCCCGAGGCGTCGAGGGAGCACTGGCCGGATATCGCGACGAACCGGCCCGTGCCCCACACGACATGGCTGTACTGGGGGCTGGCGGCGACACCGTCAGGGGCGGACACGTGGGTCAGGTGCGAACTCATGCCCGACATCCTCGCGCACGCCACTGACAGTCGAGGCCGGCCCCCGGGCCGTCAGCGCTCGTGGCCGAGGAGCGCGTGCAGGACCGCGCCGCCGGTGGCGGCCGTGGTGGCCGGCGCGACGGTGGCGGTGCGCTTCTCGCCCACCTTCTTCGTCTGCGTCTTCGCCTGCGTCTTCGGCTTCGGCTCGGGCTCCGGGAGCGCCGCGCACACCGCGTCCGCCTCCGTCTGCCCGTCGCCGCGCGGCACGGTTCCCGTGGCGAGGTAGGTAGCCAGGTGCTCGTCCAGGCAGTCGTTGCCGCCCAGGGTCACCCCGTGGTTCCCGCCGCCCTCCTCGACGACCAGGCTGGAGCCCTGGATCATCCGGTGCAGCGCGACCCCGCCCTCGTAGGGCGTGGCGGCGTCGTCCGTCGCCTGGAGGATCAGCACCGGCGGCACCTCGTCGTTCGAGACGTCCGGCGGCGTGAGCGAGTCCACCGGCCAGAACGCGCACGGAGCGTTGTACCAGGCGTTGTTCCAGGTGGAGAAGGGTGCCTTGGCGTGCACGTCCCAGTTGTCCGTGCGCCAGGTGTTCCAGTCGCGCGGCCACTTGGCGTCCCGGCACTGCACGCTCGTGTAGATCGAGTAGCTGTTGTCGGCCCCGGAGTCCGCCGCCCCGAAGTTCTCGTACGCCCGGGTCAGCGGGACCGCGTCCTTGTCGTTCACGTACGCCGAGAACGCCTCGGCGAGCTTGGGCCAGTAGCCGTTGTAGTACCCGCCCGGCAGGTACGTGTCCTCCAGCTCGCCCGGGCCCACCTTGCCGCCCGCCGGGTTCTGCCGCAGCGCGCCCCGCATCCGGTACCAGGCGGCTTCGACCGCCGCCGGGTCCGTCCCGAGTCCGTACGTGGCGTCCTGGCGGGCCACCCAGGCCATGAAGTCCTTGTGGCGGGTGTCGAAGGCGTAGTCCTGCGCGATGTTGTCCTCGTACCAGACCCCCTGCGGGTTGACGACGGAGTCCAGCGCCATGCGGCGCACCCGCTCCGGGTAGAGCCGCGCGTACACGGCGCCGAGATAGGTGCCGTAGGAGTAGCCCAGATAGGTGAGCTTGGGTGCGCCGAGCGCCGCCCGGATCGCGTCCAGGTCCCGGGCCGTGCTGACCGTGTCGATGTACGGAAGGACGTCGGCGTACTTCTCCCCGCAGGACTTCGCGAAGGCCTGGGCCCGCTCGACGCCCCGCTGCTCGCCCTCCGCCCCGCTCGGCACCGAGTCGTGGCGCACCGGGTCGAAGTGGCCGGGCCGGCAGTTCAGCGCGGGCTCGCTTCTACCGACCCCGCGCGGGTCGAAGCCGATGACGTCGTACTGCGCCGCCACCTTCGCGGGCAGCGAGGCGGCCACGAACCCGGCCATCGTGCGGCCGCTTCCGCCCGGTCCGCCCGGGTTGACGACCAGCGGACCCTGGGACTCCTTGGCGGTGTGCGGGATCCGGGTGAGCGCGATCGTGATGTTCCGGCCGGCCGGGTCGTCGTGGTTCAGCGGCACCTTGAGGGTGGCGCACTGGAGCTTCGGATAGGCCTGGGTGGCACAGCCGCTCCAGACGAGCGGCGCGATCGGGCGGGGGGTCGGCTCGGGCCGGGGATTCGCGGAAGCGGGCAGGACGGTGGTCGTCCCGGCGACCAGAGCCCCAGCGGCGATCAGCATTCCTGCGCGTGTGGTCATAGGGCGTCCGTGCCCAGCGGGGAAGGTGAACGGACCTGTTCCGCCCAGAGTTGACCCGAACAGACGATCCGTCAGTTCATCCGACCGGAGGCTGGGGCGTCGGGGGGAGTCAGAGGAGGCTCAGCTGCTCGGGCGCCCCCGCGAGCGCGGGCTCCTCCGGTACGGGGGTCCGGCGCGCCGCGCCCCGGTGGGCGGGCCCGATGCCGAACTCGGCGGCCAGCTCGTGCACCTGACGGGTGATCCGGCGCTGGTACCAGGTCGGCGCGTAGGCGCCATCCGCGTACATCCGCTCGTACCGCCCCACGAGCCGTGGGTGGTGCTGCCGCAGCCAGGTGAAGAACCACTCGCGCGCTCCGGGCCGCAGATGCAGGACGAGCGGGGTCACGGAGGTCGCGCCCGCCTCTGCGACCGCGCGCACGGTCTCCCGCAGCTGCTCGGGCCGGTCGCCCAGGAACGGAATCACCGGGGCCATCAGCACCCCGCAGCCGATGCCGTGCTCGCCGAGCGTCCGTACGACGTCGAGGCGCCGCTGCGGGGAGGGGGTGCCGGGCTCGACCGTGCGCCACAGCTCCTGGTCCGTGAAACCGACGGAGACCGAGATGCCGACCTCGGTCACCTCGGACGCCTGGACCAGTAGATCGAGGTCGCGCAGGATCAGGGTGCCCTTGGTGAGGATGGAGAAGGGGTTCGCGTGGTCCCGCAGGGCCTCGATGATCCCCGGCATCAGCCGGTATCGGCCCTCGGCCCGCTGGTAGCAGTCGACGTTCGTGCCCATCGCGATGTGCGCCCCCTGCCAGCGGCGTGAGGAGAGCTGGCGGCGCACCAGCTCCGGCGCGTTGATCTTCACCACGATCTGGGAGTCGAAGCCGAGGCCGGTGTCGAGGTCCAGATAGCTGTGGGTCTTGCGGGCGAAGCAGTACACGCACGCGTGCGTGCAGCCGCGATACGGGTTGACCGTCCACTCGAACGGCATGCGGGAGGCGCCCGGCACCCGGTTCACGATCGAGCGGGCCCGCACCTCGTGGAAGGTGATCCCGCGGAACTCGGGGGTGTCGAACGTGCGGGTGGTGACCGCGTCCGTGCCGAACAGCGCGGTCTCGGCGGCGACGCCGTTGTCGCCCAGATTGTCCCAGCGCATGGACGCCTCCTCGGTAGCAGTGTCCTCAGCCGCCCCCAGAATAGAACACATGTTCCCTTGATCGTTGCGGAGCGAGAAGGAACCCGTGGGGATCCCTTGGGGAACCCGGATTTGGGAGGCCCGCGCCCAGGTGGTTGGCTGGGCGCCACACCCCTGAAGAACAAGTGCTGGAGGAAGTGCCATGGCGCAGGTCGAGGCCACCACGGAGCGGATCATCGCGGCGGACCCGGAGACGGTGTTCGACGCCCTCGCCGACTACAGCGGCACGCGCGCGAAGGTGCTGCCCGAGCACTTCAGCGAGTACGAGGTGCGCGAGGGCGGCGACGGCGAGGGAACCCTCGTCCACTGGAAGCTCCAGGCCACCAGCAAGCGCATCCGCGACTGCCTCCTGGAGGTCACCGAGCCGACCGACGGGCAGCTGGTCGAGAAGGACCGCAACTCCTCCATGGTCACCACCTGGACCGTCACCCCGGCGGGCGAGGGCAGGTCGAAGGCCGTCGTCACCACCGTCTGGGACGGCGCCGGCGGCATCGGCGGCTTCTTCGAGAAGACCTTCGCGCCCAAGGGACTTGGCCGGATCTATGACGCCGTGCTGGCCAACCTCGCCACCGAGGTGGAGAAGTAACGCCCGCGCGCTCACCGATTCGAGTGGTTTTCGTGCGACCCCCACAAGAGCGCCCCGCGCGCTCGGGGGTCGCACGCCTCCCCGTAAACGCGCTGATGAGCGCCCCAAGTGCGCCGCGTGGCAGGCCCGTTCGCGATCATGGGCGGCGCTGAGCCTCCGTACCGCCCGACTTGCTCCCGCTTCGCGCCCAATGCGAAGAATGGCGCGGCGCTGAAGTCGTGACGAGGGGAGCAGCACGTGGGTGCGATCACGCTGGTGAAGGACGACGTACCGCGCGTCGCGGACGATCCGCCCTCCGACCAGGCACCACCGGCCGCACCCGAGGACGGCGCCCTCGACCCCCGCCGCGTCCGGCTCGTCTTCTTCGGCCTCATGCTCGCGCTGCTGCTCGCCGCGCTGGAGCAGATGATCGTCGCCACCGCCCTGCCGAAGATCGTCGGCGAACTCCAGGGCCTGGACCGGATGTCCTGGGCGATCACCGCGTATCTGCTGACCGCCACCATCGGCCTGCCGATCTACGGCAAGCTCGGCGACCTCTTCGGCCGCAAGGGCGTCTTCCTCTTCGCCATCGTGGTCTTCGTCATCGGCTCGGCCCTGGCCGGCTGGTCACGGTCGATGGACGAACTCATCGCCTTCCGCGCCGTCCAGGGCGTCGGCGCGGGCGGCCTGATGATCGGCGTCCAGGCGATCATCGCGGACATCGTCCCGGCCAGGGAACGCGGCCGCTACATGGGCCTCATCGGCGCCGCCTTCGGCCTCGCCTCCGTCGCGGGACCCCTGCTCGGCGGCTTCTTCACCGACCACGTCTCCTGGCGCTGGTGCTTCTACTTCAACGTGCCCTTCGGGCTCGTCACCCTCGCCGTCGTCGCCGTGGTGCTCAAACTTCCCAAGCCCCGCACCCGGGCGAGGCTCGACGTGCTCGGCGCGATCCTGCTCGCCGCCGCCTCCACCTGCCTGGTCCTGCTGACCAGTTGGGGCGGGACCGAGTACGCCTGGGGCTCCAGGGTCATCATCGGCCTCGCCGCAGGCGCGGCCGGAACGACCCTGCTCTTCCTCGTCGTCGAGCACTTCGCCCCCGAACCCCTCATCCCGCTCCGGCTGTTCCGCGACTCGGTCTTCACCGTCACCAGCCTCGTCGGAGCCGTCGTCGGCATCGCGCTCTTCGGCGCCGCCAGCTATCTGCCGACCTTCCTGCAGATGGTCGAGGGCGCCACCGCCACCGAGTCGGGCCTGCTCATGCTGCCCCTGATGGGCGGGATCGTCCTCGCCTCGATCGTCTCCGGGCAGCTGATCACCCGTACCGGCCACTACAGGATCTACCCGGTGGTCGGCGGAGCCGTCTCCGTCCTCGGCATGTGGCTGCTCTCCCGCATGGAGACCGACACCCCTCGCCTCCACCACAGCCTCTGGCAGGCCGTCCTCGGCATCGGCATCGGCCTGGTCATGCCGGTCCTGATCCTCGCCGTCCAGAACTCCGTCCGCCCCTCGGACCTCGGCACCGCCACCAGCGCCCACAACTACTTCCGCCAGATCGGCGGCAGCGTCGGCGCCGCCATCTTCGGCACCCTCTTCGCCTCCCGGCTCGACGACGCCCTCGCCGACTCCCTGCCCCGTACGGCGAACATGCCGCTGCCCGCCGCCGAATCGATCACCCCGCAGGCGGTGCACGCCCTGCCGCCCGCGCTGCGCGACGCATACATCCAGGCGTACGCGGACGCGATGCCGCGCATCTTCCTCTACCTCGTGCCGGTCCTCGTGCTCGGTCTCGTCCTCGCCTTCTTCCTCAAGGAGAAACCGCTGGTGTCCCACCACACCCCCACCACCGAGGCCCCCACCGCCGTCCCACGGGCCCGCGCGTCGGCCGCCCCCACCCCCGCCGCGTACACCGCAGGGCTCCCGGTCTGCGGCACCGTCCAGCACCACGACGGCAGCCGCGTCCCGCGCGCCGCGCTCACCCTCATCGACGTCCAGGGGCGGCAGATCGGCCGGGGCGGCAGCGGCGAGGACGGGCGGTACGCGCTCAGCGTCCCAGGACCCGGCTCGTACGTCCTGATCGCGGCGGCCGGCGGCCACCAGCCGCAGGCCGTCTCCGTCACCGTCGGCGAGCGGCCTGTGGAGCTCGACGTCGTCCTCGGCGGCGCGGGCCGGCTCGCCGGCTCGGTCGTGACCGCCGACGGAACTCCCGTACGGGACGCGGCGGTCACCCTGACCGACGTACGCGGTGAGGTCGTCGCCTCGACGCGCAGCGGACGCGAGGGCGGCTACGTCATCACGGAGCTGGTGGCCGGCGAGTACACGCTCGCCGCGAGCGCCCCCGCCTTCCGGCCCGCCGCGCTGCCCGTGAGCGTGCAGGCCGCCCGCGAGACCCGCCAGGACATCGAGCTGGCGGGCGGCGCGGTGCTGCGCGGGACGGTGCGCGCGGGCGGCGGCCGGCCGGTCGAGGACGCGAGGGTGACGCTCCTCGACGCGGCCGGCAACGTGGTCGACACCCTGACGACAGGGCCTGACGGCACCTTCCGCTTCGTGGACCTGTCCTCGGGCGAGTACACGGTCATCGCGGCCGGCTATCCGCCGGTCGCCACCGTGCTCCAGGTCGCGGGCGGCGGACGCACCGAACGCGACCTCCAGCTCGGCCACGAGGACTGAGCCCGCGTCGGCCCTGGAGGTGCCTCAGGAGGCGGCGGTCGCCTTGCGCAGCGTGTCGATGCAGCTGCTGATCGCTGCCTGCAGGGCTTCGAGGCGCTGGAGCATGTCGTCGTCGACGACGTCCTCCTCCAGGACTTCGTCGAGGGTCAGCTCCTCGAAGACCTTCGTGGCCTTCTGCAGGCTGTTGTAGAACTTCGTACGGCGCTCCTGGACGCGCAGCGCGGGATCGGCCTCCACGGCCTCCGCGACCATGACCTTCACCGCGTCGTACGCCTCGCCGGCCCACTCGCCCGCCTCTTCGGCGTCGTCGAGCTCGTCGATGAGGGAGAGGTGCCGCTCGGCCTCCGCGCGCAGCGCGGCGGGCGCCTCGACCGTCTGCCCGGCGGGCGTCCTGATCCGGCCGTTCTCCACGATCTGCCGTACGTACCCGATCCGGTCGGCGGCCTTGGCCTCGTTCGCGACGGCCTTCTTCAGGTCGCCGGTCCTGGCGATGGCCCGTGCCATCTCGGTCTGCAGCGCCGGGTCCTCCTTCATCCGGTCGAGCAGCGCGCCGCGCGCGGCCTCCGCCGTGCCGGGGTCGGCGAGGATCGCGGCCCGCAGGGCGGTGGGGTTCTCCGCGACCTCGAGGGCCTTCGTCGGCCGGATGCCCTCGGCCTCGGCGGCGGCGGTGATCGCGTGCCCGCGCACGGAGGAGGCGCTGGAGCGGGAGGAGTAGTACGAGAGCCAGACGTCGGCCTCGGGCAGCTCGATGTCCTCACCCGGGACCAGCGCCTCGAACTGCGGGACGAGCCCGTCGTCGGCGGCCATGTCCCAGGCCTTGTAGAAGCGCATGACCCGCTCCGGGGAGCACTCGGCCAGCTCGGCGAAGGCCTTCGCCGAGACTTTCCCCGACTCCCCGGCGGCCTGCCCGCCGGGGCGCACGCTCCGCGCCACCTTCAACGCGAACGCCCAGCCGCCGGTCCGGGCGTAGACGCCGAACTCCCGGGCGTCCCGCACCACGACGTCGGGCATGTCCTGGACGACGAAGTCCGTCGCCATGGGAGCCTCGGGGGCCTCGGGCTCCTCGGGGGTCGTGGCTTCGGCGGGGGCGATCGCGGTGGTCACCGAGAGGTCTCCTGACGGTAGGGGGCATGACCGTAGGGGCATGACGGGGCGGGCAACTGCAGCGGTCAGCCTATACGCACCTGTTGACGGGAAATCGCCCGATTCGGATCAAGGCGGACACGGGCGGATCCCAGTATTGGACTGGGCGGTCCAATACTTGCTACGGTCCTTCCATGGCACGCCCGAAGACGTTCGACGAGGCGCGCGCCCTGGACGCCGCGATGCATCTGTTCTGGGAGAAGGGCTACGAAGCCACCTCCACCCAGGACCTGTGCGAGGCGACAGGGCTCGGGCGCAGCAGCATCTACAACACCTTCTCCAGCAAGCACGCGCTGTTCCTGCGGGCGCTCACGCGCTACACCGAGATGACGACGAGCACGCAGCTCGCGCTCCTGGAGGACGAGACGCTCTCGCCCCTCGACCGTCTCAAGGGCGTCATGGCGTCGGTCGTCGAGATCGAGGAGACCCATCGTCGGGCGGGGATCGGCATCGGCTGTCTCGGCGTGAACAGCACGGTCGAACTGGCGGGGCGCGACCCTCAGGCGGCCGCGCTCCTCGGGCGGGACCAGGGGCGCCGGCTCGCGGCGCTCGCGGCGACCATCGCCGCCGGTCAGGGCGCCGGGGTGTTCGCGCGCTCCCGGCGGCCGGACGAGCTCGCCCGGTTCTTCACCGCCGCCGTCGCGGGGATGCGCGTCTCCGCGCAGAACGGCGCCGACCGCGCCGTCATCGAGTCCATCGCCGCCATCGCCTTGGACGCCCTGGCCGCTTGACGCGCAGACCGGC
This sequence comes from Streptomyces sp. NPDC048370, assembly GCF_043200825.1. Classification (NCBI taxonomy): domain Bacteria; kingdom Bacillati; phylum Actinomycetota; class Actinomycetes; order Kitasatosporales; family Streptomycetaceae; genus Streptomyces; species Streptomyces sp. NPDC048370. The sequence continues at coordinate 9,635 of NZ_JBICYI010000005.1, read as the reverse complement.
TGACGCCCTGACCGGCTGACGTCCCGAGCGCCTCGCTTCCGTGCCTTCGCGCGCCCTGCCGCGTACAGCCCTGTCCTCATTTCGTACTGATCAGTCCAAAACTCTGGATCCCAGACTCTCCCCGAGCAACGAAGGACGTGAACCACGTGCCACGCGCCGTGTACGTACTGGCCATCGGCATCTTCGCCATGGTCACCAGCGAGTTCGTCGTCGCGGGCCTCATGCCGCAGCTGGCGGCCGGGCTCGATGTGACCATCCCTCAGATCGGTTACCTCATCACCACGTTCGCCGTCGCCATGGCGGTCGGTGGCCCCTTCCTGACCGTCGCCGTACTCAAGCTGCGCCCCAAGTCGGCGCTCCTCGTGCTCTTCGGCGTCTTCCTGGCGGGCAACCTGCTGGCCGCGACGGCCACTTCGTACGGCGCGATGGTCGTGGCCCGCGTCATCACCGGCGTCGCCTCACAGGCCTTCTTCGGTGTCGCCATCTCCGTCTGCTCCGTGCTGACCCGGGAGGAGGTCCGCGGCCGGGCCATCGGTGTGGTGATGAACGGCCTGATGCTCGGCACTCTCCTGGGGCTGCCCATGGCGACGTTCATCGGCGGTCACCTGGGCTGGCGCGCCGCCTTCTGGGCGATCACCGCGCTGGCCGTGTTCGCCGCCGCGGCGGTGGCGGTGGGCGTGCCCCGGCTGGAGCTGCCGGGGAACGCTGGCGGTTCGTTCCGCGCCGAGGTCCAGGTCTTCCGCAGGCCCCGGCTGTGGCTGGTGCTCACCACCAGCACGCTCGTCATCGGCGCGACCTTCTCCGCCTTCAGCTACTTCAACCCGATACTCACGCGGGTCAGCGGCTTCGAGGAGGGAACGGTGCCCGTCCTGCTCGTCGTCCACGGCGCCGCCACGGTCATCGGCAACACGGTCGTCGGCCGACTCGCGGACCGTCGTACCGTGAGCGTCCAGGTCGTCGGCCTCGCCCTCAACGTCCTGTTCCTGACCGGCTTCGCCCTGCTGGCCGACGTCGGCCCGGCCGCCGTGGTCCTCATGACCGGCATCGGCCTGGTGGGCGTCACCATGAACCCTGCCATGGTCACCCGCGTCCAGCGCGCCGGCAACGCCGGACCGCTGGTGAACACCGTCCACTCCTCGTTCATCACCCTCGGCGTCATCATCGGCTCGTCCGTCGGCGGCCTCCTCGTCGACGCCCACGGGCTCCGCTCGCCGCTCTGGCTCGGCGCCGTGCTCGCCGTCCTCGGTCTGCTGTCGCTCCTGCCCGAGATCGGGCGCCGCCGAGCCCTCCTAGAGGTCTAGACCGCTAAACCTTCCCGTGGTCCTGGCCTGGGCCTTCCCCGGGGCGTAACGTGACGCCGGAGGAGCGTCGTCGTCACCGAACGTGAGGGGACAGGGTTTTCGTGAAGATCCTGATCAGCGCCGACATGGAAGGCGCCACCGGCGTCACCTGGCCCGCCGACGTGCTGCCGGGGACACCGCAGTGGGAGCGGTGCCGGGCCATGTTCACCTCCGACGTGAACGCGGCGGTCCTCGGCTTCCTCGACGGTGGCGCCGACGAGGTGCTGATCAACGAGGCGCACTGGAGCATGCGCAATCTGCTGCTCGAACGGCTCGACGAGCGGGCCGAGATGCTCACCGGTCGGCACAAGTCCCTCTCGATGGTGGAGGGCGTGCAGCACGGCGACGTCGACGGCATCGCCTTCGTCGGCTACCACACCGGCGCCGGAACCGAGGGCGTCCTCGCCCACACCTACCTCGCCAACTCCATCACCGGCGTCTGGCTGAACGGAGTGCGGGCGAGCGAGGGCCTGCTCAACGCCCATGTGGTCGCGGAGTACGGCGTCCCCGTCGTCCTCGTCACGGGCGACGACCTGACCTGCGAGGACGCCCTCGGATACGCGCCCGAGGCACAGAAGGTCGCCGTCAAGGACCATGTCTCGCGGTACGCGGCGGTGTGCCGGACCCCGAAGCGCACGGCGAGCGAGATCCGGGCCGCCGCGAAGGCCGCCGCCTCCCTCGCCGTACGGCACGAGCCGGTGGCGGGCGGTCCCTTCACCGTCGAGCTCGAGTTCGACGCCGAGCATCTGGCGGCCGCCGCCACCGTCGTCCCCGGCGTGGCACGGAGCGGCGAGCGCCGTGTCGCGTACACCAGCGGGACGATGTACGAGGGCATTCGCACGTTCAAGGCGGTCACCACGATCGTCTCCGCAGCGGTGGAGGAGCAGTATGGCTGAGCGGGTCCAGGGCCCGGACGGGACGGCGCTCGACGAGGTGGTGACGTTCACCTCCGAGCTGATCAGGATCGACACCACCAACCGGGGCGGCGGGGACTGCCGCGAGCGGCCGGCCGCCGAGTACGTCGCCGAGCGCCTCGCCGACGCCGGCCTGGAGCCGACCCTGCTGGAGCGGACCCCGGGGCGTACGAACGTGGTCGCCCGGATCGAAGGCACCGACCCCTCCGCCGACGCCCTCCTCGTCCACGGCCACCTCGACGTCGTCCCTGCCGAGCCCGCCGACTGGGCCGTCCACCCCTTCTCCGGCGAGGTCCGTGACGGAGTGGTGTGGGGACGCGGCGCCGTCGACATGAAGAACATGGACGCGATGGTCCTCGCCGTCGTCCGCTCCTGGGTGCGCCAGGGCATCCGACCGCGCCGCGACATCGTCCTCGCCTACACCGCCGACGAGGAGGCAAGCGCCGAGGACGGCTCGGGCTTCCTCGCCGACCGGCACGCCCCGCTCTTCGAGGGCTGCACGGAAGGCATCAGCGAGTCCGGCGCGTTCAGCTTCCATCCGAACCCCGGGATGACGCTCTACCCGATCGCCGCGGGCGAGCGCGGCACCGCCTGGGTCAAGCTCACCGCGAGCGGCCGGGCGGGCCACGGCTCCAAGGTGAACACCGCCAACGCGGTCACCCGCCTCGCCGAGGCCGTGGCCCGGATCGGCGCCCACGACTGGCCCGTCCGCCTCACCCCGACCGTACGGGCCGCGCTCGGCGAACTCGCCGCCCTGTACGGCATCGAGGCCGATGTGACCGCCGACGGCTTCGAGGTGGACCTGCTCCTCGACAAGCTCGGACCGGCCGCCGCTCTCGTCGAACCGACCGTGCGCAACAGCGCCAACCCGACGATCCTGGACGCCGGTTACAAGGTCAACGTCATCCCCGGGCACGCCGTCGCGTACATCGACGGGCGGACGCTTCCCGGCGGTGAGAGGGAGTTCGAGGAGACGATGGATCTCCTCACCGGGCCCGACGTGGAGTGGGAGTACCACCACCGCGAGGTCCCTCTGGAAGCCCCGGTCGACTCGCCCACGTTCGCCCGACTGCGCGCGGCCGTCGAGCACTTCGACCCGGCCGGGCACGTCGTCCCGTTCGCCATGTCCGGCGGCACCGACGCGAAGCAGTTCTCGCGGCTCGGCATCACCGGCTACGGCTTCTCCCCGCTGAAGCTCCCCCCGGGGCTCGACTACGGAGCGCTGTTCCACGGTGTCGACGAGCGCGTCCCCGTCGACGCCCTGCACTTCGGGGTACGTGTCCTCGACCGCTATCTGAAGTCCGCGTAAGTCCGCGTACGAGCGCCAACACCGCGCCAGGTCGCGTAAGTTCGCTTCCGTTCCCCCACGTCCGTGCAAAGGAAGTCGCGATGGTACCCACGGGCGCCTACGGCACCTGGCCTTCCCCCATCGACGCCGCGCTGGCCGCCCGCCACGACGGGCGGCCCGAGTACGTCGGCGTCGTCGGCGACGAGGTGTGGTGGACCGCGCCCCGCCCCACCGAGGGCGGCCGGCGCGCGCTCGTACGCCGCCGCGTCGACGGCACCGAGGAGTCGGTGCTCCCGGCCCCCTGGAACGTCCGCAGCCGGGTGATCGAGTACGGCGGACTGCCCTGGGCGGGCCTGGCGCGCGGGGACGACGGGCCGCTCGTCGTGTTCGTCCACTTCGCCGACCAGCGGCTGTACGCGTACGAACCCGACGCCCCCACCGACTCCGGGCCCCGGCCGCTCACCCCCGTCTCCCCCGTCGGCGGCGGACTGCGCTGGGTCGACCCCGTGATCCACCCCGAGCGCGGCGAAGTCTGGTGCGTCCTGGAGGAGTTCACCGGCACCGGACCCACCGATGTGCGCCGCGCCCTGGTCGCCGTACCCCTCGACGGATCGGCCGCCGACGACCGCGCCGCGATCCGTGAACTCTCCGACGGGCAGCACCGGTTCGTCACGGGACCCCGGCTCTCCCCGGACGGCCGGCAGGCCACCTGGATCGGCTGGGACCACCCCCGCATGCCCTGGGACGGCACGGAGGTCCTCCTCGCCGACGTCACCCCCGAGGGCACGTTCGGCCCGGCGCGGACCGTGGCCGGCGGACCCGAGGAGTCGGTACCGCAGGTCGGCTGGTCCGCCGGCGGACAGCTCCTGTACGTCAGCGACCGCAGCGGCTGGTGGAACCTCTACCGCGCGGGAACGGCGGCCGGCGACGAGCCGGTCGCCCTGTGCCCGCGCCCCGAGGAGTTCGGCGGCCCGCTGTGGAAGATCGGCATCACCTGGTTCCAGCCCCTGGAGAACGGCCTCGTCGCCGTCATCCACGGCAAGGGCGCCACCGCGCTCGGGATACTCGACCCCGAGAGCGGCGAGCTCGTCGACGGCGCCGGACCGTGGACCGAGTGGGCCGCCACCCTCGCCGCGCACGGCACCCGGGTCGTCGGCGTCGCCGCCAGCCCGCGCAGCGGCTACGAGGTCGTGGAGCTGGACACCTGCACGGGCAGGGCCCGGGTCATCGGCTCCGCCCACGAGGACCCGGTCGACCCGTCGTACTACCCCGAGCCCCAGATCCGTACCTTCACCGGGCCCGACAACCGCGAGATCCACGCCCACGTCTACCCGCCGCACAGCCCCGACCGCACCCCGCCGGGACAGGAGCTGCCGCCCTACGTGGTGTGGGCGCACGGCGGACCGACCGGGCACGCCCCGCTCGTCCTCGACCTGGAGATCGCCTACTTCACCTCCCGGGGCATCGGAGTCGCCGAGGTCAACTACGGCGGCTCCACCGGCTACGGGCGGGAGTACCGCGAACGGCTGCGCGAGCAGTGGGGCGTGGTCGACGTGGAGGACTGCGCCGCCGTCGCGGAGGCGCTCGCCACCGAGGGCACCGCCGACCCGGCCCGGCTCGCCGTCCGGGGCGGCAGCGCGGGCGGCTGGACGACCGCCGCATCCCTCGTCGCCTCCGAGGTCTACGCCTGCGGCACGATCATCTACCCCATCCTCGACCTCCTCGGCTGGGCCACCGACGAGACCCACGACTTCGAGTCCCAGTACCTGGAGTCGCTCGTCGGGCCCCTCGCCGAGGTACCGGCCCGCTACCAGGAACGCTCGCCGCTCGACCACGTCGAGCGGATCGCCGCCCCCTTCCTGCTGCTCCAGGGCCTCGACGACGTGATCTGCCCGCCCGCGCAGGCCGAGCGGTTCCTCGCCCGGATGGCGGGACGGGGCGTCCCGCACGCCTCCATCGCCTTCGAGGGCGAGGGCCACGGCTTCCGCCGCGCCGAGACGATGATCCGCGCCCTGGAGGCCGAACTCTCCCTGTACGCACAGACCTTCGGCATCGCGCGCCCCGACGTCCCCCTCCTGGAGCTGAAGAAGTGACCGTGACCCCGCTCGCCCGGCCCGCGCGCCTCCGCCCCGGCGCACGGGTCGCCGTCGTCGCCCCCAGCGGGCCGATCCCGGAGGACCGGCTGGCGGCGGGCCTCGACATCCTGCGAGGCTGGGATCTGGAACCCGTCGTCGCACCCCATGTGCTCGATGTCCACGGGGAGTTGGGGTACCTCGCCGGAGGCGACGAGGGTCGCGCCCGGGACCTCCAGGAGGCCTGGTGCGATCCCGGCGTGTCCGCGGTGCTCTGCGCCAGGGGCGGCTACGGAGCCCAGCGGATGGTGGACCTGATCGACTGGGCGGCGATACGGGCCGCGGGACCCAAGGTGTTCGTCGGCTACAGCGACGTCACCGCGCTGCACGAGGCGTTCGCCGTCCGCGCCGGCCTCGCCACGCTCCACGGCCCGATGGTCGCGGCGGCCACGTTCCTCAAGGACCCGCGCACCCAGGAGTCCCTGCGCGCCACGCTGTTCGAGCCCGAGACGGTACGGACCCTCGGCCTCGACACCGCCCGCCCGATGGCCCCCGGCCGGGCCCACGGAGTCACCCTCGGCGGCTGCGTGAGCCTCCTCGCCGCCGACCTCGGCACCCCGCACGCCCGCCCCTCGGCCCGTGGCGGCCTGCTGCTTCTGGAGGACGTGGGGGAGGAGCCGTACCGCCTCGACCGCATCCTGACCCAACTCCTGCGCTCCGGCTGGCTGGACGGCGTCGCGGGCATCGCCCTGGGCTCCTGGGCCGAGTGCGGGCCCTACGAGGGCGTCCGCGCGGTCCTCGCCGACCGGCTGGCGGGACTCGGCGTCCCGGTGGTGGAGGAGCTGGGCTTCGGCCACAGCGACACGGCGCTGACCTTCCCGCTGGGCGTACCGGCGGTCCTGGACGCGGACGCGGCGACCCTCACCCTGGACGTACCGGCGCTCGCCTGAGGCGCGTGGCACGAGGCGGCGCCCGCTGAGGCGCGTGGCCGAGGCACCCGTCCCGGGCGAGCGCACACCTTCACTGAATCTCCGTCAACAACCTCTGTCAGCCGCGTTGACGCGGTCTGACACGTGTCACACCATGGGCCCGCTCGGTACTTACCAGTCGGTAATCCTCAGTGTGGAGGCCCCGTGTCCGTGTCCCGCGCGCTGCCGCTCTCCCGCAAGGTCCTCGTCCTGGCCGCGAGTACGGCGCTGGCCGCGCCGCTCCTCCTTGCCGGTCCGGCGAGCGGCGCGGAGACAGGAGCCTCGGCCCAGGCCTACACCGTCACCCCGCTGACGTTCACCGTCGAGGCGGGCGGGCGCACCTGTGCGGTCGACGCCGACCTCTACCGGCCGGCCGGGGTGGACGCGGCGCACCCGGCGCCCGCCGTGGTCGCCACCAACGGCTTCGGCGGGAGCAAGGCGGACGGGTCCACGGACGCCATCGGGAAGGCCTTCGCCGAGCGGGGCTACGTCGGACTGGTCTACTCCGGGCTCGGCTTCGGCAGGTCCGGCTGCCTGATCTCCCTCGACGACCCCCGCATCGACGGGCAGGCCGCCACCCGGCTCCTCGACTTCCTCGGCGGCACGCGTGCCGCCGACGACGGAACCCGCGCGGACTTCGTCGTCAAGGACGGTGCGGGCGACCCGCGCGTCGGCATGATCGGCGGCTCCTACGGCGGCGCGATCCAGCTCGCCACCGCCTCCGTCGACCCCCGGCTCGACGCGCTCGTCCCGCTCATCACCTGGAACGACCTCGCCTACTCCCTCGCCCCGAACGGCGCCGACCGCGCCACCCCCGGCGTCTTCAAATGGCAGTGGGCCAACGGCTTCTACCTGATGGGGGAGGGGCAGCCGCTGCTCGTCCCGTCGCTCGATCCGTCCCGCATCAACAGCCTCCGCTGTCTGCACTTCGTCACCGACGCCTGCGACACCCTCCGGCTGCTCAACTCCGGCCGCTACCCCGCCGCCGACACCAAGAAGATGCTCGACTTCGCCCGGAGCGTCTCCCCGGTCTCGTACCTCGACCGGGTCAAGGCGCCGACCCTGATCGTCCAGGGCCAGTCCGACAGCCTCTTCAACCTCAACGAGGCCCAGGACACCTACGAGCGGCTCCAGTCGCGCGGTGTCGAGACCAAGATGATCTGGCAGTCCTGGGGGCACAGCGGGGGACAGGCGCCCGGCGAACTCGACCTCGGGCAGGGCAATCTGGAGTCCACGTACGTCGGCGGGCGCGTCCTCGCCTGGTTCGACCGGTACCTGCGGGGCGACGCGAGCACCGACACCGGCGCGGAGTTCGCGTACTACCGCTCCTGGCAGAGCGGTTACGCCACGGCGTCCCGCGTCCCGGCCCTCAGCCAGAAGCTCTACCTCTCCGGCGACGGCAAGCTCGTCGACAACCGCGCCAAGGTCGCCCGCGGCTCGCGCACGTACAGCAACTGGCTGGTCCCCACCAGCCACTCCGAGTCCTCGCTCACCGGTCTGATCGGGCTGCCCGACCCGCAGCCGTACGACACCAAGGGCACCTACCTCGGCTGGACCAGCGCCCCGCTGACCGCCCCCGTCGACCTCGTCGGCTCCCCGAAGGCCACGCTCCGGGTCGTCTCGCCGAAGACCGAGCGGGTCCAGGACTCCGGCGACGCCGCCGACAAGCTGGTGCTCTTCGCCAAGGTCTACGACATCGCGCCGGACGGCAGGAAGACCCTGGTCAACCGGCTCGTGGCGCCGGTGCGCGTACCGGACGTGACCCGGCTCTTCACGGTGGAGCTGCCGGGCATCGCCCACCGCTACGAGACGGGGCACCGGCTGGAGTTCGTGATCGCCGCGAGCGACGACGCGTACGGCGGGAACCGGGGGGTGAAGCCGGTGATCGTCACCGCCGCGCCGGAGGACACCGGGACCCTGGAGCTGCCCCTTGTCAAGGGCCGAGTGGGGTAGCAGCCAGAAGGGTGGATTCACGCGACCTTCGGGCGTTCTTTACCTGTTCTTTTCCCACTCCGTGGGTGGCGGGGCGGAGACTGTGCCACCGCCTTCGCGCCGTGACGTCGGCGCGGGGCAGCTCCCACTCGCAGAAGGACCGAAGGCCCCGTGCCACATTCCGTTGTGCTGTCCGGCCGCACCGTACGGCTGGAACCCCTCGCACCACAGCACGCCGCCGCGATCGCCGCGGCCGGCACCGAGGACCGTACGACGTACGCGTTCACGCCCGTCCCCCACAGCCTGGACGCGGCGGAGATCTACATCGAACGTGCCCTGGCCGAACAGGCCGCGGGCCGGGCGCTGCCCTTCGCCGTCATCAGTACCGCCGACGGGCGGGTCGTGGGATCGACACGATTTCTGGAACTCGACTACTGGCAGGGGCCGCTGGTCTGGCCCTCGGTCCCGGGGGTGCCCCACGGCGACCCGCTCACCTCGGTGCCCGACGCGGCCGAGATCGGCAACACCTGGCTCTCGCCCCGTGCCCAGGGCACGGGCGTGAACACCGAGGCCAAGCTGCTGATGCTGCGGCACGCCTTCGAGGCGTGGGGCGTACGGCGCGTCTCGATGCGCGCCGACGCCCGCAACCTGCGCTCCCGGGCCGCCATCGAACGCCTCGGCGCCACCTGCGAGGGCGTGCGCAGGGCCCACTCGCGCGGCCTTGACGGGGCCGTACGGAGCACCGCCTTCTACTCGGTCCTGGACGAGGAGTGGCCGATGGTGCGGGGCATCCTCGAAGCGCGCCTGGCGGCGCCGACAGCCCGCACGGCCGCCGACCCGCGGGGCCCGCTCGTCTGCGCGTAGCGAACCCGCGGGGATCGCGGACGGCGGCCCGGGGGCTGCCGTCCGCGGACCCCCGGGCCCGGGGGCTGCCCCACGCGCCCCCGGGGCCAAGGGCTGCCGTCCGCGGTCCCGGGCCCACACGCCTCAGGGCCTTTCGTTTGGATCATGCCGGGCTCGCGGGGTCTGGCACGCGCGCTCGCCGCGTTGTCGTCGGTCGCCAACGCTCCGCGTTGACTCCCTCCTCCGCCTTGCGATCGCACGCACCAGACCCCGCTCCC